>LFWW01000005.1 GCA_001273385.1 miscellaneous Crenarchaeota group-6 archaeon AD8-1 | reverse complement strand
AATCTATGGTCCTTTTTGGATAACAGGGTATTATTTAACCTCAATAAATCTAATACTCTTTATTATAATCACTATTTTATCTCTAGCTTATAGACGGTTTTTTTGTAGAATATGTCCTTTAGGTGCCCTGACTGCTCTATTTAGTACTTTTACTCCATTCAAGCAGTTTGCTCTCACCCGTCTTAAAAAGAATGAACAGAAATGTACCAAATGTGGAGTTTGCAAACGTGTATGTCCAACACAAGCTACAAATATGTACGAGAAGAAAGGTGGAGATGTTACTGAATCAAGATGTATGTTATGTGCAAGATGTGTTGAAATGTGTCCCTATGAAGATGCATTAAGGCTTAATTTTGCTGCATTAAACATTATATTATTGTCAAAATTGAGCAGTTTAATAAAAATTCCGTAACCGTTAAAGGTTGAATTGCATAATGAATAATTGAATAATTTTTGCTTGATTTTTTTAGGAGTTAGCTTTAGAATGAATAAACCTGCAACTCAGATTTACTCTGAAATAAAGGATTATTATACTAAGATAATTGATTCGCTTGAGGATACTATCTTTATTTTTGATTTACAAACTTATAAGGCAATAGAATGGAATAAAGCATTTTCAAGTATTTCGGGATATTCAGATAAAGAAATATCTTCTTCAAAGTTTCCAGATAATTATTTTGGTAAGCAAGACCAGAAACAGATTAAATTAGCTACAAAAGAAATTCATAAATCGCCAGCAAAATTTGAACTTTCACTTATTACAAATGATGAAACAAAGATTCCCTTTGAATATGTTCTAGTTCCAATAGTCAATCCAGAAGGGAAAACTTTGATTTGTTCAATAGGCAAAGATCTTAGAGACTGCAAAAAATCTGAGGAAGCCTTGTTCACTCTGAATTTAATATTGTCTTCACTTGACGAGGGATTAGATATTGTATCTTCAAATTATATTATTCAATTCCAAAACAAATATCTAAAAGATCGATTTGGAAACGCTATAGGCAAAAAATGCTACAAAACCTATCTAGGTCTTAATGGACCTTGTTGGGATTGTTCTATGAGAGAAGCCATCAAACAAAACAAGATTGTAATTACAGAGAAAACCACAACTTCAAATAGGATTTATGAAATTATAGCAATCCCATTTAAGCAGTCCAAAGGAAAAGGTAATGTTTTAGAAGTAGTAAGGGACATCACCGATCGTAAACGTATAAAGAAAAGAAACGAGAAAAAATCTAGCTAGGAAAAAAGTAAATTACTATGCGATAATATTCAAGAAAACAAGAAAATCAATTTTCATGTTAATCTTTTTGCTCTATTATTTGCTCTGGTAAGTTAGAATTAATATCGTTTTGATTAAGATATGTCGAAGAATATTCTATAATATAATTCTTAAAATAACCAATATTTCGAATAATATTGTGGAACAAAATTTATTATATATAAGATTTCTTAAAAAAATAATTTAATTAGTTTTTACTTAATTATTAGAAATATTTTTAGTTAGAATTTTTGTCTAACGACTAGTTACTTTTTTTCCTCTAAGTTACTCTGTTTTGGAACAAAATTTATAGGTTAATTCAGCGGATTTTGAGTGAGGAGGATTTCTTTTCTGTGCCAAGGACCTTAACAATAAAGTTTTCTCTCGTTGAAGAATCTAAAAAAAGAACAAGTGATGAAATAATAAATGAAGTTTTAGGAGCTCTTTCTGATGATGAATTTGTAATTCCTTGGTGTGAAAAGATCGAGAAAATCTTCCTAGATGAAAATAAGTAATTATTTTTTTTTAACGATATTCTTTCTTTGATTGCTTATATTAAAAATCAAGATGATGTATTATATTATAGCGGTTTATTTTTATGGTCCCACTCTTACTGGTAGTCTTTTTTTCTTCATGTCAATCCCCTTTAATTGGGCTATTATTTTAACTTGTTAATAAAATTTATTGTAGAACACAAATACAATTTATTGTACTAAAATAATTGTTATGTTGGACTCTAATTTTTACTTTAGCAATTTGGTTATATTGTGATATTAGAAAAAAATTAAGAAATTTTGTGCTATTATTAGTGCTATTTTTATATTTGCAAAAAAATTTTTTTTAAAAAACAGTTTTTGCGTATTGCAAGATTTCTTCTTTTGTTTTTAATATGATATCAATGGTTTCTTTTCCTTTTTTGGTCAATCTGTAGATTCGCTTATTTTCGCTTATTTCTCCTTTCACTAATTCTTTGCGTTCCATTGAATAAAGAAGTGCGTAGACTGTGCCCGCGCTAATCAAAAAACCAAATTTTCGATGAACAAGATTCATTAATGCATATGCACTTTGAGGTTGATTCTTTTTAAGTTCTGATAAGAAAATTGTGTCTAGAAAATTCTTAACTAACCTTCTTCTGATTTGTCTAACAAATTTATTTTCCATATCTTATGCCTCAAAATTTAGTTTATTTGTTAAAAAAAGTGTTTTTGCGATTGTTTCTAGTTTTTTCACAAAAGGATGATCTGGGTTTTCAAGAGCTAAAAGTGTTGTTCTTTTGGCTTTAAGAACTTCACAATAACATAGTATAGTAGCTAATACAGGACTTTTGAGCTGTTTTTCAATTTTATTTATGATCTTTTTCTCTTCGGCTTCTATTGATGAATTAGTTTCTGGAAAGATTTTGTTTATTAAAACAACGGGTTTTTTATCCAGTTCGACATAAAGGTCTTTGATTAGGCTTTTAGCTCCTCCTAGATCAATTTCATCATTTGTTGTAACTATTATTGCTATGTCTGAACTTACAACTGCATTTATTGAGGAATACTGCAGTCCAGGACTCGTATCAAGGATTATATAATCTACACCCATTTTTTTTGAGAGAGTATTTCGCATTGAAAAAAGTCTTTTTACCGCAGATACTTCCCATGCCTGGCTTTTATCCATTGTACCTCTGATAGCTTCAATTGAAGGATTTGCTAATCCTAAGAATAATTTGCCTTTAAGTTCATATTCATTCGCTACATCGATTAAGGCTTGTTCTATTTTACATCTGCCGGATATGAAGTCGTTTAGCCAGAAATTGTATTGTTTCTTTAGAGCTTTTAAAAATATGCCTGCAAGACTTGGTGCTCGAAAATCAAGATCTAGTAGCGCTACTTTAAAACCTTTATTTGCCCAAATTGTTGCTAGATTTGAAGCTATAACTGTTTTTCCTGTTCCTCCTCTTGAGGAGTGAAATGCGATTGTTTTTGTTGTCATTTGTTTTCCTCCTGTTTTTGTTCAATATAGAAGTATACTTTATGTCCTTGACGAAATTTTTTGAGATAACCCATTCTTGTGAGTTGGTTGGCTGATGCGCTTTCAACGGCTCTCTGTCGTTTTGTTTCTTTTGATAGATCTTCTGCTGTTGCTTTTTCGAGTTTGTAGAGTGCTATTACTGTTTTTCTTAGGTGTGTTGGTAATGATAAAAGTGATAAAACATCAGGTACTATTAGGGAGTCTTTGGTGAGTTTGTTGTTAGAGGTTTTTTTGTTTTTTTGAGTTAATTTATTATGGTTTTGTTTAATTATCAAATCAAGTTTTTTATTTGCAAATTTGACTTCTTCGATAAGTTTGATTAGTAATGATTCTAAATTTTTCGTTGGAGTAATCGTTTTAGCCAACAAATCAAACCCAGACTAATAGTATAATTGTATGCACATAAATACATTTAGCATTAGATATAATACTTTTGTATCCAAATCTGAACATGAACATATGATTTCTCATAATAAAAAAACACATAACTGTGAAGAAACCTAACATATTTTTTATGAACCAAAATTCAGCAATACATGAATGTTTCAAACTTCTTGAAAAACATGGAGGATCTATAGCAGAAAAATCAAATTCAATAATGGTAAATGATTCTACATTAAAAGATTTAAAGAAACCATTTGAATTCATATCTAGAAATTGGCGAGATCCTCTAACTCCAAGCTTGATAGCCCTTTCATGTGAAGCAGTAGGAGGTAACCCAAAAGACACATATGATACAGCTTTAGGTATAAGTCTAATCAATCTTAGCTTTTTTTTATGGGATGATATTATCGATCAGTCATACTCAAAAATTTTTAAACCCACGCTTTCTGGAAAATATGGCTCAAGTATCGCTTTAATATCTGGAGGTATGGTTTCAGCTAAAGCTTTTTCAATCATAAACAAAATTCAATTTAACCAAACAAAAAAAAATGCTATTAATCAGCTTATTTGGAACCTTTTATCTGTAATGACTAAAGTTGAAGTACGCTCGCTTGAAATGAGAAACCAAGGAACCTATTCTAGTAAAGATAAATTATGGAAAATTAAAACCGAATCCATTGACACAGAAACCTGTCTTAGAATAGGCGCTATAATTGGTGAAGGATCAAAGAGCGAAGTTGATAATCTAGGAAGATATGGAGCATCTCTAGGTATGATTCTAGGACTTATTAATGATTTTCGTGTGGCATTAAATTTAACTTTGGAACTAGTTGATAAAATTAAGCTTAAAACGTTACCTTATTCCTTACTCTTGGCATGTGAAATCTCAGAGACTTTAAAAAAAAGACTTGATACCTTATTAGATAAAAAAAATATTGACTCAGCTTCTGTGAAATTGATAGTAAAAGATATGTTGGAAACATCAGTATTTGTGGATATTCAAAAAAAGGTGGATTTTTTAGTTCAAGAAGCGAACGTTTCACTTCAATGTCTCAAAGAAAATAGAGCCACTATAGCTCTCCGATCGTTTATTGAACTTCAGCCAAAATTCTTTGTAGAATCAATTCCTATTATATAGAATTGAATTACTTAGAATCCTGCCGGCCATTTCACTGCGTTGTTCATTGAAAGTAATAAAGACACAATTGAATTGATATCAATTTGTGGAATCTTGGCTTTTCTACAAACCTTGATGAGAAGGTTTTTATCCTTTTTCTCAACAGCATCTTGGATCTGGGGATAGTATTTTGAGCTCGCTAAAGTCTGCAAATGAGCTGACATATTCGATATTTTTACATTTAGCATATTCATAATGCATCGAGATAGGCTTCCGAAGGATTTCTAATAAAATTTATTTCGTTTTCGAACAACGAAAATCTTAAGAGAATAAAAACTTAGTTAGTGATAGATTATCTTGTCTAGTTTCCTAAGAACCGGAATTCAAATATCCAAAAGAGACTTTTTTGTTATTATAATTTTTTTCTTTGCTTTTTTTGAGGCTTATTATTTCTTGATTACCAATTTTTTAGAGCAAGTTATTCCCTCTAGCTTAGATATTGTTATGCTTCAAGGTATTTTGTATTTTTTTACTTGTATTATTTTGTTATTTGGGAGTTTTTTTATCCAAAAGTTTAGTAAACTTAAAATTATTTACTTTTGTTCTGTTCTGAATTGTATTTTTTCTCTTCTTTTTTTAATAAATTTTTTTGAAGCTTTTTGGTTGCTACTTATTTTTTTCCTTGTTTTGTTTATGAGTTTGGCAATGTTGACCACTTTATGTGTTTTTGGAAATTTAACTTCGCCTGAAGAGCGGGGAAGAATAGGAGGAATAATTGGCCTCTTTGTTTTTTTACTATTTTTTGTTGTTAATTTTTCAATAGCGCCAAATCTTGAATTTTATGGATCAGTTTTACTTACTTTTTCACTTAGCTTTTTACCGTTTATTGCTTTGTTGTTCAAAAATTTTAGAATTAAGATAATTCCAATAAAAAAGATGCCTGAAAATTATTATGAGCGAAGAGTGTTTTTTCTCTATTTTATTCCATGGATTATATTTTCCTTGATTAATGCAACTTTGGCTACAAATACTTCTAATTTTATTATCCAAAGTATTTCTGATTCTTTGCTATTCACACTAGAATCATTGCAAGTTTTAGGAGTCTTAATTGGAGTTTTGCTAGGAGGATTTGTCGCCGATATATTAGGAAGACGATTTTCATTAGTGTTTGGTTTGACGTTTTTTGGGTTTAGTACAGCTCTTATAGGTTTATTTCAAACAGAAATTGTGTATCTAATTGTATATGGGGCAAGTGGGTTAACGTGGGGGATTTTGTTTGTTTTATATATTTTTGTGGTTTGGGGTGATTTGAGCAATGAAAATAATCGAATAAAGATTTATTCGATAGGTTTAATATCCTATTTTCTTAGTTTGGGTGTTGGTTCTTTTGTCGCTTTATCTATGGAAATTATACCAAGTGCGTTTTTGAGTGTTTTAATAATTTTTATTTTGAACATACCAATAATTTTTGCTCCGGAACTTTTACCCTCTTATATTCTTGAAAGAAATAGACTGAGAAGGCATATGGGTGCTGTAAAGAAGTTTAAAAATAAGAATCAAGGATAAATGCATTTATTAGTTCTTGGATAAGGTGTTGTTTGTTTTATGTTTCTCAGTTTGCACATCCATTGAATTAATCTTTCAAATCCTAATGCAAATCCGGATTGTGGAGGATTGCCGGTTTCTGTTAGGTGTAAATACCATTTTTGATCCTCGGGGTTAACTTGTATTTCTTGCATTTTTTTTCTAAGTTCTGTTTTATTTGTTATTCTTTGTGCACTGCTGCTTAATTCTGTGAATCCTTCGGGTGCAATTAAATCAGCTGATTTTGTTTGTTGGGGCTTTTGTTTTAGGGTTTCATAAAAAAATGTTTGATCGTTAAATGGGAGTTCAGTGATAAAGAATGGTTTGTTAAACATACGGCTAAGTGCAATTTCAGATTCTTTTTCTATTGTTTGTCCCCAGAATATTTCCACTCCTTTTTTTTGCAGTATTTTGATAGCTTTTTCGTAAGTTATTCTTTGGAATGGAGCTTTCATTTTTTCTAATCTTTTTAACTTATCTTTTAATAGAAAAGAGATATTTTGAATTTTTGATAGATCCTGACAAATGTATTCTATTAAGTTTTCTTGACTTTTGATTACTTCTTCTAGTCTAGTATTTTGTGCAACTTCGATTCTCCAATATTCAAGCAAATGATTTTGGCTTTGTTTTTTTTCCAATCTGAAAGTAGGTTGAAATGCATAGATTTTTTTAAATTTCTCTACTAACGCTTGATCGTAAGGCTGTAGACCTTGAGCTAGATTAGCTGTTTTATTAAAAATTTTAGTGCTTAGATAGTCTGCCCACTCTTTTTTTGCAGGTATTATTATTGGTCCTTGAATTTCGAGATAATTATGAAGTTTGAACCACTGTCTTGCGGTTTGAATGGTTTGGGCTCTAATCTTAAGAATATCTATCAATGAAGAAGTAAGAAGACTGGTTTTTTTGAAGATTTGAGGCAATTTGAGATCAAATCCAATATTTGATAAATGATATTCTATGATAGTTAAGTTGATTATAAAAGAAGATTGCCAAAGTTTAACTTTTATATTCGATTTTTTGTGAAAAATAATTTTTTAGTAGATTTTTTCAATAATTTCTTTTCTTGTTTGAAGAGTTATAAAGAATGCATTTTTTGTTTTTTTATGATTGATATGAAATAATAATCTCTGTTTGAATTTTATTTTTTTTATCTTTAGAGGATATATGATTAATTTTTAAAGTTTTTACCAAAAAGCATAATTGCTCTTTTGTACCTTTTAATGTGCAATATGAATTCAGCATTTCGTATTAAAAGTAATCACGCAGAAATGCTGATTTGTAAAAACTGGCTTTCTGCGGCTCTTAGAGAAAACATTTTTAAACTACACTACAATAACGATGTTATAAAAAAATGTTTTCTGATACTCTAGAAGAAAACTTCTGAGTTCAAACGCTGGGAGGGAAATAACTGGTAATCCAAACTGAAGGATTAGACTTAGAAAAATATCTAAAAAGAACCTTTGATTTTGAGAAACTAAAATATTGCTATGACTGTGGAATTTGTACTGCAGCCTGTCCGGTTGCTGAATTGTTTCCAGATACTTATAATCCTAGAACATTACTTCATAATCTTGCTTTAGGTAATATTGAATTACTTAATTCTGCAGCATTGTGGTTATGTGCTTGGTGCAATAGATGTTATAATAGATGTCCTCAAAAAATAAATCTGCCAGAAATTTTTCAAGCTCTGAGAAAACTTGCAGTTCGATATGGTTATACTGAAGGGTTCTATGAAGCTTTGCGAATTATTAGAGAAAAAGTTCCTTTGCCTGCTTCTTGTTGTTATGTTTGTTTTCATCCAAATCGTGCTATTGAAAAAGATAAATATGTTAATCGAGTAATAAAAAAATCTATTATCGATTTTGAAGCCAAAGAAAAGAAAACTAAAGGTGTGAAAAGCAAGAAAGGAAAGGTAGCCATTGTTGGTTCTGGTCCTGCAGGCCTTTCCGCAGCTCAGGTTTTAGCGCTTAAAGGTTATAAGATTACGCTTTATGAAAGCCATAAAATTTGTGGTGGAATGTTGCGAAGTTGTATTCCCGAATATCGTCTTCCAAAGAACATTGTTGATTTTGAAGTAAATTGTATAAAAAATCTGGGTGTAAAAATAAAAAAGAATCAAGAGATTGGCAAGAAACTTAAAATGGAAACGCTTTTGAAAGATTATGATGCGGTATTTCTGGCTACAGGCGCTAATAAAGAGAAAACCCTTGATATTGAAGGCAGAGAACTAAAGGGTGTTTTTTATGCTCTTGATTTCTTAGAAAAAGCAAATTTGGGGAAAGTAAAGCTCTCAGGTAAAGTGTTAGTAATTGGCGGAGGTGATGTTGCTGTTGATTGTGCCAGGACTGCCTTAAAGTTAGGTGCTAAAGAATCTACTATTTTGTATAGAAGATCAAAAGAAGAAATGCCTGCAAATCTTTGGGAAGTAAAAGAAGCTGAAAGAGATGGAGTTAAAATTGAATATTTAGCAGCTCCTAAAAGGGTTATTGGCAAAAAAGGTAGAGTAGTTGGGATTGAATGTGTGAAAAATGAGTTAAGTGAGTTGGATGATTCTGGTCGTAGACGACCGATTGCAATACCAGGTTCTGAATTTGAAATGGAAGCTAATTATATAATAGTTGCAATTGGTCAATATCCAAATACGGTTTTTCTTCCAGAATCGGTTGAAATTAATAGGGATCACACAATAGCTGTTAATCCGTTTACTTTGGAAACCACATCACCTTGTGTTTTTGCGGGAGGTGATGTTGCAAATGGCCCAGCAACATTAATAGAGGCAATCTTGGCTGGAAAACAAGCAGCAGAGACCATTGATAATTATCTTAAAAGTCTTTCTTTGAAATTATCTGAGATAAAAAAATAAATGAAAAGAGAATGGTAAAATTGACAAGTAAAAAATCTAAATCTAATGATGAGCTTCGTATTGGAGTATATGTTTGTCATTGTGGAAAAAACATAGCAGGTTCAGTTGACTGTGCAGAAGTTGCTAAATTTGCTTCTAAGCTTCCAAATGTGGTTATGGCTAAACATAATCTTTATACTTGTTCTGATCCTGGGCAAGAGACAATTAAAAAGGATATCGCTGAATATGATCTAAATAGAGTAGTTGTAGCTTCTTGTACTCCTAGGTTACATGAACCAACTTTTAGGAGAACTTGTGAAGAGTCTGGTTTGAACAAATACTTGTTTGAAATGGCTAATATACGAGAGCATTGTAGTTGGGTTCACTTGTATGAACCTGAAAAGGCAACTAAGAAGGCTAAAGATCTTGTGGAGATGGCTGTAGCAAGAGCGGCTTTATTAAATCCTCAAGAAGAGGCTACTGTTCCGGTTGCAAGAAAAGCATTGGTTATTGGTGGTGGAGTTGCTGGTATTCAAGCCGCTTTGGATCTAGCTGATACTGGTTATAAAGTGTATCTTGTTGAGAAGTCTCCGAGTATTGGAGGAAAAATGGCTCAAATTGATAAGACTTTTCCTACAATGGATTGTTCAATTTGTATTCTTGCTCCAAAAATGTCTGATGTGGGTAAGCATCCTAATATTGAACTTTTGGCTAATAGCGAGGTTGTAGATGTTTCAGGTTATATTGGTAATTTTTCTGTGAAAGTTAAGAAAAAACCAAGACATGTAACTAAAGATTGTACTGCTTGTGGGGATTGCGTAGAAGTTTGTCCTATTGAAGTTCCCAACGAATTTGAAGTTGGTCTTAGTTTAAGAAAAGCAATCTATATTCCTTTTGCTCAGGCTGTTCCTGCTCAATATATTATTGATGAGAAAAGTTGTATTGGGTTAGACAAGAATACTTGTGGTCGTTGTAGGGAAGTTTGTGGTCCTAATTGTATTGATTTTCTTGAAAAAGAGAAGATAGTTGAATTGGATGTTGGAACTATAGTTGTAGCTACTGGTTTGGATGTTTTTGATCCCATCACACTAAAGAAATATGGCTATTTACGTTTTTCGAATGTTATAACGTCTATGGAGTTTGAGAGATTAATTAACGCCGGTGGTCCTACAGGAGGAGAATTAGTAAAACCCAGTGATATGTCTCTTCCAAAAAGTGTTGCTTTTATTCAGTGCATTGGGTCTAGGTCAGATGGGAGTGGTAATCCATACTGCAGCAACGTTTGCTGTATGAACACCATTAAGGATGCCTTGCTTATTAAGGAGCATTGGCCTGATGTGAAGATTCAGGTATTTTACTTGGATATTCGTTCTTTTGGTAAAGGTTTTGAGGATTTGTACAGGAGAGCTAAAGAGGAAGGGGTAGTTTTTACTCGTGGTTTGCCAGCTCAAGTTTTTGAGGATAATAAAAATAAGAGTTTGTATTTGATTGGCGAGAATACCCTTGAGAACAAGAAGTATAAGGTAAAAACTGATTTAGTGGTTTTGTCTGTTGGTCTTGAACCTGGTGCAGATAGTGATGTTATTAAACGGCTTTTGCGGCTCTCTAAAACAACTGATGGATTCTTCATGGAGGCTCATCCAAAATTGAGACCTGTTGATACTCCTACTGGGGGTGTTTTTTTAGCAGGTTGTGCTGAGGCTCCTAAGGACATAAAAGACAGTGTAACTCAAGCTTGTGCTGCTGCATCTCGAGCAGGGATTTTGATGGCTAAAGGAAGTGTTACAGTTGAAGCGCTTACTCCAATAATGTTTAATGATAAATGTAAGGGATGTGGTTTATGCGCAAAAGTTTGTCCTTATGGTGCGATTACTGTTAATAAAGATGCTAAACAAGCGTCTGTTGTTGAAGCAGCATGTGCTGGTTGTGGCACTTGTGGTGCTGAATGCCCATTTGGCGCAATTGAGATGCGTCATTTTACTGATGAACAGATTTTTGCTCAGATAGATGTTGCTACTGAACATGATGCAGATAAGAAGATCATTGCTTTTTGCTGTAACTGGTGTTCGTACGCTGGAGCAGATTTTGCTGGAGTGAGTCGAATGCAATATCCACCAGCTGCTAGGATTATTAGGACTATGTGTTCAGGTCGAGTTTCCACAAAGTTTGTTGAGAGAGCTTTTGCTAGAGGGGCTGCGGCTGTTTTGGTTGCAGGTTGTCATTTGAACGATTGCCATTATATTAATGCTAATTATGAAACCAAAAAGCGTGTTGAAAGATTATGGAAGAAAATGGAACGTTTGGGATTGGATAAAAACAGGCTTCAATTAGCTTGGATTAGTGCTGCTGAAGGAGCAAAGTTTGCTAAAAAAATGAAAGAAATGCAAAAAATTGTTGATAAAGTTACACCTGAAGAGATTAAAAAGACTGTTGAGATTCTTGCGCCAAAAATTAAAGATGAAACTAGAAAAACAGCGAAAGATGTGAAAAAGGTGGATGTAACCTTAGAGACAAAAAAACCACAGGTGATAAGCAAAAAGTAGTCATTAGCAACATAAGGAGAAAATGTGATGAGGGGAAAAATAAAAGAACTTGAAACAAGAAATAAAGTCAAACTTCAAAGAAGACTACTTTCTAATTCATATTTGTTAGAATTAAATAAGGAATTATGTAACGGTTGCGGGATCTGTGTTGATGTTTGTCCAAAAGAAGCTATAGAGCTGACTTCTGCTGAAGTAGACAAATATACTCTTATTAAAAAACCGAAAATAAATATTGCTTCTAAGACTTGCATTTTTTGTGGTGAATGTGCTGCTTTGTGTCCTCTGAAGGCGGTGGTGATGAAAATTAATGGAGAAGAAACATCTGTTGTTGAGAAAAATGAAACTTTTCCTTTATTAATAAAAGGAATTGAGGTCTCAAAAGAGAAAGTTATTGATTATGATAGTAACTTTTTTGCTGATTCATTAAATAAATCAGATCACACAGAACTATCTAAATGCAATCCAGAGTGCGAGTTAATCTGTCAGTATGAATGTCCAACAGAGGCTATCAAAGTTTCTGTGCAAAAATCAGATAGTGGTCAGATAGAAAATATAGTTGATGTATTAATTGACGAATCCAAGTGTATATATTGTAAACGTTGTGAATTAGCTTGTCCTTTTGATGCAATTAAGGTGCAAAAACCATTTAAAGGTAGATTAGAAGTTGATACAAGTACTTGTCCAAAGAATTGTGATGTATGCCAGGTTATCTGTCCTTCAGGAGCTATTAAAAGAGTTGATGGCAAGCTTGTTGTTTCGCCAGATTTCTGTGTTTTTTGTTCTGCATGTGAGAAGGTTTGTCCTGATAAGGTTATTACTGTAAAGAGAGATGAGGTTTTTTGTTCCGATATTGAAACAGGTGCTTGGTTGACTGCTTTAAAAAAACTTGTTCTTTTTGATTCTTTTAGAAAGAATGCTTTAGTTAGGGCAAGCAAAAGACGTTTTAATATAGTCGATAAGCGGGTTAAGGATTAAACCTGATATTCTTTATTTTAAATGTAAAATTAATTAGCTAAGAGGAATTATTTGTAAAGGGGAATGGACATTTAGTATGATGGGGGAGTTAATTTGAGAGCATATATGGGTTTGAGTTGTAAATCTGGATCTTGTATGGATGTTTTCATGGCACTTGTAAGAAAGTTTATTGATCAAAGAGATATATTCTTGCTTTTTGGTCCTGTTGATATTTTGATTCGATTTAATAATGTGAAGAGTAATGAAGAGTTCATTGAAAAATGGTTCAATCCAATTAGGATGATAGGTGCAGATGAAGGTTTGATAACCAAGACTTTGAGTTTTATCACAATTTCTCAAGGACCTGAAATTACAAAAAAACCTTTTGCTTTTGTTTTCTTTAATACAAAACCCAAAGATTTAGAATCGGTTCGCTGTAAATTGCTTAAAATTCCAGAGGTTTTATCAGCTGATTCAGTTTTTGGACCCTATGATCTTATAACTTCAGTTAATGTAGCAGATCATGCTGAACTTGAGACTTTAGTGCTTCTGTTGCAGCAAATTGATGGTGTTGAAAGTACTACAACCTCAGTTGTCGCAGGTGTAAATCTGATGCCTGATTATTAAATTATTACCTTCATTAATCCTATTTTCTTTTTATTTTTAATAAAAAAAATAAATTAGATTTTGAGAGGAAAATTTCACCTATTGTTCAATCACAGTTATTGCTGATGCTGGACAAGAGTCTTGAGCATTAATTGCTTCTTCTATTTGTTCATCTTCGAATGTTCCAGAAGATAAATCCTCATCGGTTTCTCCATCCACAACTGTTGATTTTCTTGTTTGATCAGGTTCAAAATGTATTGGGTCTGAGCTGTAACATGAACCGCAAGCAATGCATAATGAGCGGTCAATTTCAATTTTGTATTGTGTCAAAAATTTCACCTTGATAATTGTTTTTGGTATATGCTGTTTTGTATTTAACTATTATTTTTTCGTCTTTTTTATATCTGAAAAAGTTTTTGACTATGCTGACTGCTATCTTTATAATAATTTTTTATGAACTCAAAAAGTAGAGTTTGATGGCAATTTAGATTTAAAATTCTAAAAGTATTTAGGTTATTGATTTGTTTATTGTTTATTCTTGAAAATCTATGGCGGTTCATATGCTACAACCTTCCTATCTGCAGTTGGAGCTCCCGCAACTATTCCGCCAATAGAGCCGACACCTGTACCACCAACTGACACATACGTATTAGCTTTTGGTATTGCAATCCTTGCTGCCATAATTATACTTTGAGTACTAATTCTTCGCAAAAAATAAAACTGCTTTAGACATAATCCAATCTTCCCCCTTTTTTGGGGCAATAAACCAAAACTACATTAAAGGAAAAACACAGCTGAGAGGATCTTTGGGTAGGAAAATGAACATTAAACTGCTGGTATAGCTGTTTGTTCATGAATCTTTCTCCTTTAGTTTGATCTAACCATTGATCCCAGCAAATGAATTTGATTTAACAATAATTCAAAATTTAAGATTCTGTTAAGAAACACTTAATTTTTTTTTTAAAAAAAGTAGTTGAAAAGCTTTCTTTGTTTTGTCTTTATTTTATTTTTAAAAGATTTTTTCCAGTTTTTAGATTTCCTAAAAATTATCACGTAATATAGTATGTTTTTTGGCAAAAGAATGAAAAAATTTTGAGAAAAATGCCTTGTTATTTTCTTTTTTACTTCAAAAAGCTATTAAAAATTATTAATTTATTAGGTAGATTTTTGAATAATTTTAGAATTAATTGTAAGAGATGATTATGGATGAATGTTTTCGAAGTTATTAGGAAAAGAAGTAGTATTCGAAGTTTTATAAACAAACCTGTTGAAGAAGAGAAAATACGTTTAGTTTTAGAAGCAGGTAGACTTGCACCTTCAGCTAAAAACCTTCAGGAATGGAGATTTATTGTAGTAAAGAAATGGGAAGTAAGACAAAAGCTTGCCTATGCGGCTAATAGACAATTGTTTATTGGAGAAGCTCCTATAGTTATTGTTGCCTGTGCAGTCACTAATGAGTATGTTATGAGTTGTGGGCAGCTTTGTTACCCTATCGATGTAGCGATTGCTTTGGATCATATTTCTTTAGCCGCTGTTGAGCTGGGTCTTGGAACTTGCTGGATTGGTGCATTTAATGAATCAAAAGTTAAGGAGATACTAAAAATTCCTAAAGAAGTTAGAGTCGTGCAATTGATGCCAATTGGTTATCCTGCTTATGAGCTTGTAAAAGAAAAAGATCGTTTGCCTTTTGAAAAAATCGTAAAAATTGAAAAATGGTAGAAAAAATTTCTAACTTATAATGATAGATATGCTTAGTGACGAAAAAGGTGGAGAGGTTTTAGAGCCTCTAGCTTTGATACTCTTCGAGCTTCAATTTCATTATAGCTTTTTTCTAAGTTAAGATCTTCGTGTGTGGGGGAGTCTTTGAAGATGAAGTGTATTTCTCCGTTTGTGTGTATAAGCCTAATTGTGTTTGATCTTTTTGATAACTCTAAAACCTCAGATAATATATAGCATAAACTTCAATATACGGTTTTTCTTTGAATTAAGGCCTTAGAATTGGTTATTTAATTAATTTTTATTTCAGAATGTCTTTTTTTTAATTTATTTAGATAAATTCTATTATTTTAGATTCAATTTCTTTATTTTTTCTTTACAATTTTTTAGGACTAAAATTTATTTTTAATATATTTGTTTGTCTTGCTTTCTTTAATTTAGGAAAACAATTATATTTTCAAAATTCTGAATTTTAATATGAGAAAGTTGGTACTATGCGTCGGCTAGTTGCAGCCATTTTATTATTAATTATCTCTGTTTTAGTAGTTGGAATTATTTTTTATGGTTTTTTTGCTGGTAACTATTTTGGTCCTGAGCCGCCTCTTGTAATTAATTATCGTCATGATTATTGGAGAGGTTTGTATACATTTGGATTTGCAGTCTCTAATTCTTCGATGCAAGAGGTTGTTAATCAATATATTGTTGTTATGGATAATAATGGAAATTATTTGGCTTATGATAATTCTTCTAGTTATAGTTTTAATTATATTAATCAGCTCAGCGATGATGAGCTCTATTATTATTATCGTCCTCAGAGAATAAGAGGTGAACAAGCAAATGAAGCTTCTCCTGAAGCTAGGATTTGGAATTATAGAAGCGGTGAAACTAAAACAATATTGGATGGTATAGATATTCGAGGTCATCATGAGTTCTTGATTGAGGATGGTTTTTTTGTTACAATGAGAAGAGTTGGAGAGGGTGGTTTGGATACGATTGTTCATCTTGATCCTTTGATGGGTAATGTAACATGGTTGTGGAGTTCAGAACCTTACTTTCCAGAGAAGGTTTGCACTCTTTGTAGAGATGATGATTGGACTCATGGTAATGATGTGACAGTAAGCTTGGACGGTAAATATTATTTTGTTAATTTTAGAAATACAGATAATTTTGCTAAAGTTGATATTGAAACAAAAGAGTTGATCTGGATTGCAGGCCGAAATGGGAACTTCACTCTTTTTGAGGATGGAATTGAGGTAGAGAGTTTGTGGTATCATAGTCACATAGTCAAAGAAATTGAACCTAATGTTTTTATTATGTTTGATAACGATTTTCACAATTCTACTAAGCTGGAAAATTACCCTCCAGGAGAAGATCCCTATGTAACTAATTATGGTGGTCGAAGCAGATTAATTGAGATTACTCTAGATGAATCTTCAATGACTGCTGAAGTAACATGGAGTTATTCACCTCCAGCAGAATATTTTAGTGCTATTTTTGGAGATGTTGATATTTTACCTAATGGAAATATTTTGGGTACATTTGGTACCCCTGATCATAGATGGACTGAAGATCATGTGGAGATTGAACAACCTTTTGGGGCTTCTCTTTTAGAAATTAACAGGGAAGGTGAATTAATCAGAGAGTATCGTTTTCCTTTAGGTGTATCCATCTATAGAGTTAATCAATTAAGTGAGGATCCTGCTGATTATGTGGGTTCTTGGTTGCTAGACTTTTCTTAGTTTAATTTTTTTTGTATTGTATTATTAGTGCTTTCAATATTCTTTTTAATTAAAAATAAAATTATTAGTAAAAAATCAAAAAAATATATGCTGAATTGTCTCTTTATAAATTTTAGTTATTCTATATTTTTGTTACAAATTTGCTCCATTAATTTTTTTAGCTTCTAATAAGGTACATATTTTTTTTCTTTATTGATGCTTGTTTTTTGTGATTAGAGACATTTGATTCCTGGCTTTGCATCTTTTTTTTGGTTATAAAAATTGATTCTCCTGTTTTAAGGTGATCAAACAACTCATCACATGGAAGATAATTCATTTCATATACTTCAACGCTTTGATTTTTATCATCCATATAAATGAGCTGGTAAATGTCTTCTACAGAACTAAGGTTATCTTGCTTTGGCATATTTTTTATCAATAAATTCCCCTCTTAGCTTGTTCATTTATTTTTGTTAATAAGATATGAGTACACAGTGCAAGACTGTGCAATCGATTGAAAACCTTAATGAATAAATAACTCGCATTGATGAAATTAAATTAAAAATTCTTGGAGAATAAAAATTGCTGGATGTATCTAACAGTTCTAAGGATTCCGTTTTTAATTTAGCTTTGCAGGAAATTTTGTCTAGAGCACTGAAGATTTCTGGATGCCAGAGCGCGGGTATTAGATTACGGAAAAATGGAGACTTCCCTTTTTATATACATGAAGGGTTGCCTGGCTTTTTTGTTAAAAAGGAAGATAGTCTCTTAATTAAGGGCAAAGATAAACAATTTTTATCAGATGAGAATGGTTGCTGGCTATTAGACTGTATGTGTGGTAATATAATAAGAGGTCATTTTAATTCGAATTTTCCATTTTTTTCAAAAAAGGGCAGCTTTTGGACTAATAGTACCTCCGATCTTCTATTAAATATTACAAGTGAACAAAAAAGATTTATTGGGCCTACAAGGAATTTATGCAATCTTAGTGGTTATGAATCTGTTGCTTTAATTCCTTTAATTATTGATAAAAATATTATTGGATTGCTTCATTTAGCTGATCCTAGAGAGAACATGTTTTCGAATAATAAGATATATAGTTTGGAGCTTGTTACTGATGAGTTTGCTAATATAATAAAATGTGTTTACGAAATAGCAGAGAAACTATCAGGTATTGATGAGACTATTCGATTTTCAAATGTTTGAGTAATAATTTTAATGTATTAATCCTGTTGATGAATTTCTATATCATAGGGTCTTTTTTTCTAGTGTTTGGAGGGTGTGATATTTTAAGTGTTACAGCGAAATCGTAGATTCTTGATTCCACTTTTATATTAATTATTTTTTTAAGAATTGTTCTTAAGTATTGGTCTAGGAACATGCTCCATTTTCTCCCTAAATCATGCTGGAGATGAAAAAAATCTTGGTTTTCTAAGGAATGATAAAAACATTGGAACCATCCGGCAAATTTTGAGCTTCCAAAATGCTCAGTTATAAGGTAAATGAAACTATTGTAGTTGCGTGGATAACCTAATGAACTAAAAAAATCCACAGCATCCAGTGATGCGAATTCTTCAGCCTTTTTTTCTATTTGATCTTCAGGTATGTATTGAACTATTTCTTTCAAGATTCTTTTTGGAAGATTAATCATACTAATCCTGTCTGTGAATCTGTAAAAAAGAATAAAACGGCGAAGAATTTTATCCATTAAAACGTTTACACTTATATTTTGTCTTTCCGCCTCTTTCGTGAGAATTAGATCATAATTATCTTTTATTCTAAAGGTTCTGGTTATGGTTTTTTGTCGTTTAGTTTCTTTACGAGCCTTTATCATAATTCACCATCACCAAAATTCTTCTTTTATTTCTATTTAGTTTAGATTTAGATTTTAGTTTTTTCCATTTAAGCTTCATTGAACTGGTTAGAATTAGCTAAAGTCCAATTTAGATTAAGGGTGACTATTTCTTATAAAAATAAGGATTTTAATAAATTTGATGAAATTTAGAAAAAAATAATTGCTTCTAATGCATATATTTCTTAAGATGGCCTAAATGACTAAAGAAATAACTCTTCCAGAAGTAATTTACAAAGATCTATTGAAAATATCAAAAGAGCTTTCTTCAATAGCGAAAAAACCGATCTCCGAAGCGATGACTATTAGTTTAGTTATAGCTGTTTATCGTGCTTACATGAGAAATCCTTGTGCTCGAGATGCATTTAATCAGAGGATAGCTAATATGGATTTTATGTCTCCAGAAGTTTTTGAAAAAACTTGGGATAATTTTCCTCAAAAATAAAGAATCGAATCTCAAATAAGAATTAATAGATTTAACTAAGGAAGAAAATTAATTTTTTTTTAAATTTTGAAAAATCCAATTTAGTTTCCTATTAATTTATTATTAGTGAGATTTATTTGTACTCAGTTACTATTTATTTTATGGAGATTATTATATGAGTGAGAAGGAACTTGGTTTTATTGTGAAGTTTTATGATAAAGCATATGAAACAAAGACTATATTAGAGATAGCTCAAGCTCCTGTCTCAGCAATAAGTGGAGTAAGTGAATCAGATGCAGAAGATCTAAAGAAAGCTTTTGGGATTAAAACAGTTGAAGATTTAGCTACAAATAAGTTTGTGAAATTAGCTCAGGGAATTAACTATTTTTCATGTTGTTCTTGTATGATTCTAGATAAGGAATTTGAATCAAAAGAATATGAAGACCTTGCTGAGAAACCTGTTTCTGCTATTTCTGGGGTTTCAAGCGGAGATGCTACTTTGCTGAAAAAAGCTTTTGGTATTGACACAATTAGAGAGTTTGCTGAGAATAAGTATATTTCTATTGCTCAAGCTACGGTTCAGCTTGCTTCTTTGGTGGAATTTCTAAAAATTGCTGGAGTACTTTAAGTCCAAGTATCGAATCTAAATGGAATCATTTTTCTATTTTTTCTCTATAAATTAATCAAATGAATCTATTTTCAGAAATTTTCCTTAATAATATCTTGCTACTGAGAGATATTCAAGAAATTAAAGAATAAATGATTATAAATATCTTGAATTCATCGAATTCAACAATTTGGACTTTTACAATAGTATTTTCCGTTCCAGATTTTGGTACATAGCGTTCTATTGATTAGAACTTTATATCATTATGTAACATCTACTAGAGATATAGATGAAAATTCCGATTGTATTAAGTGGAATTGCCCTACTTCTTATTTGCGTGGTTGTAGGTTCAGCTATTTATATTGCATCTTTATATGATATTGAAACTCCTTCTCCAAGTCCAAGTGCACAACTAGTTATGAGTCATTTGTTTGCTTCGTCGAATGGCACTGTAACCTTTGATCTCAGTTTGTATGACGTTGAATCCGGAATTGTTGAGGCAGTTTTTGTTAATGATACCGAGTATTTATGGTCTGCGGGTAGCTCAGAGAGTGAAATAATCCTTAAAGGTGAAAGTATGAGATGGAGCAAAGATCTTGGAAGTCTAAGTCCTGGTGCACAAATTGAGGTTATTGTTCAAGCAACTCCAACTTCAACAAGCGATAGTGTAATAGTTGATCAATCTCCTACTTCACAAACAGACTTTCCTGATTACCATTGTGATTTTTATGGTGGTGTTAACCTTTTTGATCAAGGTATCTATATTACATCTACAACCGAAAATCCCCTAATTCAAATGCCATATTCACATTTATCACAAGATATTTGGACTTTAATCCGCCAAAATATAACTACTCAAGCAACAGATGAGGATTTTATTAGTATAATTATTTCAAGAGGAGATGAACCCACAGGTGGTTTTGGTATCGCAATCGAATCCTTTAGTTATTTAGAGTGCTATCCTGTAAAGCTAAGATTTCATGTGAACGTAACTGATCCAGGAGATAATGTTATTGTTACGCAGGCACTAACCAATCCATTAGTTCTAGTACCATTAGGAAAACTAATGCCAGGAGAATACCAAATTGAAGTTCACATCGCTAGTTATATTCAAAATAACGATGAACAGGGGAATATTATTTGGATACCAATTATGACCTTTAAAGAGGAAGTATGGACAAAGAATTTTACGGTCACCGACTCCCAGGGTTATGTGACTTTATCAACTTTTTCAGTAATTATTAATGGGAATCCCTATTCAAATCTCACCTTAGCAGTTGATCTTAATGAACCTATAAACGAAGAAATAGCTAAGAAAATAGCTGATGCTGTTTTTGTCCATGTTAAAGGAGAAAATACTCATTTTCAACTAGATAGAATTGTTTATAATAGCGAAGAAATTATCGCAAGTTTTATTTGGGGATTAAACGAAGCTGATATGAGTCATATATTCGAATTAACAGTGGATATAATAAATTCTCAAATTGAAGTTGTTCATTGTCTGTAATCTTTGCTTTATTAAATGGTAAAAAACATTTTCATTTTTTTTATTTTAATAGTTAAATTTATGTTTTGGTATAATTTTTATTCGAGAAAATGAAGAAAATCAAAGCATTAGCGCTTTTATCTGGCGGACTTGATAGTATTCTTGCTATAAAATTAATTCAAAGTCAAGGAATAGAAGTTGAGGCAATAAATTTTGTTAGTCCTTTTTGTTTGCGCGGTAGAGACGGTTGTGATGTACATCAAACTACTGAGAAATTAAATGTTCCTCTTAAAACTTTTGAAGTTGGGAAGGACTACCTCGAAATTGTAAGAAAACCTAAGTACGGGTATGGAAAAAATTTGAATCCATGTATTGACTGCAGAATATTCCTTCTTAAGCAAGCTTGGAAATATGCAAAGAAAACTAAAGCTTCTTTTATTTTTACTGGTGAGGTTCTGGGACAAAGACCTATGTCACAACATAAAAACGCTATGTTTCTGATTGAAAGAGAATCCGGTTTAAAAAATAAATTGCTTAGACCTCTATCTGCAAAACTATTGCCTGAAACCCCAATGGAAAAAGAGGGATTAGTTGATAGATCAAAACTTTTAGGAATCTCTGGAAGATCCAGAAAACCTCAAATTAAACTAGCCAAAGATTTGAAAGTTTTTAATTATCCTTCTCCTTCAGGTGGTTGTCTTCTCACCTATAAGGAATTTGCTAATAAACTTAGAGACTTATTTGTTTTTAGAAAAAGAATAACAGAATCTGATATTGCTTTATTAAAAATTGGTAGACATTTTAGATTTGGGTCAAATAAGATTATTGTGGGTAGGAATCATAATGAAAATCAGAGACTCTTAGACTCTAAGAGCAAATATGATTATTATTTTGAAGTTCCAGATTGTGGCAGTCCTATTACCCTTCTTCAAGGGAGAAAAACTAAAAAAAGTATTATTATGGCTGCCGGTTTAACTGCATTTTATTCTGATAATCCCAACTCTATGGTATTGGTTAATTATGGGAAAAAGAAATTGGATAAATCGGTTATTGTATCTAAACCACAGTATTCTCAAGTTCAAGAATTAAGAATCAACTGAAGTGTGATTGTTTTATAAAATAAATTGGAGAGCATAATAAATCACAGATAATTAAATGGTTTGCGAAATAATAATTTCGAAAACTTTTTGCGACTATTAAAGAAAATCATTATTTTCCTTGATTTTTTTCAAAAACATTTTTAACCTTTAATACGATAACACTGTTATAAAAGGTGTTTGTTTGAATAAAATTCTCAATAATATCTTGGAATCCATAGGAAACACTCCTTTAATCCAACTAAATCGCCTAACAAAGACTCTGAACTGTTCGATATTAGTAAAATTGGAATCTTTAAATCCAGGAGGAAGCGTTAAGGATAGAATTTGCTTTAGCATGATAAATGAAGCTGAAAAATTAAATCTGATAAAACAAGATTCAGTTATAATAGAAGCCACAAGTGGAAATACTGGAATAGGATTGGCTATGGTATCTGCTGTAAAAGGTTACAAATTGATTCTAACTATGCCTGACACTATGAGTAAAGAACGCAGAAATTTGCTAAAAGCTTATGGCGCGAAACTTGTTCTAACTCCAGGAAAAGAAGGAATGAAAGGAGCCATCAATAAAGCTCAAGATCTTAGTAAAGAAATTCCCAACTCATTTATTCCTCATCAATTCAAGAATTTAGCTAATCCTAAAATCCATAAAAAAACCACTGGTCCAGAGATATGGAGGGCTACTTCAGGTAGAGTTGATGTTTTAGTTTCTGGAATTGGAACAGGTGGAACAATAACTGGTATTTCAGAATTTATCAAACCTCTTAAATCAAGTTTTAAAGCTATTGGAGTTGAACCTTATGCTTCGCCTGTTTTGAGTGGAGGCAAACCAGGGCCTCATAAAATTCAGGGTATAGGTGCTGGTTTTATTCCTGATGTTTTACAAATTGATCTTTTAGATGAGATTGTACAAGTTAAGGATGAGGATGCTATGAGTACTGCAAGACAGCTTGCTAAGGAAGAAGGTTTATTAGTTGGGATTTCTGCTGGAGCTGCTACTTTTGCTGCTTTAGAAGTAGGCAAAAGACATGAAAGCTCCGGCAAGCAAATAGTGGTTATTCTTCCTGATACGGGTGAGAGATATCTTAGTACTTCACTTTTTCAATAATGCTTGTATTCTGAAATTAGCTTTAAACAAAATTTTGATTTAGAAATCGGATAAAAAATATTTTTGTCTAAATTGGATTATTATTTGTTTCTAATAATGTTATTTGTCTTAGAAATTTTTGGACTTCGTTATTAGTCTTTTTAATGGTATTTTGATTCTCTTTTTTTGTTAACTTATATAGTCTTTTGCGTTTTACCATTTGACCTTCAATATAACCTCTTCTTTCCAAGGAATAAAGTATGGAGTAAATGGTCCCTGGACTTATTAGGATTCCATATTTTTTGTTTATATAGCCTACTAAATCATACCCGCTAAGGGATCTCTCTTGCAGTTTTGTTAAGATTATTATATCTAAATAGTTTTGGAGTGTTCGTCTATGAAGGTCTTTTAAAAACTTGGATGTAATTGCAGTTCAACTCTTTTATTTCAAGTAATTTGGGCTAAAAAGTCTTATAAAAGGTTTTTTCATAATTTAGTGTTCTGAATCCGACCATAATTAATATTTAAATTTTGACTCGAAAGATTTTAATTTCTCATAGTAAAAAATAAATCTATTGGAGCTTTTCATATGAAAGAATTTGAAAAGTTGGTTACAAGTTCTCTTAGTAATGTGCTAAGTCAAATCTTTGGAATCAAAACATCTGAATTAATTATGGATTCTATAATCAAAAATGGATGTCTTACTACCACACCTGGATCTTTTGAAGATATTGATTCTCATTTGGAGAAATTATTTAATTCTAAGATATCATCAATTCTCTTAGGAATTATTTTAAAGCAACTCCATGATAATATACAACAGGAGTATTTGCAAGTTGAGGAATATTTTGATTTTCTTGACTCGATCTACAAAACAAAACTCAATATTGGAATACTAATGAAATCCAAAGAATTCCGAGTTTTCAACTAAATGGTTTTGATTAATATAATATTTTTAAATATTGATTGTTTTAATCGCTCCTTTCAGGGTTTAAAGAAAGAAGGTTTTAATCATTTAAAGTTAGACTCTGATTTTTTCTTATACCCTATTTTAAAGTATCAGATTCCTTAGGTGACTAAAATTGATCGATATAAAACCGAAAATACTGATTGTTGATGATGAATTAGGAATTTGTGAAAGTTTATCGAATATATTTTCGGATAAGGGATTCTATTGTGATATTGCATCTACTGGCTCGGAAGCTCTAAATAAGATGAAAAAAGATGTTTTTGATGTTGCTTTAATAGATATTCGATTACCAGATAGGGATGGTACTGAGTTAGTCTCTCAGCTTTATCAATCTAATCCTAGATCTGTCTATATAATGATGACTGGTTATCCTGCTCTTGAAAATGCTATAAACGCACTTAATAAAGGTGCACAAGGGTATGTTGTTAAGCCTGTTGATATAGAGGTATTATCAGCTCTTATTGAAAAAAAGCTTAAAGAACGTGCTAAATCTGAGCAAATAACTGAGGATAAAATGTTGGATTATGTTCAGAAGAGGGTGAAACGACTTTCAAGTTTGGAAAAAAAGAAAGTTGATGCTTAGATAATTTCTTTTCTAGAATAATTCTTTCTTCAGACTCTGAATATGGTGGAGTTTATTTAAGAAGAATTGTTCAATTTAACGTTATTTATGCATAGAGAGGAATCTTTACTTTTGGAATCAAAAGTTATATCAAAATTACGCCATCGATTATTTCGCGAATTTTTGGATATAATTCTATTAAATGAACTTAATATAAGGAATTTAGGTGGATATGATGCTTTGTCTTTTGTGTATAATAAATATGGCTACCGTGTTAGTGCAGGAACCATTTATTCGATTTTATATTCTTTAGAGCGAAGGGGACTTATTAGAAATTTAACTACAGCCCAAAAAACTGTTTTTGAACTAACTAATGAAGGTGAAGAGATGATGGATGTAATTCTTAACAATAATGATCAAATTTTTGTTTTAACAAAAAAGTTAATAAAACTTCAATAAGGAATTTCTCTATTATTCGTCCAATTTTTTTGTAGTTATGTTAATGTATCTTTGCTTCTTAATATTTTAGATATAAAACAAGCTTATTATCCTACTTATCTTATGATTAAGAAATATCTTATTTATAAAAATGAAAAGCTAATGAGTGGTTGAAGTTATGAGTGATATTTTTGATGATAAATATATTCGTATATTGCTAGTTGATGATGATGAGGATTTTTTAAAGACTGCAAAAGAAATATTGGAAATGAAAAATAATTTTGAAGTTACGAATGCTTTTAGTGTTAATAGTGCTCTTAAGAAGCTAAAGGAAGTTTCTTTTGATGTTGTCGTTTCTGATTATGAGATGCCAGAAAAAACAGGAATTGATCTTCTTAGTAAATTAAGATCTCAAGGCAGTGGTCTACCTTTTATTTTATTCACCGGGAAGGGAAGAGAAGAAGTTGCTATAAGAGCCTTAAATTTAGGTGCTGATAGATATGTGAACAAAATCGGTGATACAAAAACAGTTTATGGTGAACTCATCCATGGAATTTTACAGGTTGTTGAAAAGAAAAAAACCGAGACTAATTATCGTGCTTTTATAGAAAATACAAATGAAGCCATTGTGGTTGTTTTGGATGCAAAGATAGTGTATGTTAATTCTATGTCAAAAGAGATTAGCGGGTTTGATTCAAATGAGCTGTTAGGAAAATCTATTTTGGATTTCATTGATCCTGCAGACCATGAAAGAGTTATGAAACGCTACTTGAGCAAAGTAAAAGGTGAAGAGGTTCCTCGTTTGATACAATTTAGAATTTTAACCAAGAAAGGAAAGATAAAATGGGTTGAAACTAATGCGGTTTTGATGACATGGGAAGGCAAAGTAGGGGTTTTGAATTTTATTACTGATATTACAGAGCGCAAGATTGCAGAGGAAAAACTAAAAGAAAGTGAGCAAAGATACAAAATATTTGTAGATAACTCTGATCAAGCTATCATGGTTTATCAGGATTATTCATATAAATTTGCGAATAAGCGTGCTGAGACTCTATTAGGTTATACAAATAAAGAGCTTGTGTCTAAGAATCCTTTATCTTTTATCCATCCAGACGATATGGAGCAGGTTAAGGTTATTGCAGAAAAGTTGGAAGAGGCAAGACAAACCGGCAAAGATCTTGGTGAAACTTTTTCATTTAGAATCGTCACCAAAAATGGTGAGGTAAAATGGATTGAATTGAAGTCAACTAATACTATTTGGAATGGTAAATCCGCTGGATTAAGCTTTTTCACAGATATCACAAGATATAAAGAATCAGAATCCATCCTAAAGGCTAATGAAAGTAGATTTAGGATTTTATTTGAGTCCACTCCCTCTTCCTCTGTGTTATTTGATTCGAAAGGGAATATTTTATTGTGCAATCTGGAGTTTACAAAAATGCATAAGACAAAGGGGGGACCCGAAAATCAGATTGGGAGAAATATTTCAGAATTTTTCTCCAAAGAGGATATTCCAATTTTAGAATCTATTATTGCCACCTCAATGAAAACTGGGAAGAGTACTGGTAAAATAAAATTTACCTTATTGCGGGATGATGGAACACCGTTTGTAGCTGAGACATTTAGCTCAGTAATTAAAGATGATGATGGAAATCCAATTGGCATAATTGGTCAAGCAATTGATATCACCAAAAGTTTGGAATTGCAAGAAGCTTTGAGGACTTCAGAGGCTAATTATCGCACTCTTGCTGAAAATACTACTCAGATAATTGTTGTTGTTTTAGATGGAAAGCTAGTATATGTAAATCCTAGAGCTGAAGAGTTAAGTGGTTTTGATTCTAAAGATTTGATAGGAACATCATTTCTGGATTTTGTTCATCCTGACGATCGCGAAAGAGTAATGGAAAGACATTTGAAGCGGTTAAAAGGTGAAAGAATACCTCACTTAGCCCAATTTAAAATATTAACTAGAACAGGAGGAGTCAAGTGGATTGAGACTAATGCCGTTCCGATTAAATGGGGACATAAAAATGCAATTTTGAATTTTGCTAGTGACATTACTGAACGTAAAATTACAGAAGAACAATTAAAAGAAAGCCAAGAAAGGTTTAGAAAGTTTTTTGAAAATGCTCCTGACTACATGTATATGATTTCACCTGACGGAAAAATTCTTGATATTAATAAGAGTGCTCTTCAAAGGCTTGGATATAATAAAGATGAAATGGTTGGAAAATCTTTTCTAAAAATTTATACCTTACCATCTCAGAGTGAAGCCAAAAGATTGTTTAGAACCTGGAAAAAAACTGGGCGAATTAAAGACCAAGTGTTAGAAATATCAACAAAGAGCGGTGACACAAGAACTATTCTTCTAAGCGCAGATTCTGTTAAAGATCCTAATGGAGATTTACTATATTCGACTTCAGTTCATAAAGACATTACTGATTACGTGAAAGCTCAGGATAAATTAGAGAGGAGTGAGAAACGTTTTAGAGAAATTAGTGAATTACTACCTGCAATTATTTTTGAAACCGATCTAAATGGATCTTTTACTTTTGTTAATAACATTGCATATGATAAATTTGGATATTCTGAGGACGATTTAAAGAAAGGTGTGAATATAACACAAATGGTAATCCCTAGTGATCAAAAGAGAGCAATTAATAATTTCACTAAAGTCTTGAAAAGAGATACTGTAATGCCAAATGAGTACACAGCAGTTGCGAAAGATGGTAGTACTTTTCCAGCGATGATATACTCTAGTCCAATTATTATCGATGATAAACCTATTGGAATTAGGGGAGTGGTTGTTGATATCACTAAACGAAAGGAGATTGAAATAGATTGCGAAAACTCTAAGGAAGATCTTATGAGGATTATTGATCAATCACCAAATGGAATAATTTTCTTTAATATTGAAGGCATTTGCACAGAAATTAATCCTGCTGCATTAGCAGTAAGCGGATTCAAGAAAGAGGAAGTTATTGGAAAGCACTTTTCAGAGATAGGAGTCTTATATACAAGAGGTATTCCGAGATATACAGATCTTTATACTTCTATATTAAATGGAAAAGAATTGGGACCTATTGAGGTTGAGTGGAAGACAAAGTCTGGAGATCATCATTTTGCAGAAGTTCGTTTTGGTCTTATAAAAAAGGAGGATAAACCTGTTGGAATACAGGTACTCACTGTGGATATCACCAAACGCCAGAGAGCAATAAAATCGATGGAAGATATGATGGTTTCATTATCTAGGGCTAATGAGAAGCTTAGTGTTGTGGGCAAATTAATTCGGCATGATATTAGAAATAAATTAACTACTGCAAAAAATAATTTTTATTTATTAAATCAGAAAATAAGCCCGAATTCTAAACTATTGAAATATATGAGAGGTATTGAGTTAGCTTGTTATCAGATAGAGCGAATTCTTGATTTTAGTCGAGTTTATGAGAAGATTGGCAGTGAAAAATTAGCATTTACAAATGTTGATAAGAGCTTTAAAGAAGCAATTGGTTTGTTTTCCGATCTTGGAGGAGTTGAAATCCTTTGTGAGGTTGAAGATGTTTGGGTTGTTGCTGATTCTCTTTTGCGACATTTATTTTATAATTTGATTGATAATTCTTTGAAGTATGGCGAAAATATTTCTTGTATTAGATTGTTCTTAGAACAAATTAAAGCTGACAAAGTACACCTAGTATATGAGGATAATGGGATTGGAATTCCTGAGTCTGAAAAGCAAAAGATATTTGTTGAAGGTTATGGGAAAGGAACTGGTTATGGATTATATTTGATTAAAAAAATGTGTGAAGTGTATAATTGGACTATAAAAGAGAATGGAAATTATGGGGTCGGCAGCAGATTTATCATTACTATTAATAGAAATAAGGTTAAACTGAATTAGCATCAATTTTTTTATTATTCTGCGCTTAGTAGGAGTAATCCGCAAAATATATTAGAAAATCCAATAGCGGCAATCAGAATAAAATTGATTAAACCTGTTTGGGTTGAGAACAGCTCATAACCCATAAAATATTGTATTGATATCAAGGTTGATATTGTTCCTGCGATAAGAAGCATTAGGATTAGATATTTTTTTAGCTTGGCGCAAAACTCGATCATTTGAAAACTCTCTTTTTTTGTGGTGTCTACTATCAAGTTATCAGAATCAATGCCATCATCCATTATTTTTTTGTATCTTTCTTTCTTTTTTTTGGACATTTTGCTTTTTCCTTTATTTATATTAGTTTGGTTTTGCTCTTAAGTTAAGTATTCCTGCCACAAGTTGAATCACAGCTATTATTATTAATATATAGTAGATTTGATTTATTGTTTGATTTGTAATCCCTGAAAATGTAATTATTCCATTTTTAACGGCATATGCAGTGTAAAATGTAAGACCAGCAATTCCTATGCTTATACCGCCAAATGCTATTTTTAGTCTATAT
>LFWW01000054.1 GCA_001273385.1 miscellaneous Crenarchaeota group-6 archaeon AD8-1 | reverse complement strand
CCTAATTGCTCAACTATTCAGCTAGCTATGAGTTTAAAGCCTTTGATGAGCTTTGGTCTTAAGAAAGTTATTGTGTCTACTATGCAAGCCCTAAGTGGAGCTGGGTATCCGGGAGTACCATCCTTGGATATAATTGATAATGTTATTCCTTATATCGCCAATGAAGAAGAAAAACTAGAATGTGAATCCCAGAAAATATTAGGTTGTTTAAAAAACGAAAGGATAAATCCTGCCACTTTAATTCTAAGTGCAAGTTGCAACAGAGTTAATGTAAAAGAAGGACACATGGAATCGGTTTTTGTGAAGCTTGATTCTTCTCCCTCAGTTAACGAAGTTGAGGAAGCCTTCAGACAATTTAGAGGAGAACCCCAAATACTAAACCTTCCTTCAGCTCCCCAAGCTCCTATAATTGTAAGACCTGAACCAAATCGACCACAACCTAGATTTGATCGAGATACAGGAAAAGGAATGAGTGTTATAATTGGGAGAGTAAGAAAAGATCCGATAATGACAATCAAATATCTATGTTTAGGACACAACACAATAAGAGGCGCTGCAGGAGGAGGAATCCTGAGTGCAGAACTAATAATAACCAAGGGATTAGCCTAAATAGTAATTTCCCTCTAAAGATTTTTATAGGAAATAATTTCAGATTTTAAAATCACTAATAATTTGTTAATAACTTGGTTTAGAGAATTTCATATCTATTAAGCTAAATTCAAAAAAGTTCTTTTTTTTAAACAAATATTCTAATCTTTTTTATTTTGCAAAACTTTATTTATTAGAAATTATGATGGTTTTTAGCAAAAATATTAGTTGTGCTTATTTTGAATGAAGAAAAAATAGAACAGATAATAAAAAAATACCAACATAAAAAAGGTATTTTAATTCAACTATTATTGGATATTCAAAAAGAATTAAACTGGATACCACCTAATATAATCAAGAAGATTAGTGAGACTCTAAACATACCAGTTAGCCACATCTACAGAGTTGCAAGTTTTTATGCTGCACTTAGTTTAAAACCTATAGGTACCCATCTTATACAGGTTTGTTTAGGAACAGCTTGTCATGTTCGTGGTGGCTCAAAAATTTTGGATGCAGTTGAAGATTTCCTCAAAATAAAGGCAGGAAACACAACCGATGATATGACCTTCACTCTTAGTGGTGTTAACTGTCTGGGTTGTTGTGCGCAAGGTCCTATGCTCATGGTTGGAAACGATTATTATGGCGGAGTAAAACCAACTAACGTAAAAGGAATTTTGGAAAAATACAAATAAAAGAGAAATGAAGAATGGCTCGAATAAATTCACCCCAAGAATTTGAAGAATTTAAGAAAAATATACTTTCAAATAAAAATAAAAATCAACTTGCTATTTCACTTTCGTCAGGAACTTGTGGTTTAGCTTATGGTAGTGACAAAATAGCTATTGCATTTAAAAAAGAAATAAATAATCAAGGTCTTGAGGAAAAAATCTCTTTTAGAGAAGTTGGTTGTTTAGGTTTTTGTGAAAGAGAACCCTTGGCTGTAATATTTCCTAAGGGCATAGTTTACTGTAACGTAAGAATTGAAGACGTACAAGAAATAATAAACAAGAGTTTAAAAGGCGAAATAATCGAACGATTGCTCTATACTGATCCAAATACTAGCAAAAAGATGGTACATGAAGAGGAAATTCCATTTTATAAGTATCAAAAGAAAATTGTATTTGGAAATATTGCAAAGATAGACCCCAAAAATATTGAGGATTATATTGCTCTTGGTGGTTACTCTGCATTAAAAAAAGCTATTACTAAGATGAGTCCAGAAGATGTGATAGATGAGATTAAGAAATCAAAGTTAAGAGGTAGAGGAGGAGGGGGTTTTCCTACAAGCATAAAGTGGGAAAGCACAAAAAATGCTTCAGGAGCACCAAAATATGTTATAGTAAATTGCGATGAAGGGGATCCTGGTGCTTATATGAATCGAGGTCTGATGGAAGGAAATCCTCATAGTGTGCTTGAAGGTCTTATACTTGGTGCTTATGCTATAGGTTCAGAAGAAGGTTTCTTTTACATTAGACAAGAATATCCTTTGGCAGTTAGAAACACAAAAATAGCGGTAAAACAAGCAGAAGAATACGGTTTTCTAGGTACAAATATTCTTGGTTCAGATTTTAATTTTAATGTTAGAGTGCATAAGGGTGCTGGAGCATTTGTATCAGGTGAATCTTCAGCTCTTATGGCCGCTATAGAGGGAAGTGTTGGTGAGCCAAGACCTAAATATGTGCACACTTCTGAAAAAGGTGTTTGGGATAAACCTAGTACATTGAATAATGTTGAAACTTGGGCTAATGTTCCTCTTATCATAAATAAGGGTGCTGGATGGTTTAATTCTATTGGTACTGAGGGAAGTAAAGGAACTAAAATCTTCTCCCTAGTTGGGAAAGTCAACAATACAGGTTTAGTCGAGGTTCCTTTAGGAATACCATTAAGAGATATTATATACAAAATTGGTGGAGGAATCCAAAAAGGTAAACAATTCAAAGCAGTTCAGACTGGAGGCCCTTCTGGAGGAGTCATTCCTGCACAATACCTTGATTCTCCTGTTGATTTTGATGAATTAATTAAGCTAGGTTCGATGATGGGTTCTGGTGGAATGATAGTTATGGATGAAGACACCTGTATGGTGGATGTAGCTAGATATTTTGTAAACTTTTTATGTGATGAATCTTGCGGAAAATGTGTTCCTTGCAGAGAAGGATTGAGCCAAGCTATTTCAATATTAAATGCAATAGTGACAGGTGAAGGTAAAGCTGGAGATATGGATAAGCTTGCAAATATTGCTGAAGTAACCAGCGTTGCTTCCCTTTGTGCTTTAGGAAAAACATCGGCAAATCCTGTTTTGACCACCCTTCGTTATTTTGCTAATGAATATGATGCACATATAAATGAAAAACGATGTCCAGCTCTTTTATGCAAAGGATTACTATCCTATTATATTGATCCAGAAAAATGTCAAGCATGCACTATTTGTAAAAAAAATTGTCCTGCAGATGCAATAAGTGGAGAGCCTTTAAAAATACATATCATTGATCAAATAAAATGTGTCAAATGCGGAAATTGTTTTGATGTATGTCCTTCAAAATTTAAAGCAGTGAAAAAAATCTCTGGCGAACCTATTCCATCTCCAATCTCGGAAGAGAAGAGATTGATAAAAAGAATTAGGAAAAAGAATTGAAATAGGGAGTTATGAAAATGCAAACTAATTTAGAAGAAATCACTTTAAAAATCAATGGAATCGAAGTTAATGCAATTAAAGGGACAAGTATATTAGATGTTGCCAAAAAAATTGGTATTGAAATTCCTACTCTATGTCACAATTCAGAGTTAATTCCTTTTGGTTCTTGTCGTGTCTGTTCCGTAGAAATAACTGATAAGAGAGGAAGAAAAAAGATCGTTACTTCATGCAATTATCCTGTTTTTTCCGGTCTTGAGGTAGATACAAAATCTCAGAAAACCATAATAATTCGCAAACTTCTTCTTGAGTTGTTATTGGCCCGTTGTCCAAATGTTAAGGTTATTAAAGATCTTGCTAAGGAATACGGAATTGAACAACCAATCTTTTGGACAGCTGATCCAAAAGAGGATTGCATACTTTGTGGTTTATGTGCACGTGTTTGTGAAGAAAAAATTGGGGTTTCAGCCATCAATTTTGCAAATCGAGGTATAGACCGAGAGGTTACTGCTCCGTATCACACAATATCTGATGATTGTGTAGGATGTGGAGCTTGCGCTATTGTTTGTCCAACTGATTCGAAAAAGGTAAGAATTAATACTTATCCAATGCTTGAAGGAGATTACAAAGAAGTGGAAAAGAAGTTTTTAAAAGGTAACTTAGATGATCTGCTTGGGGTTTACAGTAATCTCTTTTCAGCAAAAAGTGCTATTGATGGACAAGACGGTGGAGTTGCTACAGTAACGCTTCTTTCAGGTTTCGAAAGAGGTCTTTTTGATGCAGCAATAGTTGTGAAACGTAGCATTGGATATAGGGCAGAGGCTATCATTGCAGAGAATTCGAAAGAAATACTGAATGCAAGAGGAACCAAATATTCAAGAGTAAAAATGATGTCACACATAGGTGAACTAGTTGAAAGAGGCAAAAGAAAAATTGCAATTGTTGGTACTCCTTGTGAAGTGAGAACAGCTAGAAAAATACAATTACAATTGATAGACAAATATCCTGATCTTCAAATTATTATTATAGGCTTATTCTGCTTTGAAGCATTTGACTATGAAAAATTAAAACAGGAAACAAGAAGAATATTGAATATTGATTTGGATAAAGCAAAGAAAACCCAAATACAAAAAGGAAAATTCATAGTACAGTTAAATGGAAACGAATATTCATCAAAAATAAGAGATTTTCATAATGCTATCCAAGCTGGATGCGCGTACTGTGGAGATTTCGCTGCTAATCTAGCAGATGTATCTGTTGGATCAGTTGGGAGCGAAACAGGTTTTTCAACAATATTGGTCCGTTCACCCATAGGAGCTGAACTCTTAAAAAATTTGAACATAACTAAGGGAGAAGCCAAGAAAGAGGAAATTATTAAACTAGCAGCATTAAAGAAAAAAAGAGCGAATAAAAATTTAAGTCCAATAATTAAGGGCCTTCCCAAATCTTGAAAAATTATCTTCTTTTTTCTTTATAACTAAGGAAAGAATTTTTGTATATTAGAGGATATTTAATTATTCATCTTTTTCTAATTCTCTCAAAGAAATGTAAATAAATAATAGAAACAACACTATTGCAAATTGGGTCACAAATGAATATCATTACTTTATTTAATAATAAAATTAATAGGTGGAGTTATTCTTTATCTTAAACTTCTTTGGAAGTTAGTACTCTCTGGATTCAAGTTTGCTATTTAAAAAAGGAGATAATATGAAGAAAAAGAGGAATAGTTTATGGTTAGAAACATGTTTGAATTTCAGCCTTCATTGAAGAATAAGGATGGCCATCTTTTATTCGATAATATTAATGTTGAGGATTTAGTCAAAGAATTTGATACTCCTCTATATCTGATTAGTGAGAAAAGGATCCGAGACAAATATAGAACTTTGCATGATATCTTAATTCAAGATTATGATAAAATTAGGATATACTATGCTGCGAAAGCAAATTCAAACTTAAATGTACTAAAAATATTACGTACCGAAGGAGCATATTTAGATGCTGTTAGCCCTGGAGAAATTTTTTTAGCCTTGAAAGCAGGTTTTTTACCAGAAAGAATTTTATTTACTGGAACAAGTGTGAGAACAGATGAATTAAATTTTATTGCTGATTCCCAAGTTACTGTGAATATTGATTCATATTCGGAATTGAATAGACTGCTAAACCATATGATTCCAAAGACTTTATCAGTAAGAATTAATCCCAAGATTGGTTCAGGTCATCACGATCATTGTATTACAGCAGGCCCTGAGACTAAATTTGGACTTTGGGAAGAAGTAACATTAAAAACTTATCAAAAAGCAAAAGAAGTTGGGGTTGAAAAATTTGGAATTCATATGCATATAGGATCTGGTATTCTTAAAATTGAATCTATACTTTTAGCATTTAATAATCTCCTAAGTATGGCTAAGAAAATCCGGGATAAAATTAATATCACCTTCGAGTTTATTGACATGGGTGGTGGATTAGGAGTACCATACAAACCTCAAGAAAAAGAAATAGATCTTACTTTATTCTCAAAAAAGATATTATCATTATTTAAAAGAAAAATAACTGAATATAATCTTGGAAATCCCTTCTTTTGTTTAGAACCTGGTAGATACTTGGTTAGTGATTCAAGCATCTTACTGACATCAGTTAATACAATAAAAGTCACTCCTTTCAAGAAATTTGTTGGTGTTGATGTGGGATTCAATACTCTTCTTCGACCATCTATGTATGGGTCATATCACCATATTCTGGTAGCAAATAAATTGAATTCTCCGAAAAATCAGATCTATGATGTTGTTGGACCGATTTGCGAGTCTGGTGACGTTATTGCAAAAAATAGACAATTACCAATGGTTGAGGAAGGCGATTTACTTGCTATTCTTAATGCCGGTGCTTATGGATTTGCTATGAGTTCCCAGTATAATTCAAGACCAAGAGCTGCAGAGGTTCTGATTAAAGATAAAAAATATTTTCTTTCAAGAAAAAGAGAAACTTTCAATTCTTTACTTTTAAATCAGCAAATAGAAAAGTGATAAAATGAAATTCTGGAAAATGCATGGTTTGGGAAACGATTATATTGTAATTGATAACAGAAAAGCCACTATAAAGGAAGAAAATATTTCAGCAATAGCCAAGAAACTATGTGAAAGACGATTTTCAGTTGGTGCAGATGGGCTCATTTTAGTTTCAAACTCAGCAAAAGCTGACATAAAAATGCGAATATTTAATCTGGATGGAAGTGAGGCTGAGATGTGTGGAAACGGAATTCGATGTTTCTCCAAATACTGTTATGAAAATAATATAGTGAAAAAAAAAGAGCAATTAATCGAGACCATAGCTGGACTAAAAAAAACGAAATTAACAATTAAAGATAAGACAGTCACTCATGTTTATGTTGACTTGGGTGTTCCAATATTTGAAAAGACCAGGATTCCAATGCAAGGTCAAGGCAATTGTATAAATGAAGAATTAATTGTTGATGGAGAACCTTTTCGAATTACTTGTTTATCTATTGGAAATCCGCATTGTGTGATATTTGTTAATAGCATTGATTGTTATCCGGTTAAAATCTTTGGTCCTAAAATTGAAAATCATCCAAATTTCCCAAACAGAATAAATGTTGTATTTGTTGAGGTAGTGGAAGAGGACATTTTAAAGGTACGTGTTTGGGAAAGAGGATGTGGAGAGACCTTGGCTTGTGGGACTGGAGCCTGTGCTGCTGTTATTGCTGGAAATGTTGTTGGAAAAACAAAAAATAAAGTAAAGGTCTGTCTTCTCGGTGGAGAATTAAAAATAGAATATAACAAAACCGTATTATTGAAAGGACCTGTGGAAAAAGTTTTTGAAGGAAGATTGTTTTAAATGGGTGAACTTAATTGAATTTCGATTATGCAGATAGAATCAAGAAGCTTCCTCCATATTTATTTGCTGAAATAGAAAAAATAACTCATGAAAAAAAACTTCTAGGGATTGACATCATATCTTTGAGTATAGGCGATCCAGATCTTCCACCCCCGGAAATTGTGATAAATTCTATTAAAAAAGAAGCATCTGATAAGCAAAACCATAATTATTCTTTAAGCCAAGGAGAACCTTTTTTTCGAGAAGCAGTTAGTTCTTGGTGTAAGAAAAGATTTAAAATTGATCTTACCACGGATGAAGTTATTTGTTTGATGGGATCCAAAGAAGGTTTAGTGAATATTGCGAGAGCATTTGTAAATTCTGGGGATAGAGTTCTAGTTCCAGATCCTGCCTATCCTGTATATAATAATAGTGGTGCAATACTGAATGATGGGATTTCCGTTCCCATTCCCTTGCTTGAAGAAAATAAATTTTTGCCAGATTTGGAAAAACTTGATCCAAAGAAAGCTAAAATTATGTTTTTAAATTATCCAAATAATCCTACAAGTGCAATAGTGGATAAAAAGATTCTGAGGCAAATTGTAGATTTTGCAAAAGAAAACAATATTATTTTATGTTATGATAATGCTTATTCTGAGATTTGTTTTGATGACTATAAAGCTCCTAGCATTCTAGAGATAGATGGAGCAAAGGAAGTTACCGTTGAATTTCATTCTTGTTCAAAGACATTTAACATGACAGGAGATAGAATCGGTTTTGCAATTGGAAACAAACATTTACTGAAGGGTTTAGCTAAAATTAAATCTCAAGTCGATTCTGGTCCCCCTGTATATATTCAAAAAGTAGCAGCCATAGCTTTGGAATCTTACAAAAATGATGAGTTCCCTGAATTCTTAAAGAAAAATAATGCTATTTATTCAAAAAGACGGGACATACTTGTTAGTTCTCTAAATTCTATAGGTTTTACCTGTGAAAAACCAAAAGCTACTTTTTACGTGTGGCTAAACTGTGAGTGTAATTCCTTAAAATTTGCAAGTAAACTACTTGAAGGTGGTGTGGCTGTAACCCCTGGAATAGGTTTTGGTAAGTATGGAGAAAACTATGTTCGTTTTTCTCTGACTCAGCCAGAACAAAGAATTAAAGAAGCCTGTAATAGAATTCAGTATCTTTCTAACAAACCTTAAAAAAAAATTCTTTCTTCTAGTTTGCCTGATTATTACTAATAATTTTTTTTCAATGAGTTAATTAAAATAATATTTTGATAACTTTACTTTTGCAACATAATTTTGAATATTCGCTTATTACATTGAAAGATTAATGCATATTGTATATATTCAAATATATTGCATATTAATTAATTTAGACAAATATATGGTGATTTTTAATGCAAAGGAGAATTATGTCACTAGGCAGATCTTCAATGGTTATTTCCCTTCCAAAGAATTGGCTAAAATTAAATGAACTCAATAAGGGTGATGTTGTTTCTTATGCTTTGCAAAGAGACCGCTCTCTGGTAATTTATCCTACTGCTTCAAAACAACCAGTTAATAAAGAAATAACCCATCGAATAGCTCAAAATGAAGATTCTGACTTAATTATGCATAAAATAATTGGAAGTTTTTTAGCTGGCTATTCAGGTATAATGCTAATTTCTGAAAAAATTTTTTCTATAATACAAATGAAAGCAATTCGAAAAATTGCTATGACCTTGTACATGAGAATTATGGAATCTAATCCTCAGGGGGTATACCTTCAGACAATAGCAGATGAATCCAAAGCTTCACTTGACCAAGCAATACAAAGGATGTATATGATATCTCGTTCTATGTGTGAAGATGCGTTTACTTCTTTAAAAAATAATGACTTGGAATTAGCCAAAGCAGTTTTCTCTCTTGATGAAGATGTTGATCAATTTTCCTTCTTAATTCTAAGATTGTTGAGAAATGCAGCTCAAAATCCTGTCCTTGCTAATGAATTTAATATTGATCCTTTGGATTGTATGGATCACCAAACTCTAATTTATAGGATGGAGCATGCAGCGGACTATTCGGCTGATATAGCTAGACATTTAGTTATGCTTGCTGGAACCAAAGAAAAAATACCTGATGATGTTTTATTGCTTTTGGTTAATTCAGGAACTGAAGCTAGTGAGTTGTATTTTGAAGCTGTTAATGCCTTCTTTTCAAAAGATGTTTCATTCTCAGTTGAAATTATGAAAAGACACTTAAAAATTGAAAAGCGGGATGCAGATATTGCATCTAAGACTCATATGGGCGAGCAAAAAAAAGCTGAGCTGGTGTGCTCAATCTGTTCAATTCGAGATAGCATAAAAAGAATTGCTGATACTGCAGCAAATATTGCAGAGATAGCAGT
>LFWW01000042.1 GCA_001273385.1 miscellaneous Crenarchaeota group-6 archaeon AD8-1 | reverse complement strand
TGCGGAGGGTGGGATTCGAACCCACGAACCCCTTCGGGATAGGCTCCTGAAGCCTACGCCTTTGACCTAGCTCGGCGACCCCCGCAAAAATATCAAGCTACTTATCCGAAATGTATTTGAAAAGGTTTAAGAGTTACTATATTGTTAAACTGAAAGAAACAGGTGTAAAGAATGCCAACTCACGGGTCCTTATCAAAAGCTGGGAAAGTCCGCTCTCAAACTCCTAAAATTGAAGGCGTGAAAAAAACAAATCCTAGCCCAAGAAATAGAAATAGGAAAAATTATAGAAAACGTATACTTTTACAGAAAGAACCAGGTCAAAATTGGTACTAAGTCACTTAATAAATCTCTCCTTTTGATTTGGTTGTATTTTTCTATAAAGAACTTAAATTAAGAACAAATTATAGGTTTTCTAGTTTACTTTAATTAAGACCTATTTGAATTCTAATATGGTATCTTCGTCTTGACATTAGAAAAAGCAGCTAGAGAAATCATTAATGAATTAATGTCTCAATCTAAATTAACAAATTATAATTTACATAAAGCAAAAACTGATGTAGCTGCGAAGTTTAAACTTGATCATACACCCTCAAATGCTGAAATAATCAAATACTTAAAAACAAAAGAAAAAATAAAATTATTAAAAATTCTAAGAAGAAAAACTATCCGTACAATTTCAGGTGTTAGTGTAGTCGCTATAATGACTAAACCTCATTCTTGTCCCCAAGAGAATCCTTGTGTTTATTGCCCTGGCGGTATAGTGTTTGGAACTCCTCAAAGTTATACTGGATTTGAACCAGCAGCCCTAAGAGGGATTCAAAATAATTTTGATCCATATTCTCAAGTAAAAGCTAGAATAAACCAATTGGAAATAATAGGTCATAATGTTGATAAAATTGAATTAATTATAATGGGTGGTACTTTTCCTTCTACTCCAATTGAATATCAAAGGAATTTTATTAAAAGAGCTTTGGACGCAATCACTGATCTTCCTTCAAAAAATCTCGAAGAATCAAAAAATAATGCTGAAAAAAGCTTTCGAAGGAATGTAGGAATAACAGTTGAAACAAGACCCGATTGGTGCAAAATACCACATGTTAATAATATGCTAAATTTAGGTGTTACAAGAGTAGAGATCGGCGTACAAAATCCTTCAGATAAAATTTACAAACTAGTTGAGAGAACACATTCTGTATCTGACGTAAAAGAAGCTACTCGTATTGCCAAGGATGCTGGACTAAAAATTGTTTATCATTTGATGCCAGGAATGCCTGGATCAAATCCTCAAAAAGATTTGCAATCTTTTAATAAAATTTTTTCTGATCCAGATTTCAGGCCAGACATGATTAAAATCTATCCTTGTCTTGTTACAAAAGATACAAAAATTCATGAGTGGTATCAAAAAGGAAAATATACACCCTATTCAACAGAAAAAGCTGCAAATTTAATTGCACAGATTAAACAAAAAATACCTCCATGGGTAAGAATAATGCGGGTTCAACGCGATATACCTGCTGGATTAATAATAGCAGGAGTAAAAAAGAGCAATTTGCGTCAGATTGTCCAGCAAAAAATGGAGGAAAAAAATATGTTTTGTAATTGCATTCGCTGCAGGGAAGTTGGCCATAGAGAAACAATTGATAAGATTAAACCAAGAATTGAAGATATAACCAGAATTATTACAAAATATAAAGCCTCAGAAGGATTGGAAATTTTTATTTCACTTGAAGATTTAAAAAATCAAATCTTAATTGGATATCTGCGTTTACGAATTCCTTCATCAAAGTTTTACAGAGAAGAAATCACTTCTTCTTCTGCTATTATAAGAGAACTTCATATTTATGGACCATTGGTACCTGTTGGAACTTATAAAAAAAAGGCATGGCAACACAAAGGATTAGGTGCATTTTTACTAAATGAAGCGGAAGAAATAGCAAAAGAGGATTATGACTTGAAGAAAATGCTAATAATAAGTGCTCTAGGAACAAAACAATACTATTCAAAATTTGGCTATAAGAATGACGGCATATATGTTTCAAAGAATCTAAATTAACCATTTATCCTCATCCACGCCTCTGAATATAAATAATCTTTTCAAGATTTATACGCAACTCAAAAATAGATAAATTTATTAATTAAGATAGTTTTCATGAATTTTCTTAGTAATATGTTCTTCAAAAAATCGCTATTGGAATTTTCAAAAAAAGCTATTTCCCGAATATTAACCATAGCTATAATCTTAATTATTATCATTAGTGCAATTGTTACAGTATGGTATTTTCAAGGATCTTTATTCAATCCACCAACACCTACTCCAACAATATCTCCCACTCCAACAGCAAGTCCCACTCCAACTTCTAGTCCTCCTCCATCAGAATGGAAACCTGATGGAATAATTGAAAAGAACGAATATACTCATACAGCTTTATTTGCTTCAGGATCATTAGAAATTCACTGGAAAAATGATAATGATTTTCTATATATGGCTTTAAATGGTCAAACTAAAGGTTGGCTCTCAATAGGTTTTGAACCCAGCTTTTCCATGAAAGACGCGGATATGATATTTGGATGGGTAACTGATAATGAAGAAATTGTTTTAGACTTATTTTCCACAGGTGCCTTTGGACCTCATCCTCCAGATACAGAACTGGGTGGATCTGACAATATTCTCGAATATGGTGGGATAGAAGATGAAACTAACACGGTTATTGAATTTAATAGAAGATTAATAACTCAAGATATCTATGATAAAGAGTTGCAGCAAGGTCAAACAGTTGATATTATTTGGGCTATGGGTTCAAATGATAATTTGGATTTTGCTCATAATATTGCAAAAGGAACAGGACAGATAATTCTGGATTAAATAATGTTAAAGAAAAAGAAGCAAACATAAAATAATGATAAAATTTTATAATTAAAAAAACAGGAGACTCTATAAAAGATTTTATATACCCAAACAATTGTTATTTCTGAACTATGAATGAAGAAAAAAGACCTTTAGGTGCTACTGTTGCTATAGTAATAATGGCTATTGCTTCGTTATGGTGGCTGATGCTAGGAATTTTGTATTTCTTTGGTGGTTTTTGGTGGTGGTATGTTGGTTTTCCTTTTGCTTGGTTGTGGGGAATCTTGTATGGTTTGATGGGATTTATTGGACTGGGAATTACAGCTGGACTCTATATGCGACTGAGACAATCTTATAATGCAACGTTGATTTTGTCAATAATCTTTGTAGTGTTTAGTATTCCAGCTTTGCTTAGTGGTTATGGAATTGTTGGGGCGATTATGTCAGGGATTTTGCTTATTGTTTTGCTGATGCCTAGTGTAAAAGCTTATTTCAATCGTGATAAACCTCCTCCGGAATATGTTGAGAATGTTACATCTGTTTAAGAAGCAACTACAATGTTGTCAAAAATTTGAATCCAGTAATTAACTAAAAATCATCCTCTTTTTTTTAGATTATCAACCATAGCTATAAGAAAATCTAAATATTTTTTTGTGATTCTCTAAAGGATTATTTTAACTTATTTTTCAGAATCTTTATTCTCATGATTGATTTTTTCTATTTTTTCTATTTCTTCTTGCAATCTAGCAATTTTTTTAGGATCAGCTAAATCTAAAAACTCGTATATTTTCTTTTTGTTTCTAATTTCCTGTATTTTTTTTCTTCTATTGTTTGGAACTATATAAATTGGATATGCTCGCCAATACATTCTAAACATAATTGCAGGTACGTCAACCGTTTTCTTTACTAATCCTTCATCTACTAGATCTTTTAAGTAGTCTGAAAGTCTTTGTCTTGATATGTGTTTTTCTGAGTTATTTTCGACGAATCTTTTTAGAAGCTGTGTCCATCTTGTTTTTCCATGCTCATCGATGAATAGTGCTATGTCATATTTTGAAAAGTGTATAAGTCTTTTATTCAAATTTAGTCTATTATTAGACTGAGTCTAATCTGAGATTTAAACTTTATGATTAACCTATAAAAAATCTTTCTTTTTTTTAATTTATGCATTTATAGATTAAATAATTTAATAATCCATTTTGTTGCTTGATGATATTTTTCTTGCAAATCTTTTCCATTACTAATAAATGAGAGATTTTCCAATTTTTTAACCATTTTTTTCGGAAGTTCATAACTTATATACTGAATCTTAAAATCATGATGAAAAGGAGTGTATTTAATTCTTAAAACTTCAATTAATATTAGCAATGTAATTCTTTGATAAAGAGTCAAAGCTTCAAGATAGTTTTTTCTATTGATTTCCTTTTGAACAAAACAGTTAAACATTAAAAATTTTGTTTTTAATCTTTTTAGTCTTTTTTCAAGTTTAATTTCAAGATCTTGCTCGTTAATTTTAGCTGGTTCGAGCTCAGTTGTCTTATTGAAATAAAATAATACATCTCCATGAATTTCGGGATCAATAAATTTTTCAGGACTTTTTTTAGTTAAAACAACTAGATCAATTATCAAATAATCGCTTGAATCTCTTAGTCTATAGAAGGTTTGGCTAGTGTTTGGATAAGAAGACTCTAATACTTTATATTTATGAATTATTGGAGATAATGACGAAAGTACCTTTTCTACTTCTATTAAAGTTTGATTAATTTTATTTTTATCTGAAAGGATATAAAGGTCAATATCAGACCACTTATCTACACGATTAAAAGCAGCAGCACCACCTTCCCATAAAGCCTTAACGTAATCAAGCGATTTTAATGCTTCAACCAACTTGCGAATTATAATATCTCGATTTAATTTCTTTTGTTGCTGCATTTTATTATATTCCCGGATATCTGTTAGGCAACTTTGATCTAAAGTATCATTTTTTATTTGCTTTAAAGCATATTCGCATAGATATTGAAATATTCAATAATTTCTTTTATTATTGTATAATCAATTAAAAAGTGCAGCTTCAATTAAAATTTTAAGTGATTAAGAAAGTTTTATATGCAAAGCTCTAAGAGCATAGGCTGCTGAGGTCTTAACAGCTGATATCCCATAACTGCCACCTTTTCTCATCATTTTAAGCACATAACCTAAGCGAAGGTAAAAATCTTGATACGCTTTGTAGCGGATTTCCTCTATCTCTTTCATACTTAACCAAGGAGTTTCAAAAGTTGGTGCAACTGTATCATATTTATCAAAGTCTGTAATTCTGAGCCAACCATTCTTCTTAACTTGCTCATATAAAGGTGTACCAGGATAAGGTGTAGCTACATAAAAACCAACATCATCAGGATTTAATTCCTTCACAAAATTGATAGTTTCTCTAGCAGTTTGTTTAGTTTCCCCTGGAAATCCAATCACCACATTAGCGATAGTTATTAATCCAACTTCATGTGCAATCTTGTAGGCTAATCGTGTTTGGTTTAGTTTTAAGCCTTTATTCATTGCACCTAGAATAACTTCTGAACCTGATTCAACACCTAGCCAAACTGCTATGCAACCTGCCTTGCGCATAGTTTCTAGAAGCTCACGGTCAACCATATCTACACGTGTGCCACAGTCCCAGATTAGATCTAATTTTCTATTATGAAGCTCTTTACAGATTTCCATCACTCTCTTTCTATCTACCGTAAAGGCATCATCGTAGAAAGTATATTGATTTACACCATATTTTTTATGAATCATTTCCATTTCATCGACAATATTAGTTGGACTGCGCATTCGATATCCCCTACCAAACATGCGAACGGTGCTGCAAAAATCACACCAGTATACACAACCTCGACTTGTGATCAAGGGAAAGAGTACTTTTCCCATTCGCTTTAAGGCATTAAGCGGTAAGATATGGTGTGCTGGAAAAGGTAGTAAATCCAAGTTTTCTATAAAGGGTCTGTCTGGATTTCGTATAATTTTATTCTCTTGATTGCGATAAGTGATACCCAAAACATTATTCAACCCTGTTTTTGTTTGGAGTTTTTCAAGAAGTTCTAAAAAAGTCATTTCTCCTTCTTTGCGAACAACAATATCTAAGCTTGGGTACTCATTAAGGGCATTTTTATCCCAGAAACTTGCATGTGACCCACCAAGGATTGTGAAGGCTTGCGGATGTATTTCTTTAGCTATTGTGATTAGTTTCATAGCAGATTTGTATAGAAGAGTTGTTGATGTAACTCCTATTATATCTGAAGGTGTTTGCTTAATTCGATCACTAAAGGTTTTATATGTAAGTTTTTCTGCTTGACAATCTATGACTGTTACTTTATGCCCTTCTTTTTCTGCTATTGCTCCTAAATATGCAATTCCAAGTGGGATGAATGGAGGATGAGAGTGTACGTTTTGAGGATAAGGAGGATTAACTAAGGTAACTTTCATTGCAGTTCGTTCCTTTCTTTTTTTACGTTTGGATGGAATATATTGATTTCTTAATATGAGTTACTATCTTTTTTATTAACAGAATTATGAAGAATTTATTGTATTAAGTAATTAGTAACTTTCTGCCACCAATTAATTCTATAATTAATTATTTCAAAGGTTTCCTCTTAGCCTATTTATAGTTTATATAAATTTCCAACGCTATTCCAAACAAATTTTTTGGGCATTAGATTTGCCATTTTGCATTTAGCTTGCCATCCAGTACAATGAGTAGCTATAATTATTTCTGGATTTATACTTTGGATTTCTTGAATAGTCTTTTTTATTCTTTGTTCAGTATTTTTGCCTGATAGGTGAAATCCTCCAATAACTGCATAAATTTTAGAGATTCCCGTAATTTTTATAGCGTATTTTAAAGTATTTATGATTCCTGAATGAGCACAACCAGAAAAAATAACTAAACCTTTATTCTTAAGATTAATTATTAATGCTCGATCATCTAAAATTTCTACATCGGGTTGCCATAAACCATTTTTTAGGATTCTGTGTTGCTGATACCCTTTTTCAAAATTCGTTTCTCTAGGAATTTCACCGGTAATAAGAAGCATATTATCTAAAAAAAGGCTAGGTTTTTTTGTAATAATTAATTTTGCAAATCTTGAGCTCTTTTTTATAGGAAATTCTGGATATCTGCGAATCGTACCATCAGATTTAATTACGCCTCTTGTTTTGAACATGTCCTCGTGTAAAATAACAGGCAGATCAATTTTATGAATTGCTTCTATTAAATATAGCAATCCACCTGAATGATCATAATGCCCATGAGAAAGAATTATACATTCAATCTTATTCGTTTGAATATCCATTAGTTCAATATTTTCCAAGATTACTTTTGAGGTACTGCCTGTATCAAATAGAATATTGTGAAGTTTACCCCTTCGTATTACCCTAATGAACATTGAAAATCCATGTTCTGCAAGTGGCAGATTTGTATGTTCAATAATTCCTTTTTTCAAAAATCGTTTTTGTTTCCAATTTCTAAAAGTTTTAACCTCTATTCTTTCGGATAAACAAAATAACTCAATAGAGTTATCAACAAGACTTAGAATTTCTAGACTATCTACCTCTTTTATTTTATAAAAAGAGGGTGGTTTTTCCTTCATTATGTATCCTCTATTTATAGAGATCCTTTGTAGTTTTTTGATGTCGGGCAACCTACGCATTTTTGAATTTTAAATCTGTTGCATGGGTCACATTTAACATTGCAAGGAGTTATTAAGCTTTTATTAGAAGTTAAATTCTCTCTGATTGGCAGAAACGAAGAAAAAAACATATCACTTATTGGATAAAATTCTGATCTTCGAATACCTTCACTGCTTCTTAAAGAACATTTTTCTACGGATATGCTTTCTAATGTGTCACGATTTTCAGCAATAACTAATGCAATAAGATTATACCCTCCAAGAGTTTTGAAAATTTGAATTACTCGAGGGCAATCTTTGAATCTTTTCAAAAGTTTATCCATTGCTGTTGCGCTTTCCATTTCTAACATGACAATTGCAGGGTGAAGTTTCAAGGAACTTGGGTTAATTAATGCTGCAACCTTCAAAGTGCCATTATCTATTAGCTTATCTAATCTTTTTTTCGTACCCATGCTAGAAAATCCTATGATTTCAGCTAAGTCTTTTAGTGTTGTTCGACCATTACTTTGCAGTTGCGTAATAATTTTTTTATCAACTTCGTCCAAACTACCAACCATGTTTATTTTATAAACAAAAAGTATTAATAAGGTTTATCTATTAAACTAATTTCCGTTAAAAAGATGATCTTAAATGAATACCACATATAAGTTGAAATCAAAACAGGATTCAATACCAGAATCAACTCTGAATCTAAAACTAAAGCAGATAAAACATGAAATTGCAATAATTAGTGGTAAAGGAGGAGTAGGCAAAAGTACTATTGCAATTAATTTGGCTGCCTCTTTTGCATTAAAAGAAAAAAAGAATAAAATTGGTGTACTTGATGCAGATATTCATGGTCCTTGTGTTCCAAAAATGCTAGGATTAAAAGGTCAAAAACTAATCGGAGGGCCTGCTGGGATGATTTTTCCCGTCAAAGGACCATTGGGTATGAAAGTAGTTTCAATAGATTTTATTCTCTCAAACGATGATACACCAGTAATTTGGAGAGGTCCCCTAAAGATGAGAGCTATCCAACAATTTTTATCTGATATAATTTGGGGAAATCTTGATTTTTTATTCATCGATCTGCCACCAGGAACTGGCGATGAACCATTAAGTATTATGCAATTAATTCCTGATATTGATGGAGTAATAATAGTCACTATGCCCTCTGAGGTTTCACAAGATGTTGTAAAAAAAGCCATATCTTTTGCTAGACACCTTAAAGTTCCTATAATTGGCATTATTGAAAATATGAGCGGTTTTGTTTGTCCAAAATGTGGAACTGAATTTGAGATCTTTAAGGCTGGAGGAGGAAAAAAAATTGCAAATGATTTATCGATTCCCTATTTGGGAAAGATTCCAATAGATCCGCAGATTTGTGTTGAGTCAGATAAAGGAATGCCATTTATAATAAGTACACCAAATTCTCTAACTGCCAAAGCTTTTAATTCAATAGTAATGAAAATACAGAAATTTATTAACAAAACATCAATGGAGGAAAAAAAATGAAAATATGCATAACTTCAACTGGAAAAAGCTTAGAATCTCCAATAGATCCTAGATTTGGAAGATGTTCTTATTTTCTAATTGTAGATTCTGAAACACTACAATTTGAGGCTATCCAAAATATAGCTGCTAATGCTGCGGGCGGTGCTGGTATTCATGCAACTCAAATTATAGCCAAAAAAGGGGTAAATTTGTTGCTAACTAGAAATGTTGGTCCCAAAGCATTTCGAGCCCTTTCATCAGCTTGCATAAAAATTTATACAGGTGAATCTAAAACTGGCTTAGAATTTATTGAGAAATTTAAAAAAAGTGAATTAAGATTAGTTAATTCCCCTAGTGTTCCTGTTAATAAAAATATTGAAAGCAAAAATATGCGAAAGATTGGAGGTGAATAATTGACAAATAAAATAGTTATTCCAACAAATGATCAAACCGGCTTAAACGCTCATGTTTTCCCTAACATGGGAGAACATGCTGGAGGAGTAGGTTTTTCTCATGATAACATTTTGAAATTAAAACCCACTGTAATAATAGTTTATGGAATGGGACCAAGAGGTTTAACAACATTTCATAATGCTGGAGTTGCAGTAATGAAAGCTAATGCAGACACTGTTAACGAAGTTATTAATGCTTTTATTGAAAAAAAGCTTGATGAACTTACAGAAGGGTGTCAACATGCACACCATTGCTAAGGAAAAAAATAATTTTCCTTTTTTTATGAGGTTTTAATATGTCTAAGAAGATATTAAACAAAGAGCAAGAATTAATGCAAGAAATTGGCTATTCTCAAAGAGCGATCGACTTATATCATAACAAAGTTAACATGGGAGAAATGGAAAATCCTACTATCGTTACAAATTTTTTTGGTTCATGTGGAGACTTCATAAAATTGTATTTAGAAATTGATAAAAAAAGAGTGATAAAAGACGCTAAATTCTATTATTTAGGTTGTCCTGCTTCTGCTTCTTGTGCTTCAGCTATGACCTCACTTTTGAAAGGAAAAACTATTGATAAAGCAAAGAGGATCTCAGAGGATCATCTATTGGAGGATCTTGGAGGTTTGCCAAAATCAAAGCATGATTGTGCAAAATTATCAATAAGAACATTGAAGAAAGCTATTACCGAATATGAAATCTTAACTGATAAATAATTTCCTTATAGGTTGTTTTCGAATTTTTTCTTGATCCGTACTGATGAATTAAAGATGATAATTGCAGTTGCTAGCGGTAAGGGTGGAACTGGTAAAACAACTGTTGCTGTAAATTTAGCTATATCAATTAATTCAGGGCAACTCCTAGATTGTGATGTTGAAGAGCCTAATGCTCATCTTTTATTGAATCCAGTTGAAAATAAATTGAAACCAGTTTACACTTCGATTCCTTTTATAAAACAAGAATTATGCAATAATTGCGGAAAATGTGCAGTTTTCTGTCAATATCATGCTTTATTTGCCGGTTTGGATCGGGTTCTTGTTTTTTCGGAAATGTGTCATAGTTGTGGAGGTTGTATTTTAGTTTGTACTAAAGATGCTATTATAGAAAAAAAGCATAAAATTGGAACAATAAATTTTGGGAAAGTGAAGGATTTTGAGCTTATTTATGGGAAACTTGATATTGGTCAACCGATGCCTGTACCACTCATACGAGCTGTAAAAAAGCAGTGGAACCTACACCTTTTGGTCTACATGATCTAAAATTAACTATTCAAGTTTTAAACAAAATGAAAATTCCTCTCGGTGTTGTAATTAATCGTGCTGGAATTGGTGACCTAAAAGTTTATGACTATTGCAAAAATCAGAGAATTCCCATCCTTCTTGAAATTCCTTATAATCGAAAGATTGCAGAGCTTTATTCAAGAGGAATTCCTTTTAGTGTAAAGATGCCTAGCTGGAAGAAGAAATTTAGATTGCTTCATCACAAAATTGAGGAGACTGTTACCAAATGAAACAATTAGCGATTTTGAGCGGTAAAGGCGGTACAGGTAAAACTTCCATTACAGCTTGTTTCGCTGGTTTATTAAAAAAATCTGTTATCGTAGATTGTGATGTTGATGCGCCTGATCTTCATATGCTCTTACATCCTAAAATACTTCAAAGCGAGCAATTTCAATGTTCAAAAATTGCAGAAGTTGATTTTGCAAAATGTGATAAGTGTGGTTTATGCAAAAAAAATTGCAGATTTGATGCTTTCACTATTGATTTTCAGGTAAAAGATTTAGCTTGTGAGGGTTGCGCGGTGTGTGCTCTTGTTTGTCCTAATAATGCAATAACTCTTAAAGATAGAATTTCTGGTAATGCGTACATTTCAGAGATCGAAGCTGGATTTATGAGTCATGCTTTGCTTAATCCAGGAGAAGGGAATTCTGGAAAATTAGTAACTTTAGTTAGACAGAATGCAAAATCTCTAGCAGAAAGAGAGAACCTCGAGTTTATTCTCATTGATGGACCTCCTGGAATTGCTTGCCCTACAATTGCAACAATTTCAGGTATTGATGCCTGTTTAATCGTTGCTGAACCAACTTTTTCAGGTTTTCATGATCTGAAAAGAATCTTGAAGCTGCTAAAGAATTTTAATATAATATCTTTTGTCTGCATCAATATGTTTGATATAAATCGAGATAATGCAAAAAAGATAACTGATTTTTGTCATGAAAAGCAAATAAAGGTTGTAGGTAAACTTCCATTTAGTTCTTTGGTTACTCAAGCTATGATTAAAGAAAAAACTATCATTGAATATTCCCCAAATAGCAAAATATCAAAAGAAA
>LFWW01000053.1 GCA_001273385.1 miscellaneous Crenarchaeota group-6 archaeon AD8-1 | reverse complement strand
TTTCTAAAATAAAAATATTAAGATGCAAAAATATGGAATCTTACGAGGTATCAGTTGAAGGATTAGAATACAGATATGATAAGATTAAGGCAGTTAATAACATAAGTTTTAAAGTGAAAAAAGGAGAGATATTTTCTTTTTTAGGACCTAATGGTGCAGGAAAAACTACTACAATTAATGTTTTAACAACACTTCTTCCTATTCAAGTTGGAAAAGTATCCATTTCTGGATATGATTTAAGAAATCAACCCGATGAAATTCGAAAGTCAATAGGAATTGTTTTTCAAAACGAGACACTTGATTGGAACTTAACTGTAAGAGAAACTTTGGAATTTCATGGTAGACTCTACGGGATAGCAAAAAGAACTAGAAAAAAACGAATAGACGAGCTTATAGAGATTACAGAGCTGAAAGAAAAGGAGAATGAATTCGTTAAGAATCTTAGTGGTGGAATGAAAAGAAGATTAGAGATTGCTAGAGGATTATTAACGAGACCAAAAGTCCTTTTTCTTGATGAACCAACAATAGGATTAGACCCGAATTCACGGATAAGAATTTGGAGCTATATAAAAAAAGTAAACAAAGAAGGAGTTACAATATTTTTAACAACCCATTATATGGACGAAGCCGATCATTTGAGCAATAGAATTTGTATCATTGATAAAGGAAAAATTATTGCTAATGGATCTTCAGAATCTCTTAAACATTCTTTAGGTATGGATGTAATTTACTTGAAAACTAACCAAAACGAGATGGCATCTCAGCTTATTGAGGAGATGGAAGAACTAAAAAAATTGAGAAAAACATCTTCAGAATTGATTATTTCAGTAGAAGATGGCCCAAAAACTGTACCGAAATTAATTGAAAAAATTAGGAATAATGGAATAGAAATAAAAAGCATCAACCTAAAAAAGCCAAGTCTTGATGACGTATTTATTCAGTATACCGGAAGGCATCTAAAAGAAGAACAGGAAAAAACAATTAGCAACAATTAAAGAAGGGAATAAATTGCGAACTGAATTTTTGACTATTTTTTGGAGAGATATGTTAAAATTTTTCAGGATAAAAGCTATGCTTTTTACTTCTTTAGTTCAGCCTGCTTTATGGTTAGCCTTATATGGAATTTCTATGTCCAGCAACTTTAAAGTTATTATTCCTCCAGGTCCAAGCATACCAGGTATACCTACAATAGATTATCTAACTTTTATGGCAGCAGGAGTGATTGCATTAACTATTTTGTTTACTTGTCTTTATAGTGGGATAACCTTGCAATTTGACAAAGAATTTGGATTAATGAAAGAAATGTTGGCTTCTCCACTTCCACGCTCACACATACTAATAGGATTAAGTTTAAGTGGACTTACAAAATCTATAATTCAAACATTAATAATAATTGGTTTTGGATATATTCTAGGAGTGAGATTTTTCCAAGATTTCGCTTTTTATAATATTTTTATTTCAGTATTAGGGATGTTTTTGTTCATTTTGTTATTTGCTATGGGATTGCTCTTTTTATCTAGCACTGTTGCCTTAAAACTAAAAACACATGAAGGACTCCAAGGAGTGATAACCCTTCTTTCTCTACCCTTGTTCTTTGCTAGTAATGCTTTGTATCCTTTGACCTCATTACCTTTGGCAATAAGGATTATGAGTTATATTAATCCAGTTTCTTACTTCATTCTGGGTTTGAGATATTTTACTCTTGGATCGGATTTCTACTCTTTTGGAGATTATTATTCTTATAGTAGTCAAGAAATTGTGTTTGCTCTACTATTTCTTCTTGGATTTGCAAGTATTACTTATCTCTTTGCTCTAAGAACAATCAAAAGAGTAAAAATCACTTGATTAATTTCCTACCTTAAAGACTACGGTAATTTTTCGTTTTGCAATTACTTTATGTCCACCAAGATTCTCTTTTAACACTAATTGAAAAATAATTTTCGAATAGTTTAACATATATTTGATTAAACTAACTTTATTTTTTTTAGTTCTTATGAATACTTTTAATTATTAATATAAAGAAAACATAAAAATTATTGAGACTAAAATCTAAAAAAAAGACTGAGTGTTGGAGAATTCCTAAACTAAAAATGGATAGTAATTGGGTTTTAAAGCATAAAAAGCGTATTATAAACTTTGATTTAGATAGAAATCTTGGAAAAAACAGATCAAAGAGCGACTTTTGCATAAAATGTAAAGGAATTAGACTCCTTTGCGGTAAAACACGATGTCCTTTATTAATAAGGATAAAGCATTTTTTGAAAATAGTTCCATTAATTTCAAATAAAGATATTTCTGGAGTTTCACCACCCAGTGTTTTTATCGGCAGAATTGGTTACCCTTATGTCTATGCCGGTCCTCTTGTACCACCAATACATGAGGATACTAGTTTTTTTGATTGCCCAGAAGCATGGTTTGGAAAGTCAATTGATCACATAGTGAGTTTTCGGTCTCTTTTGATTAGAGGAAAAAAAAGAGTTCATGCAAAAAAATTCTCGGAATCAGGAAGAATGTATGAAAAAATTCTAGAATTAGCTCTTGCTGATAAAAGTGTAGATACTGAATTAGAGTTTATAAAAAAACCAAAAGGTTCAATTTTTATAGATAATAATGCTCAACCTTTTGGACCCTCGGCAGTTTTGAAAAAAATGAAGATTAGTAACTCAAAGTTTGATTATAGAATAGAGAGAGCATATTTTGATACTGATTTGAAATCTAATCAAGCAGTAATAGATCTCTATAGGAGAGGAGTTAGAGTTAGTAAAATTCAAAAGGTATTTAGTGTTGGTGCCCTTGGTATTAAAAAAAATAGGCGACTTGTTCCTACTCGTTGGAGTATTACAGCTATTGATGATATTATTTCAAGAAATCTTGTTAGCAAAGTGAGAGATTATCCTGAAATTAATGAATTTCGAGTTTATGAATCAAATTATTTAGATAATATTTTTCAGATACTATTTATCCCCTCAGCTTGGAGTTATGAATCTATGGAGGCGTGGTATCCTGGAACAATCTGGAACCAGAACAGTGAAAAGGTAGCAATATTCTCGGATTATGAGAATTTCAAAGGAAGAACAGATTATGCAAAAATTGGCGGATGTTATTATTCTGCTCGATTAGCTGTATGTGAGAAATTACATGAAGAAAGAAGACAGGCAACAGTTATTGTTTTACGTGAAATACACCCTGGTTATATAATGCCTATTGGAGTTTGGCAAGTAAGGGAAAATGTGAGAAATGCAATGAAACAAAAACCAAAAAAATTCAAATCTTTTGAACAATGCCTGAAATATGCTGGGTCCAAATTAGATATTCCAATATCAGATTGGATGGTTCAAAGTGAATTACTCAAAAGATGTCGTTACCAAAAGAAGCTCTCAGAATTTAATTTGATTAAATGAGAAATCTTAAAAATCTGCGTATCAGCTATAGTACGGGATGCAATGTCTGATTTAAAACCTTCAGCATCTAAGCAAATCTTGCCTTTCTCGATGTTATCAGATAATAGAACTAGACCCTTTACTTTTGAAATGGAACTGGCTACGATTTTCGCTTTAGCAGAGCTTAGAAGAGATAAGGGAAATGGTTTGCTTTCGAAGGGTGAAGTGGAAAATATTGCATTTATATCTAAGATTGGATACCCTCTATGGTTAATTCCAATATTTGATAAACCCCTTCTGTTTGATGGATTAAATAGATTCAAACATACAATATGCTATGCTAAAATTCCAGATGTTAAACTTTTTATTGATAATTTGAAAAGAAGTTCAAATACATATGAAACTCACTTAGCTTTTCTATCAGAAAATGTTAATTATTTCGAAAAACCAATCGAAGAAAAAGAGAAAGTAATTAATAGTTTGATAAGTGATCCAGATTTTTTGCAGGAGTTTGGTTCATCTTATTCTAATGGAGAAGTAATTGAGGATGAGAACTTTATCGGGTTGTTGCCTCAAATAATTGAAAATGCAGAGATTTCGTTAGGATTAGAAGAATTGGATGGAATTTACAAATATGCTAAAGAGAATAAAGAAAGATTATCACGTTGTATGAAATTAATTAAAGAAATAAATTCAAAACATATTGAATACTTAAAAAGTGTGATTGGAGAGACCAAGTATAATTTTAAGGAAATGATAAAAAGAGAAGAAGATAGAGTTAATCCTCAAATTATTGCATTAAAAAAAGATTATGATTATCAAACGCTTAAAATTACACAAAATTTTCAAAGGCAAGAATTACCTATTTATAAAGAAAAAATTAGGCTCGAAAAATCAATAAAATTAGATCAAACAAAAATAGATAATTGTAAAATCCAAGCTCAGAGATCTGCAGAAAGAAACGATAAAATTGGTGAAGAAAAATGGAAAGAGATAAGAAGACAGACCAAAAAAATTCTTTCAGAAAATTTAAAAAAATTAAATGAAATCGAGAAGAATATTGAAATTTTAACTCAAAGAAAAAATCTTGCGATTTCCAAATTGAGATCTGATGTTGAAATAAAAATTAGAGAATTGCAAAATAAAATACTTGATCTTGAAACATCCTCTGAAGCTAAAGTTATGGGTTATAATCAAGATATCGAGAAGCTCAAAAAAAATAGTGAGATAATCATTGATCAATTAGGACGATTTATCAAAATAGAAGAAACGGATTTAAATGAATTATCCAATTTAGGTTTAAAGAGAAATTCTGAATTAAGAAATTCTATGTTATTTTATATTCCATTTTATGTTATTTGTTATCAAGCAAAAACAAAAACACAGTATAAAATTATTCCTCCTTCAATTGTTAACACCGTTTGTTTGTCAATAAAATTGAAATCTTTTGGAAGATCTCAGTTAAAACAATTATTGAGCAATCGTTTCTATGCTATGAGCTCGCTTATGGACGAATTATATGACTTAATTGAGAAAAATCATATGTTTAAAATGGAAATTGATGAGATAGGAGAGAAATTTAATTTATTAAAAAATGATTCAAGCAATAATAGAATAAAAAAAGGATTATCAGATTTAAAAAAAGAAGGATGGATCTCACAAAAGGAATATCAGAACATAATCCCAAAATAATTGATTAATTTGTTATTTTTTTTAATTTGTTTGGTAAAAAACCAATTAATCTTGCAATATTTGCCCTTAGGAGACTGGTTGATTCATTAATGGAAAGTTATCATATTCAGATTCATTGATTTCATAAGGTTCGTTCCATATTCCTGAAGATTCAATTTCTTCCGCGTTGGGATATTTTTCTTCATAATCACTCCAATAATTTCCACCACTTGGATATCCGTTGTCCCAATAACTCAAGGAGTCGGAAGAAAAAACTTGTTCACTGTTTTCGGAAAAAATATTATGGTAGAAATAATTGTCTTCAGAGTAAGTTAAACTAATACCAAGCTGTTGACTGTTCATTATATTATTTTCAGTGAAGGTGTTGTTTAAAGAATAAGAGAGAGTTATACCGGCGGCACAATTGGAAATGGAATTTTGTTCAAAGAGGTTGGCAGGACTTTCAGTTAAGATTATTCCTTGATCAAAATATTCTATTTGGTTTCTTGAAATATGGTTATTCATTGAAAAAGAAGAAAATCCAAGTCCTCCCAAACCAGTTTTTAGAGTATTATCAAGAATTTCATTATCAGATGAATAAGAGTCCAGAGCTATTCCGCCATCACAGTTTAATAAAAAGTTCTCAGAAATTGTATTATTTGAAGAGTATGATACTAAACCGATAGCAGATGTACTATTTGTTATATTATTCTCGGTAATTTTATTATTTGAAGAGTAGCTAAGACCAATTGCACCTTCACAATCTTGGATAGTATTTTGAGATATTTGATTATCTGAGGAAGATGCAAGAGTTAGAGCAAATTGTTTTGAAAATCTATTATTTATTATCTGATTATTTGAAGAAAATTCAAGCCATATGCTATTTTTGTTGTCTGAAAGTTTATTGTCTGTAATTATATTATTTGATGATATGAAAAAGTGCATTCCTGTTTCAAAATCTTTGATTTCTAGATTTTTTATTGTGATTTGGTTTTTTTCACTTACTTCTAATCCTTTTGATGTAACTTTATTATTTCCATAGAGAATATGGTTTGCGCCATCAAGGATTATATTATTTTTTTCGATAATGATTGAACCATGGATATTCCCTGTAAGGGTGTAGTGGTTCTCATCGTTTTTTATAATGGGGACTTCTTGAGGATCAATTGAACCATCAGATTTTATATAAATGGTGTAGAATGGTTCTGAAGCAGGATTTTGAAATATAAAATAGGAGACTATAACTATTGAGATTATAATAATACTGCTAATTATTATGATTTTAGACCAGTTTCGTGGTTTAGTCTTTTTTAAGTTTTTTCTTTGTTGTTGAAATGTATTTTCTGCTTTTTGTTCCTTTAATTGTCTATCTCTTTGTTGTTCTTTCCAGCTTTTCTTTTTCTTTTTGGGCATGTTTTTAAATCGTCCTCAAGGGAGTAGTTATTGTATTGTCGATTGGAGTTAGTAAATATTAAAGGTTTTTTCGAAATTTAATGATATTTATTTGATATTTAAAGAGGAAAGCATAAAGATCTTAGGATATTTTTGATTTAATTTGAGAATAAATTCAAATGAAAGGCTAAAGTATAAGTGTACAAGAGTTTTTGTGAAAAAAGTATTTGTTTGATTATTTGGGTATTGGTTTTATTATAACTCCATTTTTTTGTATTGGTTTATTGCTTTGGAGACTATTTTTTTTGCTTCATTGGCGTTTTTCCATTCTTTAACTCTTGTCCATTTGTGTGGTTCTAATCTTTTATAAGTTTCAAAAAATTCTTGAATTTCTTTTAGTTCATGATCGTGAACATCAGAAATGTCCTCGTATCCCTTAAATCTTGCATCATCTACAAGAGCTGATAAGATTTTAGGATCAAAGCCTCCTTCGTCCTCAATTAATAAGCAACCTAATACTCTCACCTTTGCTATACAACCTATTTCTAAGGGTTCATAACTTAAGGCCATTATATCTAAAGGATCACCATCAGTATATAATGTCTGAGGAATAAATCCGTATTCAACTGGAAAAACTACTGATGAAGGGATTATTCTGTTTAATACAAATGTTTCCCATTCTGGATAGTATTCATATTTATCTCTTGACCCGCTCACAACTTCAACAACCATGTTGAGAAGTTCAGGAGGTTTATCTCCAGGCGGGATATTCTTCCAGAAGTTCATTGTGAGTTAATTCACCCTAAAAGTGAAGAGGTGATTGAATCATTTAAGCGTTCTTGGATTTTTGTAGTATAATAAAATCAATTCTTTTTGTAGAAGTAGGTTTCTAGTTTCGCATTTTCAGTTTTTTTTAAGACCTTTGCACAGAGTCTGGGATCAAGTGCAATAAACTCTAAGTTTAGACTCATTAATAGTCTTTGTACACCCTTGCTTATGTTGGGTGCAACAATAATACCTCTTATGTCTCGATTTGCTTTAGTTTCTATGGCTTTTATATAATTAGCAAGTTGTAAAACAGCTTCTTTTCCAGCATTTTTACGTTTTACTTCAATGATTACTAATTTTCCATTTTTATCAACACCATAAACATCAATGAATCCTGGTGTAACCTTTTTTTCATAGCTTATTGGTTTTAATCCTTTTTCGACTAATGAAGGTTTTATTAGGATTGCTTGGTGCATATCTTTTTCGCTGGCAAAAAGAGTAAAATCTGCAGAGTCATCAAGAAGCAGGGTCGAGAGCATAAAAATTTTATTAAAAATTACTTTTAACATTTCTCTGGGATTATGCCTAATTGCGCTAATCTGTATTGAATTCTTTATTATTTTGACATGAAGAATACAACCCGAAGGTTGCCAGTTAACAGGTTCATATCCTTTGGATCTATGAACAAGAATTGCCCTATCTCTTTTTACAATAATTAATCGTTCACCAAAGTCAAGTTTTGAACTTGCTCTTCCATCATATATTACTTTGCAGTTTCCTGCTACTACAAGAGTTGTTTTGTTTAAGAAAGATTTTTCAATAATAGTTTTAGCTTCTTGAAGACTTGGATTTTTTAAAACGGTAAATTTATCGTCATCAACCAAATATTTCAGCCAAATATTTTAGAGGGATTTTATGTAAATAAGAGTTCTGAAGTGTTTTTAGTGGACATATGGAAAGAAAAACGAAGAGTTAAAGAATGTTATAATTTGACCTCGAAATTCTTTAATGAACGATATTTAGAAGAACAGGAAAATAAATATAAACATGCCCTATCGCACTTAAAATTAAAACCTAAAATCAATATTTTAGATGTTGGATGTGGAAGCGGACTAATATTTAATTATTTATCATCTGAAGTTAGGATGATTGTAGGCATTGACATATCAAATGAATTATTATTGAAAGCAAAAAAAGAAAAAAAGACAAATATACATTTAATTCAAGCTGACGCAGACAATATACCAATTAAAAACAACATTTTTGATATCATTTTTGCATTTACTTTACTCCAAAATATGCCAACTCCAATAGAAACTATTATAGAAATAAATAGATCCGCAAAAAATGATAGCAAGATTGTAATCACAGGTTTGAAAAAGGTTTTTTCTCTTAAAGATTTTTTGAAAATACTAGAAAAATCGGGATTAAAAACTATTGCCATAGAATCAGGCTCTGATCTAAAAGGGTATGTAACTATAAACGAAAAGAAGGACGAGAAATTCCAAAAATGCTAAGTGGTATTCTAAAATTTTATGTTCAATTCCTTCATGATCGATAAGGAACCTTTATATCACAATTATTTCACTCACAGATAAATAATCCGTGAATTCACGGTAGTTTTATTGATAAGTGATGGGTTAAATGCCGTTAAAAAAAGTGAAAAAAAATACGGCAACAGAACTTAGTTTAGAATGGATTTTGCATGTTAAGAATTATAGACTAACTTTAGATAAAAAATATTGTGTAAATTGTCAAATTTGCTCTTTGGCCTGTCCAAAAGAAGCAATAATCATTGATAAGCAAAAAGAAAAGCAAGATATTAACAAATTGGACATTGATCTAAAAAAATGCAATTTTTGTGGAATATGTGATATTATTTGTCCTTTTGGAGCCTTTAAGATAACACAAAATGGTGAAAAATCCATTTCAGTAGTTGAAAAAAAAAGTTTTCCAAGATTAATTCGCAATATAAAAATAAACTCTTCAGCTTGTCCTAAGGAATGCACTGATTGTGAGAGTTCATGTCCCTTAGAATTAATAAAAATCTCTAAGAAAAATTTCGATGGTAAACATATCAATGATATAGACAAAATGTCCAAAAACCAGAAAAATCGAATAAAAATTGAAATAAACATAAAAAAAGAGCATTGTCCAACTTGCAGAGTTTGTGAGTTTAAATGTGGATCTGGCTTAATTAAAGTCCAAAAAAATATTGAAGGAAAAATTCTTATTAATCAAGAAAAGTGTCCCAGCGAATGCAGAAAATGTGTAGATGCTTGTCCTATACCAGAAGCACTTGATATTTCTAAAGATTTGAAGAAAGTGCAGGTTAATGAATTATTTTGT
>LFWW01000041.1 GCA_001273385.1 miscellaneous Crenarchaeota group-6 archaeon AD8-1 | reverse complement strand
TTACAAAATTGGATTTTCTTGAGCCTATATCTCAAATGGAGGATAAAGAAAAAGATTTCTCAATTCAATTTGGAGTTAAAGATGTTTCCATAAGCCCTTACCAAAAAGGAATTCTTCTAGAAGAATTCAGATCCTTTATTAAAAAATATAAAGAAGCATTAATCGCAGGGACCCTTTTTGTATACATAAAAACACATGGAAAAAGCCATAAAAACGAACCTTTAGTTCATTGTCGATTGCAACTAAGAACAGTAAAAAGCACTTTTTTCAGTTCAAGTGAAGGATATGGAATTGAATCTACTTTTAGACTGGCATTAGATAGATTAGATAGAAGACTGCTTCGAAGTAAAGAGATGGAAAATAATCCAAAATATGCTAAAGATTATCTTAATACAATGGGTTTATTTTGAGAGAAAAATGGTTACATCCATTTACTTAAAAAATCTTTTTATCTAAAAATTAACTTAATTAATAAATTTTCTTATTTTTATTAAAATTTATCTAATTCAGATCAATAAAATAATGTAATTTATATAGGTATTTTTTTTCCATTAAAATCAAGTCTTGAAAAGCCGAATTCATCTTGAATTTTACGCAGCTGTTTTGAATTAAATATTGGTCCGTCTCTGCAAACCCGATATTGCCCAATAACACAACTCCCACACAAACCTATACCACAACGCATAAGACGTTCCAAACTTGCCTCCAAGGGTATTTTGTACAATTCTGCAATATCAAATACATTACGCATCATAGATTCAGGACCGCATGCATAAATTATATCGAATTTTTCCTGACGAAGAATCTTGGTTAGAGATTCAGTAATTATACCTTTATAACCATAGCTACCGTCTTCAGTTGTCGATAAAATTGTCTGATTTTTGCATAAAATTTTAATTGAAGACATAAACAACAATTCATTTTCTGTTTTTGCACCATTAATGAATGTTATTTGCTTGTCATCCCCCACTATTTTCTTTAATAAAAAATACAAGGGAACTATTCCAACTCCTCCGCCAATTAATAGACATTTATTGGATCGAGTAGAAAACCAATTACCAAAAGGACCACGCACTCCAATGTTTTGTCCTTTTTTCATTGAATTTAATGAGTTTGTAGCAGATCCAACTGCTTTTACAGTAACTGAAACCTCACCCTTTTGTGAATTCATTATACTAAGAGGAATTTCATCCACTCTCGGTATCCACAGCATTATGAATTGCCCTGGTTTGGCTCTTGAGCAAAGCTTATCATTAAAAGTAATTGTTTTTGTTGTTTGATTTTCTGTTTTTATATTTAGAATTGGTATTGTGCGCATAATATTATATTTTCTGAGATAGGCCGACAATTTGCTCCACATTCTTAAATCTTTTTTTCTTCAGATAGGATTTAATTCCTTTGTTTATATCATTAAATACTTTGGTATTTTGTAATGCAATTGCTGTTCCGATTTGGATTGCAGAAGCCCCGGCAAGCATAAATTCAATCGCATCACGCCAGTTTGTTATGCCTCCTGAACCAATTATCGGTACAGTTACTGTCTTAAAAAGTTCATAAACACATCTGAGGATTATAGGTTTTATAGGTGGACCTGAAAAACCCCCAAAAATATTACTCAAAATAGGTTTGGTAGATTCAATATCAATCGCCATAGCATGAATAGTGTTAGTGGCAGTTAGAGCATCAGCTCCAGCCTCTACAGCTATTGTAGCAAACTCCGTTATGTTTGTTACATTTGGTGACAATTTCACAATAACAGGTTTTTTAACATTATTTTTTACTTTTTTAATAGCCCTGAATAATTTTTCTGGATTTTGACCTATTTCTAAACCAGTATCTTTAACATGAGGACACGATACATTAAGCTCTACAGCATCTGCACCATAATTTATAGCCTTTTTAGCAACCGTTTCATATTCTTCAATGGAAAAACCATACACACTAACAATTAACGGAATATTAAGAACATTTTTTGCTTTCTTAATCTCATTTGCATAACTCGCTATACCAGGATTTGGAAGACCCATCGCATTTATGAATCCATTGTTGATCTGAACTATAGTTGGGTTTTCAAAGCCTTTGCGACTTTCTAATCCAATAGATTTAGTAACTATCCCTCCGACTCCTTCTTTTGCTATTCTTTGAAAAAAATCAACAGAATAGCTCATTATCCCTGATGCCAACATAGTAGGTGAATTTAAATGTAAACCAGCAATATGCGTTTCTAAGGAATTGGATTTCAAAGTTCTCGCAACCTTTAGCTTAGAGTTATTTGTTAATTATGAAATAAAGGTTCTCTTATTGAATTTATTAAATTTTTAAAGGTTAATTTCAACTATTTATGATTTTGTTAATCTTGAAACATTTTTAAAATAAATGAAATCAAAAAATTATTTTCGAAATAATAACACTACAGATAATAAAAATCGCAGTAATTACCATATTTTGAAATAGGCTAAAAATTTTAACATTATACAAAAAAATAATTTTTTTTATAATTCAGCTGATTCAAATAATCGATAGTAAAGATTAACTATTTTGTCATTTTTGCTTGTTTCCCTATTTTCAATTATTACAAGATTACCAGTAATTTTCGCTAAAACACAGGCAATAGCACTGCTTAACGTACCCATATTTCTGTATGCAGAATTTTCTATTTTAATATAAACTGAATTTTCTGTCTTTTCCAATTGAATATTTTGAGCTATTTCCAAGTCTTCAACTATTAATTTTCGTAATTTTCTTTCAAAAAAACCTAAATCTTTCTGAGTGAAAGTTGTATTTAATGTCTTTTCAAATAATATGGATAGATCATAACCTGGCGGGGTAATAAGTAATCCTTTGGGATTTTTAATAAAAATTTTATCATTTCTTTGAATTTGATAAGGCAAAGGCATAATATTTTTTTCCGTCTCGCTGATAAAAACTTTGCTGGATTCAGAATTATTCAAATATTTTGGGGGCAGATAAATAGCTTCTCCTGCATATCCAAGTTCCAAAATAATCTTTCTAAGACTTTTCATCAAAGATGGGGTTGCAGTTAAAAGCAAATCTTCTTTCACATATTTGCTGGATTTAATATTGATCAATATTACCCCCCAAAAAACACAACCTAAACCTATGAAAACTAAAATTGAAGAATTAAAATAAACTGACAAAAACAAAATCGCTATTCCAACAAAAAATAAAAGAGAATTAATAGTTAAAATTGGCTTAATGGTTGAATAAAACCAAGATTCGGAGGAAACAACAAGCAACATTGATATAGTATCAATCAAAATTACCATTAAAAATAATCCAAAAAAGATTGCAAGCATATTCCAATAGGGGATAGCCCAATCATAACTGAATTGCAATCCATAACTGTACAATGAATGATTAACTATAGTATCCAATTGCAATAATGAAAAAAAACATACAAATGCAAAAAAAATTCTAACAACAATAAGAGAAGAACTAAATGGTTTAATGAAATTTTTTTTACTAGCTATCTGAATTATAACAAAAATCAATGCAAAGATAATTGCCACCAAAGAGATCAAAATAGAATCCCTTATCAGGGCTGAATAATTCCAGTACCAATTAGCCCATTCATAATCAAATATAAGCCCGTACTCATAAAGAGCACCATGAACAAAAAAATCCAAGCGATCCATCAAAAAATAACAAATTAGCATTATTATCGTGCCAACTACTAAGAAAGGAATAGAAAGAATCTGGTATTTGGATCCAATTTTTTTTGTCATAAAGATGCCCAAATTAAAGCATAGATTTTATTCTAATATTGTTTCTAAATACTACTTTAATCTTATTTAACATTAAATCATATTTAATAAATTGATTAACAGTAATTTAATACAAAGATTGCTTGTTCTAGGTACAGTTCAAGATAACAGATGAACACTACTTTGGAATTAGGAAATAACTTTAAAATAAAAATTATAAAAACAAAAATAGTAATAATTTCCCACTGCAAAAAATTTTTAGTAAATATAATGCGGGTCCGCTGGGATTTGAACCCAGGACATTCAGCTTTCTTCATGCTTTTTAAGCGTTAGAAGGCTGACGCGCTATCCGTTCAACATAACTATCCTCTATATGGAACCGTTATATTAAATCCGTGCTGCGCCACGGACCCTTGCCTTGATTAGAATTAGAATCTTATTTTTTAAGCCTATCTATTAAATCATGAAATATTTGAAGCAATATTAGCCTTTAGAAAAAGATAAGATTGAATGATTGTTATTTTCTTATGAAATTTAATAAAAAAATATACACAAAATCACCTATGAAGAATTAAAGGGTAGATAAATTGATTTTTACGGATTAAGAGAGTTTTAATATAAGAAAAAGTTATTAGAAGTATTATGAGTTTACGTTGCTGTCTTTAAGGGGAAGTAAAAAAGTAGTGATTAAGCTTAATCCAGTTGTATCTGTTGTTATCCCAACTTATCGTGAGGAAGAAACAATAGCAGGGTGTCTAAAAAGCATAAAAAACCAAGAATTTAAAGAGGGCAAAATCGAAATTATTGTTGTTGATAGTCATAGTCCTGATAATACAAGAGTTGTTGCGAAAGAATTGGCTAATAAGGTTATAGATGTTAAAGCTCGCGGGGTCGGGAAAGCACGTAACATTGGCGCAAAGAATACAAAGGGCAAGATTATTCTTTTTGTTGATGCAGATACGTATCTAGATAAAAATTTTGTAACTGAAATATATAAAAGCTTCAAGGATCCAAGTATTGTGTGTGTTGCAGGTATTCTAAAAAACCTTGAGAGATTAACTCCATTAAATAGGCTATTTGCAATATTCCATTATGGATTTTTAAATAAGATATCATCAATAACAGCTTATTTTGGATTTCCACTTTTTCCTTCTGTATGTGTAGCTTCCAGAAAATCAGCTTTTGAAAAGGTCAACGGTTTTGCAGAGGATATGGCTTGTGCAGAGGATGTGAATTTTTCAAGAAAGATGGGGAAAATTGGAAGATGTATAATTAACAAAAACGCAAAAGCCTATACATCTGTTAGAAGAATAACTAACTGTGGTAAAGGCAAAATGTATTCAATGTACTTTAGGAATTACATCCGGGTTTTTATATTAAATCAAAAACCATGGCTTACAGAGTTTCCTCACATTAATACGATATAAGAGTCCTTATCATTTTTTAAGTTTGCAATCAAAATAATGTTATTGAAAAATATTAACGCGGTTTTTAGAAAATAGCAATGAATAAACAGCAATAAGTACTACTCAAAATAAAAATCAAGTTTGCGATAATACAATATGAAGGAATTGACTCCCTTAATTTTTTAGGGAAAATACTTTAATGCATAAATCGATTACAATATATTTAGAGGAGTTTGAATGCCTACAGCATTTGTATTAATTAATACCGAGATAGGTTCTGAAGCTGATGTTCTTAAGGAATTAAAGAAGGTTGAAGGAGTAAATGAAGCTTCAGCAGTCTATGGAGTCTATGATATTGTTGCGAGAGTAGCTGCTGATACTATGGATAAACTTAAAGAAATAGTGACTTGGAGAGTTCGAAGGCTTGATAAGGTTAGATCTACATTAACTATGATTGTAGTCGAAGAAAGATAATTGCTCATTTTTCTGTTTTCCAAGATTTACTTTAGTTTGTATTAACAGACTTATTGTTTGTTATAGTAACATATACGAGGAAAAAATTTATTGAAAAAAAATCAGATAATGCACATTGGTATTGATGATACTGATTCAGTAAGGAAAGGCTGCACGACGTATATTGCTGCTCTTTTGATTGAGAAGCTTGAAGAATTAGGAGTAAGATTTATTGATTATCCAAATTTAATTCGATTAAATCCTAATGTCCCTTGGAAAACAAGAGGCAATGGAGCATTATGTCTTCGATTTCAATATAATCCTATATTCGAAGATGAAATAAAGCAAAGAACTAGAAATGTTGTAGAAAATAATTCAGATTTACAGTCTGAAAACACAAACCCAGGAATTATATTTCTTATTGGAAATAAAATTCCCCAAGAGATCAGAATTTTCTCCAAAAAAGTGTTGCAAGGGATTGTTGATTTAGAGAGCGCAATTAAACTAACTGAAAAATATAGCTGTGATATGATCGGTTTTAAAAATTGTCGAGGTTTAATAGGAAGTTTAGGAGCTATTGGGGAAATACTTGATTGTGATCATACTTATGAATTAATATCGTATCGAAAATTGAGAAATATAGGAAAAGTAAGAATTCTTGATAAAAAATCTGTTTTTAAGATGGATGAATTGACAAAACCATTCACTTTTAATAATGTTGACTTGGAAAAAATGAGGATTATTATTACTCCTAGAGGTTTAGATCCTATTCTATTTGGAATCCGGGGTGAATCAGCTCAAATAGTAAAAAAGGCATTTTCAATAGTTCATCCAGGTGAAAAAATCGAAAGATGGGTAATTTTTAGGACAAATCAAGGCACTGACGCTCATATAAAAAAGGTACAAAAGCTAAGTATAATACAGCCATATCAGTCAATCCTAGCCAAGGGAATTGTATCAAAAAATCCTCAGATTATTCCTCTTCGACATGTAATTTTCTCAATTAAAGATGATAATAGTGAGGTTGACTGTGTAGCTTTCGAACCAACAGGATCATTGCGAAAAATAGCGAGAAAGTTAATTGTAGGAGACGAAGTAGAGGTTTTTGGTGCAGTAAGAAAAGTTGGAGAAGAGGGTATATTGACTATTAATCTAGAAAAAATCAATATTTTGTCCCTTTATCTGAAAAAAAAATTACAAAATCCTATATGTTCAAAATGTCATCGACACCTAAAATCTCTTGGAAAAAATAAGGGATTTCGTTGTGATAAATGTCATGAAAAATTTCCTGATAAGAAGAAAGAAGAAATTATAGTTAATAGGAAAATAAGAAAAGGATTGCATATAACTTCAGCAAGATCACAGAGACACTTAACCAAACCTTTTAGAAGATATGGTTTAGAAAAAACCTGTCAAGAAAGAATTAATATGATTGATGAATGGCATCGAGAATAAAGATGGTTTTTGGATAAATAGGTTGATAGTTTGGTGAGTGAGGTATAATCTTAATTTAACAGTTAGAGTGAAACAATTTAAATTTAGGGAAAAAGTAAACTCCAATAAAGCTGAAAGATATAGAGGATATAGAGCCATGTCTAATATGTTGAGGAGGTTTTCATCAGAAGAGTATAAACTGCCCTTTTTTCTTGAAGAGGGTTTTATTAGAAGACGTTGCCCTATTTGCCGTGAATATTTTTGGACTCAAAATTCATATCAAGAGACATGTGGCGAATCAACTTCTGATGGATGTGCATGCTATAGCTTTCTTGGTAATCCGCCTACATCAAAGAAATACAATCTTTCTGAAATGAGAGAGGCATTTCTTTCTTTTTTTGAGAAGCAAAATCATGCTAGAATTAAACCTTATCCTGTGGTGGCTAGGTGGAGAGATGATATCTATTTAACTCATGCAAGTATTATTGATTTTCAGCCTTATGTGACTGATGGAATTGTACCTCCTCCAGCCAATCCGCTTGTTATAGCTCAACCTTGTATCCGTTTGGTGGATATTTCTAATACTGGTCCGACTTTTGGGCGTCATCTTACAATTTTTGAGATGGGAGGTCATCATGCATTCAATTATCCTGATAAGGAAGTTTATTGGAAAGACGAGACCGTAAGGTATCATCATGAATTCATGACAGAAGTTTTGGGCATAAAATCAGAGGACATAACTTATAAGGAAAGTTTCTGGGTTGGTGGGGGAAATGCAGGTCCAGATGTAGAGAGTATTGTGGGTGGACTTGAAGTTGGAACCTTAGTTTTTATGCAATATAAGCTTCTAAAAAATGATTTTATTAAATTGCCAATCAGAACTGTTGATACTGGATATGGTTTGGATAGATTAGCATGGCTTTCTCAAGGAGTGCCAAGTTGTTTTCACGCTATTTACGGGAAGGTTTTGGATAAGATATTTGCAATGGCTAAACTTGAGGAGATTGATGATAAAATGTTATTTTCTATCGCTAGACATTCAGGATTAGTTACTATTGATAAAAAAGCTGACAGGTTGATTACTAGAAATAAAGTTGCTGAAAGAGTTGGCGTAGAAGTTGAAAAATTAGAGAAAATTCTTGGTCCAATTGAAAATGCTTTTGCTATTACAGATCATACTAAATGTTTGAGTTTTATGTTATCTGAAGGAATAGTGCCATCTAACATCAAAGAGGGATATTTAGCTAGAATGATTTTTAGAAGAACTTACAGACTTCTACAGAACTTGGATATGGAATCAGAAAAACTTTATGAAATTTTTGAGTTGCAAAATGATTTTTGGTCCAAAGATTATCCCCATATCAAGGAGAAAAAAGAAGAAATTATTGATATGATAAGAGTTGAAGAAGAAAAGTATAAAGATACCATAAAACGAGGAAAAGGAAAAGTTGAGCGAATTATCGATGATATTTTGACTAAGAAAAAAAGGAGATTTCCTAGTAATAAATTGTCCGAGTTGTATGGTTCTCACGGGATTACTCCGGAGACGGTAAAGCAGATAGCTAACCAAAAGGGCATTGAAGTTAAGATTCCTGCTGATTTCTACAGTTCAATTGCGAATACTCATGTCTGTTCAGAAAAACAAGAAAAGAAAGAGCTAATTTCTAATATTGAAAAAAGTAAGGTTGAAAAATTATCTGCAACTAATTTAATTTTTTATGATGATGCTTATATCAAAGAGTTTGAAGCAAAGATTCTTTCTATAATTCGCAACAAATACGTAATTCTTGATAGAACAGCCTTTTATCCAGAAGGTGGTGGTCAACCAGCTGATCAAGGTTTTCTGCTACTAAACTCAGAGAAGATTGAGGTTGTCGATGTTCAAAAGATAGGAAATGTGGTTTTGCATAAGATCAAAGGGTCAATTAAAGCAAAAAATGGAAGTATGGTAAAGGGTATTTTGGATTGGAAGAAAAGATATGCTTTAATGAAGGCGCATACAGCTACTCATTTAATTAATGGAGCGGCACGACGTGTTTTAGGTGATCATGTGTGGCAACACGGAGCTCAAAAAGGAGCAAATATTTCAAGAATTGATATAACACATTATAGAAGGTTGACTCCTAGTGAAATTCATAAAATTGAAAAATTGGCAAATAAAGCAATTTATGAAGAAATTGAAATTAAAACATCATTTATGAATCGTAACCAAGCTGAATCACTTTATGGTTTTAGACTTTATCAGGGTGGCTCTGTTCCTGGAGAGACTATTCGTGTAGTAAAAACAGGGGACTGGGACATAGAAGCATGCGGGGGAACTCATCTAAAAAATACCAGAGAGATGGGATTTGTTAAGATTATTTATACTGAAAGAATACAAGATGGAGTAGAAAGGATAGGGTATTCAACTGGACTTAAGGCATTAGAAAATATTCAAAAAAATGAAAAATTATTATGGAAAGTTTCAGAAATTTTGGAATCTTCTGTTGATAAATTGGATAAAACAGCTGCTAGAATTGTCAAAGAATTGAAGATAGCTAATTCTGACAAACGTAAATTAATCAAAGAATTAGTAGAAAAAGAAAACTAGCAGAACGTGACTTCAATAAAAATATGGATATAGAAAGAATGATCCAAACAGCAAATGAAGCTATTAAGCAAAACGAATCAACAGTAACTATCTTTTTTGGATCAAACAAAAAAATAGCCAATATTGTTGTGATGGCTGGGAATACTGCTGTCAAAAAAGGTGTTAATGCAGTTGAAATTGTGAAGAAGGTGGCTCCGATTATTGGAGGTGGAGGAGGTGGAAAGATTAATTTTGCTCAAGGAGGAGGACCAAAGCCTCAAAATCTACAGGAGGCAATTCGAAAAGCAAAAGAGTTAATAAAAATTCAATTAGAAAAATAGAATATTTATAGAAAAAACGAAAAATTTTGTTTTGCTAACGATTTTTTTCTTAATATCTATCATCTTTAATTTTTTAGCTAAACTTTAATGAGGCAGTTTAACGATTTAATTAGGAAGTTGATGTTTATGAGTTCTGAAAAAGTTTATGTTCGCGGATTAAGGGATGTAGCTGCTTGCGAAACTAAAATTAGTTTTGTTGATCCTTATGGTGCACTTTATTATTCGGGTTATGATATTGATCGGCTTATTGGAAGAGTTTGTTTTGAAGAAGTAGTTTATTTGCTTTTGAATGGAAAGCTTCCAAATAAAAAACAATTGGAAGATACTAAAAGAACACTTTTTTCTGAGATGAAGATTCCAAATAATTTGCTAAGATTGTGTTCAATTAATAGAGGCCATCCAATGGAGAATTTGCGAACTATAATGTCTAGCTTGGGTGAGTACGATTCTGATTTCGAAGATTCTTATAGGGCTGGAAACAAGAAATTAGCGCTAAAATTAATTTCACAAGTTGCTACAATAGTTAGTGCAATCTATAGGGTAAAAAATAATAAAGAGATAATTCTTCCCAAGAAAGAGTATGGATTTGCTGAGAATTTTTTGTTTATGTTTCGAGGAAAAATTGCAGATAAAGAAGAGATTGATGCCCTTGATCGTTATTTAACTTTACATGCTGATCATGGACTTAATGCGTCAACTTTTGCTGCTAGAGTTACTGCTAGTACAATGTCAGATATCTATTCTGCTGTTATTTCAGCTATTGGCACACTTAGGGGTATACTTCATGGTGGAGCAGGAGAAAGAGTAATGAATATGCTCCTTGATGTTGACAATCCAGAAGAAGTTGAAGCATATATTCAGGGAATGCTATGTAATGGAAAAAAGATTATGGGATTTGGACATAGAATTTATATAAAAGAAGACCCAAGATCGCGTCATTTAAGAAAAATAAGCAAATCTTTATGTTCACGAATAGGTAAAAGGGATCTATATAATAAAGCAAGAGCAATACAATCTGTTGTACATAAAGAGCGTAAAATTTATCCAAATGTAGATTTTTATGCTGCTTTGGTTTTAAATGCTTTAGGCGTCCCTAAAGAGTTCATTACACCGTTTTTTGCGTCTAGTAGAATTGTTGGATGGACTTCACATATTTTGGAGCAGTACAGAGAAGCCGTATTAATTCGTCCTACTTCTAATTATAGGGGTGCTTATGGAACAAAATTTGTTCCACTTGATAAAAGATAAGAAACAGAAGTAATTTTTAGGATTGAGTATTTAATAAATTATTAAATTTTTTATTTAATTAGTAGAATTTGTAGGTTTGTTAGCAATTAAAAGTTGTCTAATAGTATTATTATAAAAGAAAAAGGAAATTTGAGTTTAGTATTCTTCTGTATTTTCAATATTTTCTTTTGTTTCAGATATTGATGTTTGGTTTTCTATTTGCTTTTGCGTTTGATTTATACCTTGAAGGTTTGTAGTTGTTTGCTCGTCTATTATTGTTTCTTCTGGAGTATCTTCGATTATTTGATTAGCTGATTCCAAGAATAATGGTTCATTTTGAATTATCTCTGGCTCATCATCAAAATTAATTTCATCCACAAATTGTGGCCATTCGTCAGTTTCATCCTCAGTTGTCATTTCTTCATTGGAAATTTTTTCTTCATTAGAAATTGCTGGGTCTGATTGTTTTTGCTCTTCATAATCCTCAGGAACAGTCTCAGGAACAACATCAGCCTGAACCGAATCATCAACCGATAAATCACTCTCTAAAACCTCAGGAACAGTCTCAGGAACAGTCTCAGGAACAACATCAGCCTGAACCATCAGCCTGAACCGAATCATCAACCGATAAATCACTCTCTAAAACCTCAGGAACAGTCTCAGGAACAACATCAGCCTGAACCGAATCATCAACTTGTTCAGGAGTTTCTATTTCTATAGTGGGTATTGTCTCATTTTCAGCTATCTCAGATATTGCTGAATCAATCGTTAAGTTTGGTTGAGGAATGCATATTTCAGGAGTAGGGGCAATATCATCTTTTATTTCTTTTGGGTCTTCTGGGTTTTCGAGAGTTGAGGGAATCGCCTGTAATGGTTCTTCTTCAACTATAATGTTATCATTTATAGGCTCAGTTATTTTTGGTTCAAAATTAAGGGTAAGCTGACAAACAGCCTCTTTGACTTTTTCTAATTCTCTTTTTGCAGAATCAAGTCCTGTATTTAGGATGTGTATCTCATTTTGGTAATTATCTTCTTCTATTTCACCTACTGCATGTTGTATTTCATAGTTAGCGAGCAGCGTTTCTAAAATCATAATTTGATCATCTAATTCTTTAGTCGTTTTTTGCATTTTATTTAAAAGGGCGTCTTGTTGTTTTTCGATTTCCTTCAATACAATGTCAATATCATTGTTGAAACTATCATGTGTACTCTGAGAAATTCTTCCTGTTTCGTATAAATTGTCCAAAGCTTGCTTCTTTTTCTGAACCATCTCAAATTCTTCGTTTAATCTATTAAATGAGTGTTTCCATGAAATCAAATTTAACACCGTGACTTTTTTTAAGCTTAAATGGAAAAATAACGTTTGTTAACATGTACATATATAGCTAAATAGTAAAAACTAATGATTTTATCGCGCAAATGAAAAGCAAGCATTTAAAAATCATAGTTATTTTGGTTAATTATATAACTAAAAAGTGATATTTTTACAAGGACAAAAAAGTAATGGGATATTTGCCAATTAAAAAATAGCAATATTTCTATATGTTTTTCTAAGCAATAATTCAATTAATTCTGTAATATAGATTTAGTTGAGGACTATCATTTCAATTACTTAATGTTAAATATGGAGAATTATAATTTATTTGATATTGATCGAAAACCTAAAAAAGCTCTTTTTTGTTTTTCCCTTAAACGAAAATAAAATATTCAATGGGCCCGTAGCTCAGCAAGGCAGAGCATCGGACTTTTAATCCGAGGGTCACGGGTTCAATTCCCGCCGGGCCCGCCATAAAAGACAGATACAGAGAACGAGTAGTTATTGTTTAAGTATGCCTTGAATATTTTGTAATAAAAAATAAATTTCAAACAGGATATTTTTCAAGAAAAAATTCACGAATTTATCGCCTCTTTGAAATAAAGCATTTAGATTTTAGTTTAGTAGAAATTAATAAATGAGTATGTTCGATCTATTTTATATGGAGATGACTATTTGTGGCGAAAATCAATGATTTGGTTAAAACAGCAGATTGGAAACTTGAAAAACATGTACCTGTGATTGATTGTAGTGATACTGTAGTTTCAAATAAGATTTTTGAGGTCAAAGTTGCTATAGGCAAAGAGATCGCTCATCCTAATACTTCTGAGCATCATATTAGCTGGATTTCACTATATTTCCAACCAGATGGAGAAAAAACAGCATATCAAGTTGGCCATTATGAATTTACAGCACATGGAGCGTCAGTTCAAGGACCTAATACAAGCGCAGTTTATGCTCATCATGGACTATCAACATGGATTAAAATCAATAAACCAGGGATTCTTTTTGCTGTTTCTCTATGCAATATTCATGGATTATGGCAGTCTTCTAAAGAAATAAGCTTAAAGTAGAAACTTGTCAATAGCCTATAATCCCTTTTTTTAGTTTTATAATTATTAATTTCTTTCTAAATTCCTTGTTATTTCTTAATCCCTATAAGTAATCCTCTTCCATTCATGAAACCATTTGCTAGAAATTTACATTTGAAACCGATGTTTCTCATAATTTTTAATGTTTCACTTATTCCAAAAATTCCGAGTTTGTGATTGTCTGCAAAATATTTTACTTCTTTCCCTTTTTCTGCAATTACAATATGCATGGTTAAATGGGCTATGTTATTCCTGATTTTTGATTTATTGAGACGGGTCAATTTCAGATCTTTCCCATCATAAAAAGTAATTGGTGGTTTTCCAGAAACATAAAATGATCTTGCTTGTGAAGGCTCAACCAAGATCAAACCTCCTTTTACTAAATGGTCATAAAAATTCTTAAGAGTTTTATTCAAATATCTATTATTTTTCAAATAACCAATTGAACTCAATAAGCAGGTTATAACGTCAAATTGCTTTTTTAGTTCTAACTTTTTCATATCTGCCTGTTTGAATACTACTCCTTTAACGTTTTTTCGCGCTATTTTAAGCATATCTTTGCTTATGTCTACTCCAATGCATTTGAAATCATCTTTAAGATGTTTAAGATGAAGGCCGGTTCCACATGCTACATCTAGGATTGTAGTGGGTTCAATAGGCGAATATTTTATTATCAAGTTTTGAATTTTCACAGCTTCGTCCAAGTAATCCCTGTATGAGTATAAACGATCGTAGTACTTTGCTAATAATCCATGCAAAAGTTGATCAGTCATGTTCAATCTTATAAGGATCATAACCTAAAAATTCTGCGGAAAAAAATTTTGCTTTTAGCGACTATAAACCAAGTATTCTGATTAGCTAGGAGAATTCTTTAGGAAATAGGAGAAAATGAGAGAAGAATGAACTTAAGTGGAAAATAGAATTCTCCTATACTACAATTATCAATTAGATTATTTAATAAATAAATAATATATGAATTTAAAATTCACTTTGTTTTTTTATAGTTTTTATTAAAAGGTATGTTTTAGATTTTGAATTCTAGGTTTAATTAAATAGTTTCAATTTTTTTATTTATTTGCATTATTTTGCCCAAATAAAACTAACACCAATTATGATTATCAAATAGAAAATATCTAGTCTAAAAAGATAGATCAATTTTTCAAATATTAGCCAATAATTATTTTGCTAAGTAGTGGGGCCGGCCGGAATTGAACCGACGACCTATACCCGGATAAAGCGCTTGGCTTTTCCTACGGGTTTCTCTAAAACCGCTCCAGAATCTCGTCATCCCGATCTGGTCAGTAAACCCGTTGCTTCTTTCTGGAGCCCGTCGTCATGCCTGGCTAGACTACGGCCCCTACTATGTTGAATGGATTAATTTAACAGTCCGAAATAAAAATATATGCCTAATCGATTTAAATAATTAAAGTTACTCTTTTTTAATATTATTTTATCCTTTTTGATCTCTAGAAGCGAAAGATTAATCAAGGAAAGGTGCTGTGTATTGCTGGGTTTGCCGGTCATAGGGCACGGGTTCCACCTGATCCCATTCCGAACTCAGAAGTTAAACTGTGTTCCGTTCCCCGCTGTAGTGTGGTCTTCGGCCACGTGAACCTGGGAAAACTGGCAGCCCTCCTGCTTAATTAATTATATGAGTGAACTGGGTTAACATTTATAACCAAGTGATAATAGTTCTGTAGTGATTTAAAATGGCATTTGCACCCGGAACAGATATTGTATCTCAGATTATTTATGCAGCAAGTCTAATGTTGTTCGTAGTTTTCATGTTATATGGTCAAAGAATTCAATTTTATGTAATGATTAGAGAAGTTGAAAATTCTCTTAGAAAATTGAAGGTTATTAAAGAAAAGGGAAGAAAAACTGCTATTGAGACAATTAAGGAAATTGGAAAACCTGAGACTGACCCTACTTCTAAAGTCGACAGATATTTGGAGTATTTTACAATTTCTCCTCAGAGCATGGATCCTGCAGGTATTGTTTACAAATTAGATCATATTCTTGATGTAAGAGATAATCGCCTAAAGGATGAAGTTAAATTGATAGCTCCTGCTAGTGATGAAGTTCAAGTTTTTAACCTTGAGAATACTCTCGAGGCAGCAATGGCTCTTAATTTTATTTATAGGATTGTGAGGCATTTTTACATTCAAGGAAAAAAGACTCTGAACATGTATATTATATTGCAGCTTCAAATGATTTTGCCTTTGGTTATGAAAGAAGCCGAGGCTTATGCAAATGCACTTGAAGCTTTTGCTTTTGGACAACCTATTGGCGATGGTGTTGGACCATTAATTGCAGCAAGACTCATGCAAGGGTATGAAACTCGCAGAGTTCCAAAGGATTGTGTAGTTGCTACATTACCTTTTGAAGGACGTACAGCATTAGTTTTAAAAGCTAGAGGTCCAGGTGGAAATGTTGGGAAACCTGGAGATGCAGTTAAAGAATTAATTGAAGAGAACAAGGGTAAAATCGCGATGGTAATAATGATTGATGCTGGGCTAAAATTGGAAGGCGAGAAAGTTGGTGAAGTAGCTGAAGGAATTGGTGCAGCAATAGGAGGACCAGGTGTTGACGCTTTCAAGATTGAAGAAGTGGTGGTAAAGTACAAGATACCTTTGAACGCAATAATAGTAAGAGAAGATATAGGAGATGCTGTTTCTCCAATGCGAAAAGAAATTGCTGATTCAGTTGATAATGTTTTAGAAAGAATGAGAAATGTAGTTAATGAACGTACCAAAGAAGGCGATAAGATAATCATTGTAGGAGTTGGAAACACCATCGGAGTTGGACAGTAGGAGGAGCGTTTAATGAGCAAAAATTCATCCGATATCTCAAATAAAATCTCAAGATATTTGCAAATCATTGTTTTTGCTGTTTTGGCACTATCTTTCATAGCTCTTATTTTTGGAGTTGAAGCTTACCTTATGGGAAATGGAACCGTAGCTATATATTTGATTTTGATTGGAGCTCTATCTATGGGATTAGCAGTGTATGTTTTGTATCAATCACGAAAAAGAGTTGAAAAACTAAAAACTGAAGACACAAAAGTTATGACTACTATAGAATGTAGAAAATGTAAGACAAAAGATTTGAGAGAATTTGAACGAGGCGATTTCGTGTTTAAAGAATTAGGTAAATGTGATAAATGTGAAGAAAATAAGATTATCACTGCCATTTATAAAGAAATTAAGAACAAAGAAAAGCCATTTACTATCTAAGTCAAAACTCTACAACCATCTTTTTCTATTATTACAGTATGTTCAGCTTGCGCTACAATTTTTTTGCTAGCTTCAATTAGCACTGGATAACCGGAAATTATTTTTGAATTTATAAGATTTTTAAAAGCTTGATTATGTTTGTTTTCAGGTACAATTCCTTTGAGCCATCTTTCACTGAAAGGTAGTGTTTTGAATTTTTTATCAATATAATTTATTAATTTTTGAGAATACGGATTTTTAATTTTCTTATTTTTAGTTAATCGAAATATTGTTTTTTTTGGGTGATTTTCTACGCGACCTGCAGCTTCAGGTAAGGTAACAAAAGGTTCGATTGCAAATACTTGACCTTCTTTTATTTTTGTAAAAGAGAATTGTTTAATGTTTGGTATTGAAGTTCCAGCATGAATCAGGTATCTTCCAACAGAATGACCTGTTAAGTTTGATATTGGTCTGAAACCTCTATTTCGAATCGTTTTTTCTATTATTTCACCTATTTTTGAAGTTGAAATGCCTGAGTGTATCGTCTCTATTGCTGCCTGCAAACCCTCTTGGGCTGCAGAAACCATGAAAATGTGCTCTGGATTAAAACAGATTGTAAAAGCGGTATCTGTAACATAGCCATCAAGGTGAACTCCCATATCTATCTTAACTAATGATTTTTCAGGGATTCTAGTTTTATCTTTTGGTGGAGATGTGTAATGTGCTGTTATTTCATTCACAGAAACATTGCATGGGAAAGCGGGTTCACCCCCTTTTTCTTTAATTAAAGATTCAGCTTTTTCACAAATGTCTATAATTAGCATATTTTCTCGGATAAGAGATTTTAACTCGTCTCTGCTGTTTTTCAGTATTTTTCCGGATAAACGGAATTTTTCTATTGCTTCTTGATCATAATAACTCATAGATTTACACTTGAATAATTTCTTATCTTTTAATATGGTATTGCTCAATTACGTCTTTTGCTTTCTCTCTTTTCTCTTGATGTTCCCTTAGGAACATATTTAATCTCTGAACAAGCTCTTTTTTGCATTCTCCGCAAAGGATTTCACCTTTTCTGCATTTATTTAATCTTACATCAAGTTTCTTATCATCTTCTTCGAAAAGATAAAAGAAATATTGATAGATTGAACATATCGAAGGATTTGCTCCTGTTTTCCTTTGCTCTGCAGCTGTTGGTTTCCCACCAGTATAAGCATTCCAGATTTTGCGTTTGACAATTTCGGGCTTATCATGAGTAAAGATTGAGGTCTCGGGTTTAGATGCGCTCATTTTTCCTCCAGTTCCAAGACCAGGTAGAAATCTGCAGTGAATTTGAGCTGGTTTAAAATATCCTAGTTTTTGAGCAATATCTCTTGTAACTCTCCAATATGGATCCTGATCTATAGCAGCTGGAATTAAAGCGGGAAGATTTTCTCCGGTTAACTTCTTATGAATAAAGCAAGGTACAGCTTGGATTGCTGGCCAGAATATCCATCCAATGTTTGTATTATCCTTGAAACCAAAACTTGCCTTTGCTGTTGAATAAGTTATACGTTTTGCTACTTCTAAAGCAATGTCATACAGCAAATCTATATCTTCAACATCATAGATGATAAATGTATCTTCTGGTTTGAAACCTAATGCTATTAAGTCAAGAGCATTTTCATAAGAGTATTTTTTAGTATCTTGAAGATCTATTTTATCATCTATAAGAAATTTTTCATCATCAGTCATCTGAAAATAGAGTCTAACACCAAATTTTTTTTGTAAGTGCAGAGTAAAAATCCAAGGAATCAGATGACCTATATGCACAGGTCCTGAAGGACCCCTACCAGTATAAAGAACAAATTTTGTCCCTTTATCATATAAATTTAGTACAGTATCCAGATCTCTGTGAGAAAAGAAAATATGTCTTTTAAGCTGAGGGTGAAGTTTTCCTGTTATTTTTTCTACTTTTTTTAATAATTCTGGCGTGATAGATTGGGTTCCAAAGTCTCTGATTAATCGTTCATAATCAACCTTTCCTTTTACTTCCCAGGGTGTAACAACCATATCTTCATTGTTATTGTTAGATGACTCCATATTATGCCTCTGGTTTTTAACAAAAGAGAATCTTTTTGTGAATATATCTTTTATTGCATCTCTAATGAAATAATTTTTAAGGGTATTTGAACAGATAATTTGATTTCTTATTGGTTTTTTATTAATGTCTTCAATAGTTGTATAGCGGACCAAGCAGCCAACGCACTAGTTTTTGGATTTTCAGGGTGAGGATCGTTGGAAAAACAAAAATACATTTCTCCATATTGCCATTCAACTTTTATTTCATGTGTGTTTCTTTTTATTGTAGGATCTGAGATTAAGCGAACATGGACTTTTGCAGGTTTTACTATAAAAGATAAAGTTGATGCTACATTCATGCTTCTAGGAAATTGCGTAGCAGCTTTTTCTGCGTTGCCTTCAAAAATTGTTGTTAGAACAACTTTTGATATTTTTGTGAGTGCTGCACTTGATATGGCGTCTAAGCCTCCAATTGCGCCTGAAGGTACATAAATTCTTTCTGTTTGGTAATTGGATCCTATAAGGGCTCCACTACTCATAACAATTAATTTTATTCCTTTGGAGGTAATGGGTTTGATATAGTCTTTAACAGCTTTTTGTGAGGCAGCTTCTACTATAATTGTTGGTTTTAGGTTGAGCATCTTATTTAGATTTTCTGCTATTGTTACAGGAAAATCTATTGAGTTCTTGAGATCCTTAGCTTTCTTTTGGATATAATCATACAAAATTAGTTCTTCACATTTCACGATCTTTTTTTCTATAGCCTGAGCTATTAATGTTCCAATAGCACCGCATCCTATTATTCCTACTTTTACTGTTTTTTTTTCGCTCAAAAATAACCACAAATTTTAGAATTGAGTTTTATATTGGATTTCTGGATAGTCGGAAAGTGATTTTCCTGTTCCTGTTTTGTATGAGATCTCAAGGTTTTCTATTTTACAGGTACCAATTATATCAACTGTACCTTCTTGTATTACTTTTGCATTAGTATCATCTTGTGTATATAATGTCAAAGTTTTTATTGGAGAATTAAGCGGCAAGCGTTTTTCAGCTTTTTCACGACGAATTTCTGATATTAATGATATTATTAGGTCTCCATTTTTTTCGATTTTATCATCAATTAAATTTGGAAAAGATTTAGGCCAACTTGCTAAGCTTATACTTTTATGATTTTTATCGTCTGCGTAAATGGCTTGATAAATTTCTTCGGTTAAATGAGGTATTATTGGAGAAAGTAACTTTAGAACAATATATAACACATCATATAGAGTTTTTTGAGCAGCTATCTTTTTTCCTTCTCCATGAATTGATGGTCTATAGAGTCTGTCCTTTACTGCCTCTATATAACTATCACATAGAATATGCCAAACAAAGTTGCGAATTTCCTCCAAAGCAATATTGAATTGTGAATTTTCAATAGCTCGTGTCACTTTCTCAATTAACTTGGCTGTTTGGCTTAGAAGCCATTTATCTAATATTTGTAGATCATTTTGATTAGACTCCTTATAGGATTCATAATCTTTGAGGAGTTTATTTGCAAACTTTGATACGTTCCACAGTTTAACCAGAAAACGCCGTCCATATTCTACATCGGGCATTCTAAATGGAATATCTGATCCCGTTGCTCCTCCCCCTGCAGCCCATTGTCTGCTTGCATCAGAACCATAATTGCTTAGGACTTCAGGTGCTGCTATATAATTCTTCAGGGATTTGCTCATTTTTCTTCCATCTGATCCTAAAACCATTCCGTTAATAAGACAAGATTTGTATGGAGTTTGGTTGAATAGAGCTAAATGGCGAACCATCAAATAGTATGCCCAAGTTCGAATAATATCAATTCCTGAAGGATGAACATCAGCTGGGAAAAATCGCTTCCAGTCTTTCCGGTCTGGCCATCCAGCATGTACAGCACAAGTTATAGAACTGTCCATCCATGTGTCAAATACATCAGTTTCAGGAAAAAAGTCATTTTTTCCACATTTTGGACATTTTTCTATGTGTGGATTCGTTAGTTTTGGATCAATAGGAGTCCAGTCTTCTTTAGCAACAATTATTTGATTGCATGTTTTACAATACCAAACAGGTATTGGAGTAGCAAACAGGCGTTGACGGCTGATAACCCAATCCCAATCAAGAGATTTCGCCCAATCTATTAGTCTTGATTTCATATAATTTGGATACCAATTTACTTCATTGGCAGTTTTAATAACCTTATTTGTAAGTTTTCTAGTTTTCATAAACCATTGTTTTGCTTCGATAATCTCAATGTGAGTTTTGCATCTGTCGCAAACTCCAACTTCGTGTTTTAGCTTTTCTTTTTTTTCTAGAAAACCTAGCTTTGATAGATCTTCTATTATAGCTTTTCTTGCTTGATTTATTGTTAAACCACAATATTTTCCACCTTTTTCATTTATTTTCCCATTTTCTGATAAGAGTCTGATTATTGGAAGTTTATGTTTCATTACAGTTTTTACGTCTTCTTTGTCTCCAAATGTACAAACCATAACAACTCCTGTCCCAAATTCTGGATCAACTGCTTTGTCTGAAATTATTGTTACTATTCGATTTACCATAGGAACAACAATTTTTTTTCCTATGTACTTGCTATATCTTTTATCTTTGGGATTGACTTCTACTGCAACACATGCGGGAATAAACTCTGGTCTTGACGTTGCAATTATAAGGTGTTCTGAATTTTCTTTAAGTGGAAAATGAATATAATTAAGTGAGCTTGTTCTTTTTTCATAATTGACCTCAGCATCTGCGATAGCGGTTTCACATCTTGGACACCAATTGATCGGGTGTTCTCCCTGGTACATATAGCCTTTTTTGTATAATTGTATGAAGCTAAGTTGGGTTCGTCGCCAATAATCTGAATTCATGGTTTTATATTCGGTTGTCCAATCTATACTGCAGCCCAGTCGTAAAATGGAATTTTTCATTAGTTTGATATATTTTTCTATTAATTGTTCACATAATTTTCTGAATTTGTCTGGTGGGATATCGCGTTTTCGTATCTTTTGCATTTTTTCTACTTGCACTTCTATGCTTAATCCATGACAGTCCCATCCTTGTGGAAAAAGAACATTAAAGCCTTGCATCCTTTTGTAGCGAGCAAGAATATCAAAATAAGTCCAGTTCAGAATGTTGCCCATGTGAAAGTCCCCAGATGGATATGGTGGTGGTGTATCGATACTAAAAACTGGTTTACTAGTGTCATTCCAATCAAAATGGTAGATACCCATATCTTCCCAGATCTGCTGCCATTTTTTCTCTATTTCATCAAAATTGTATTTTTTGGGCATAGGTTTCATTCATCAGGACGTTCCTTAATGCTTTAGCTTTAGGAAAACTAAAATACGACTAAATAACATTATCCCTGTAAGGTTTGGGGAGCTAGGATTTCCACCTGGCTGAGAGGATAAATAGGTTTTGTCGACCCATATAACCTGAACCAGATAATACTGGCGAAGGGAAAAACTTGAAAAGGCAAGAAAAAATAATTTCAACTCGAATATTAGCGGAAATATCAATTTTTGTTTCTTTGTCTACAGCATTAAGTTTCATAAAAATCTACACTTTTCCGCAAGGGGGTTCCGTGACTGCAGGTTCTATGGTTCCAATTATTTGGCTGGCTTTAAGAAGAGGACCATCAGTGGGATTATTTTCTGCTACTGTCTATGGAATCGTTCAGCTGATTGTTCAGCCATATGTTTATCAGCCTATTCAAGTTTTATTGGATTATCCTCTCGCTTTTGGTTTTCTGGGAATTGCTGGTTTTTTCCAAAAAAAACCATTCGTTGGTATGTTTTTGGGTATATCAGGGCGATTTTTAATGCACTTCATCTCTGGAGTTGTGTTCTTTGGTACTTTCGCGCCTGAGGGTATGCATCCATTTCTTTATTCAGCTATCTATAATGGAAGTTATCTAATTCCAGAAATGGTAATAAGTGGAGTTATTATTTACACTTTGAAAAAGAGCAATGTTCTACAAATCTATTTGTAAGATTTTTTGTAGGATCAGGATGGTTGATAATAAATTGGGAAAATTAAACAAGAGGGAATTACAAAGACTTTTGAGCTATATTAAAAGAGATCCAAGAGTGCTTGTTCCGCCTCTTCCTGGATATGACTCTGGTGTTCATTTTTTGGGAGATAAATGTATGGTAGTTTCTACAGATCCTTGTTCTGATGTTCCTGAGGAATGGTTTGGTTGGTTGTTGATAAATTATGCTGCTTCAGATGTTGCACTTTTTGGCGCTAAGCCAGAGTTTTGCTCAATAAATCTTTTGGGGGCTTTAGGAACTAAACCAACTCTTTTTGAGAAGGTGATGGAGCAAGTTTGTGTTGCAGCTGAGGAGTTGAATATGGTGGTTGTTACAGGTCATACTGGAACTTATAAGAGTTTGAATAAAATGGTGGGAGTTTGCACTGCTTATGGTAGAATAGATAGATCTAATCTTATCATGCCTTCAAATATTAAAAGTGAAGACATAATCTTGCAAATTAAAGAAATAGGTTTTGAAGTATTGTCAAATTTTTCTTTTATGAGAAATAAGCTTTCAAAAAAACTATTTGGAATAATAAAGATGCAAAAATTACTTCAAGAAATATCAATGCAAAGTTGCGTTTATGAAGCATTGAAGCTTGCTGATTTAGGAGGTGTTAATGTTATGCATGATATTACTGAAGGAGGTTTAGTTTCGGTTTTAAATGAGCTTGCTGATTGTTCTGGGTTTGGTTTTCAGGTTGAAAATGAAAAATTGTTAATTAAACCAGAAATAAAAATTCTTCAGGAATATTTTAGCTTATCAGATGATGAAATCTTGTCTATGTCATCGAGTGGTTCTTTAATTGCTACTATTAATCCTAAAGAAAAAGATAGAATATTAATGGAAATTAGTAAATTCGGTATTTTTGGCAGGGTTATAGGCAAATTTTCTAAAAATAACAAACGAATTATGATTAGGAATAAGAAAAAATTTGTTTTTCCAAGTGTTTCTATTGATCCTTATAACAAGATTCTTTCTGGATGAGTATAGATATTTATGCGATTTCCTCTCACAAAACCTGCTAGTGTTAAATTAGCCTTCTTAGCCATCTGAACTCCAGAATCTAATGCAGCACCTAACGAAGCTACTATTGGTATTCCTACTTCTGCTGACTTAAATATGATATCTCCTGATAATCGACCTGTAGAGGTTAAAAAAAGATTGCCAAATGCTAGATTTTTTAGGGCTGCGATGCCAATTACCTTGTCGACCGCGTTATGTCGTCCTACATCTTCTGTCAAAGCAGTTAGGGTACCGTTTACATCATACAATGCTGCTGCATGTACTCCACCAGTTTGTCTGTAAGTTTTTGCTTTGAAATTTAGTTGTTTTACGGATTCAAAAATTACCTTTGCGTCTATCTTTAGGTTTGAGGTTATTTTTCTTGGTTTTCTGGAGAATTGATAAAATGACTGATCACCACAAGCTGAAGTTACTACACGTTGATGAAGTTTTGAAAGACCAATTCGTTCTTTAACATTTATTTTTGGATACAAATTAACATAACAAGAGTTTTTTTCATCTATAATAATATCTGTTAGTTCTTGAATTGATTTAAGGACACCTTCTGAGAGAAGATGGCCAATTGCTAGCTCTTTTAATTCATAGGGAGAGCATAAGATTGTTGCCCAGAAAGATTTATTTACAAAAATATGGATTGGTTTTTCTTCAGCTATAAGATCTTTTGTTCTTTGGGTTTTTTTCGTGGAGAAATTATGTTTTACAATTTCTACTTCACGAATTTCTTTCACCAACTTATCTTTTTATTTCTGAAATTACAAAGCTTACGATTTTTTCAGCTATATTATGTTTTGTAATCATTTGTAATCCTTTCCATCCGGGTTGACTATTCACATCTACTATCATTGGACCTTTGGGACCTTCAAGAATATCTACTCCAGCTATTTTGCAGCCCACGGCTTTTGCTGATTTTATAGCTAATTCTTTTAATGCGGGAGAAAGATTTACTTTGGCAGGTTTGGCTCCTTGGCTATAGTTATTTTTCCATGTTTTAGAAACTCTTCGCATGGATGCAACTACTTCTTCTCCTATAACAAATGCTCTTATATCAGATGATCCGTGAGGAATGAATTCCTGAAGATAAATTACTCCATGATGAAAGATTATGTTTTTAAAGGCTATTGATGCGATTTCTGAATCAACAAGTCTTGTGGTGCCGATTCCTCTTGAGCCAAATATTGGTTTTACTATTACATCTTCTCCTAGTTCAGTAAATGCTTTGAGAGCATCAATTATGCTTTCGGTTGATATTGTTCTCGGTATGGGAATTTTTGAATTTTCTATAGTTGATAGGATTGCATATTTGTCTGCACAAATTTCTATTGATTTTGAAGGATTTATCACAATTAATCCGAGTTTTTCCATTTTTGAGAGCATATCCATCCTGAAAACTAGCTGATGAACTGAACCGCGTCCTATTGGTCTAATGATAAGAGCATTGAATTCTTCAATTATATTTTCATTATTTGTTATGAAAGATGGTTGTTTTCCAAGTTGAGCGACAATTTTAGGAAAAGAAAAACATTCAAACGGAATTCTTTTTTTATTAAGTGCTTGTCTTAGTTGAGTCGAACTCCAGGATTCGGTATTTCTGGTTAGAATGCCTATTTTCAAGTTAATCCTTTAGTTTGTTATATTCATATGGATGCTGATCATTTTGGATTCTTAAACTTTCCGAGTAAAATTTACTATAGGATTTAATATAATATTTATTTTTTAAAGAAGGTTGTATTTGATAATGCTATTATTCAATTTTTATGGTTTTTTCGATTGAATCAAAAATGTTTTTTTCGATCAATTTTTTATTTTTATCTATTTGATTCTTTATTTGATTATATTTGTTCTTTTTTACTAGTGCATGAGCATCGATTCGAGACTTTCTTGCTTTGATTTTTCGATTTTGTTCTTGTAATTCAGTTTTTTTGCGGGTTATCTCAGCTAGTATTGTTGAGGTTAACAGGTTTTGTTTTTGATTAATATTGGCAATGCTTTTTTCCTGCAATTTTATTAAGGAATTGTTGTTAATTTTTTTTATTGTGTCTTGAGCTTTGCGTTTTTTATCTGATTTTAGTTTCAGTTTTCCAGTTTCTAATAAGCCATTTAGAATTTTAAGGATCTGTTTTAATATTGGATAGTTTGGTTTTTCTTTTGTTATGGCTGTAAATGGATTTTCTATGTACTTTTCTAGATAATCTATTTCTTGTGATGTTA
>LFWW01000052.1 GCA_001273385.1 miscellaneous Crenarchaeota group-6 archaeon AD8-1 | reverse complement strand
ACCGAAATTGCAATGCAAGGTTATAGCGATCCAGACAACAGAAGAGATATGCCGTGGCAAATCTTCAACAACCTTGAACCAAAAGAAGAGTATGTACTGGAAAAAGAAGCTTTTACCCATTTAAAAAAGGTAATAGCCATAAGAAATCAAACCCCTGCACTACATTATGCTTCTTTGCTTACTTTGTATGCTGACTATTTTGTTTATGTGTATCTACGTGAGTTTCAAGGAGAAAACGTGATTGTGGCAATAAATAATGGTCACCAACCCATGCCTTTGCCCTTAAACATAAACATTAAAGATAACACTAACATTCCGCCAAGAATCAAAGAAAATCTAGAAGAAAAAACACTATTCAACCAGATGGATCCTAATGCTACTCCAATTCAAATAGAAGCAGGTTTTCTAAAAATTCAATTACCAGGAAAAACAGCAATCATATACAAATAAAAAAAGGGAAACTAGAGCCTTTTAGGCTACTCTTGGTTATTGTCTACAACATAAATGTCTAAATAACCTGTAAGTAATGCAAAGTCTAGTCAAGCACTCTTTTATTTTTGGTTCAGTGCATAAGTCAATTTCTGGTCTGTTATATTTGCACAAGCATTCAATATCGCTTCTTATTGATGCTTCTAGAATCTTGCATAGTTTTTGTTTAAAGTCGTTTAGTGCCCCTGAGATTTCTTTTGATTGTGCAGAAGGTTTGAAAATATTATTAATGGTGTCCATTAGACGGGGTATTTGATCCCAAGCCGGCATCTCAGGTGTTGGCCAGGTACCAATGTATACCAATCCCTTCTTGTCAGGTACAGGCCAAGTTCCAATATAAAGGGGATATCCATGTTTATCTGGTGTTGGCCAAGTTCCAACGAACAGTTGATATGTACCAATACATATCGTTTTTTCTGGAAGAGGCACAGTATCTATTTTCACTGAATCCTTTTTTTTTCCTGCTGATATCTTTTCACTCATAAATCATATCACTCTCTAAGCTTCAAATAGGGCTAGAAAAACTTCTCCTATTAAAGCTGTAAACCGGCGTATGTTTTGTGAACTACTTAAGATTTATTCGAAAAGGAAATACTTCTATCTGGGCAATTATTCCCAAGGGGGCAATGTAAGCTTTTGTGTTTCTTGCAGTACTCAAGATAAAGTCGAACAAGTCTAGATTCATACTCTTCAACATATTCTGGGGATAGACCTATTTTTTTGGCGGTTTCAATAGCTATAAAGCAGGGAGATGGTTTTGCTTTTTTCCACACTCCTCTAAGTTCTCTTAGAAAAATGTTTACTCCAACAGGGCCAACACCTCTAAACTCCATAAGAAGCTTTTCGAGATCACTTGAATTCTTAGAATGTTTGTGAAGATTTTCTAAGCTTCCATACTTTTCTTTAAGTGTTTTTGCAATCCCTAAAAGGTTTGCAGCTGTAGAGAAATCGTATCTAGTATAGCCTCCAGAGTCTAAAACTGTAACCAACTGGTCCCATCCAGCTTGGAGAATTGCATCTGGGCTTGTGAGTTCTTCTTGTTCAAAATACAGATAAGTTTCCTTAGCAGTTTTAGCTGAAATTCTTTTTGCAAACAGTATTGAGGCTATAAACCATTTGAACCTGTCTTCTGGTTTGGTTAGGTCCAAACCAAGCTCCTCTGAATAGTTATGAAGCTTCAAGAGAGCATATCTCACATTCATTTAAAGCTGCCCTCAATATTCACAGAAAACAATCAAACTTAAAATTTAATTGTAACTTGGTTTTATAAGATATTTAGCTTTTTTTTCTCTTTAGATTTATTGGTTTTTTATGAATTTAAAATCTGTAATTTTTATCCAGAAATTATAACAATATAGAAAATCTAAACTCTTAGAATATTTAATGACCATTGCTGGGTTTGGATGATTAGAAATGGGTAAAGCTGCTGATATAGCCAAGATTTCTGCTAGGGGAGGTTTTCATCTAGCTTGGGGTTTGGCAGCGTCTACCATCATCACTTCGATTGGTGTTATTATTCTTGCAAGGCTTTTGTCTCCAAGTGATTTTGGTTTGTATACAATTGCTCTTACAATTCCTAATTTGATTCAGTATTTTAGGGATTGGGGAACAAGTTATGCTACTGTAAAATATTCTGCTTATTATAAATCAAAAGATAATTATCTTAAAGTTAAAGAGATTATTTTTTCAGGGTTGATTTTTCAAGCTGTTTTAAGTATTGTGCTAACTTTGATTACTTTTCTTTTATCTGATTTTCTAGCAATTACTGTTTTTCAGCGTCCTAGTATTGTGCATCTTATTCAGGTTGTTTCTTTGTCTTTGTTAAGCAGTGCTTTTGTTACTCTTGTTCAAACTAAAGCTGGAATCTCAACAAGTGCTGCTCAAGCTGCGTTTATTGGTTTAGAAAAAACAGAATACAACAGTTTGGTTTTATTATTTCTCTCAATTATTAGAACCATCTTAACTTCCACCTTTGTGATTGTTGGTTTGGGAGCTTTTGGGGCTACAATTGGCTACTCTCTATCTTTGGTTTTGGCTGGAGCAACCTCTTTGCTTTTGATCTTGATAATATTTAAGGAACTTCCAAAAAGCTCCTTTAAAGAAATAAAGCTTATTGAAAACCTAAAATTTATGTTCCGATACGGTTTTCCCTTATCTGTTGTATCTATAGTTAGAGGATTTACCCTTCAATTTTATCTTGTTTTATTAGCAATTTATGCATCAGACCAATTAATCGGCAATTATTCTGTGGCTACTAATTTTGTTGTTTTGATTACTTTTTTGGCTGTTCCTATTGTGACTATTCTTTATCCTGCTTTTTCCAAGCTTGATGCTAAAAATGATTGGCAGGATCTTAGAAGTGTTTTTAGGTTTTCTGTGAAATATGGCAGTTTACTTGTTATTCCTGCTACTTTTCTTGTTATTGGCTTATCTGAACCTATTATTTATACGATTTTTGGCAGTCAGTATGATAGTAGTCCTTTGTTTTTGTCTTTGCTTGCTATTACTTACTTGCTTTCTGCTTTCGGTTTTTTGACTGTGAATAATTTTCTTAATGGTCAGGGTCAGACTGTTCTTAATATGAAATTGACTTTATTGTCGTCTTTGATTGGTCTTCCTTTGGGGTATTTTTTAATTTCTTATTTTGAGGTTTTGGGTTTGATTGTTGCTATGTTTGTTGCTGAGATTCCAAGTTTGGTGATTGGTTTGTATTGGATATGGCGTAATTATGGTTTTAGTATTGATTGGACTTCAAGTTTTAAGATTCTTTTTTCTTCTGGTATTGGAGCTATTTTGGCTTTTTTTGTTGTTTCGAGTATAGGTTTTGTGGATTGGGTTAATCTTTTGGTGGGTTTGTTTGTTTTTGTTGGTTTGTTTTTGTTGGTTTCTCTTTTGATTAGGGTGGTTGATCGTGATGATCTTGGTAATCTTAGGGATATGACACGGGGTCTTGGTTCTTTGTATAGGGTTTTGGTTTTGTTTTTTGATTTTTATGAGCGTTTGATTGTTGTTTTTAAGCTTGAGTGATTTTCTGGTTTGTGTTTTTTGGTTTTGTAGATCATTTATTCTTTTTTTTGGAGTTTTTGGGGTTGTGTATTTGTGTTGTGCGTATCAACAATAATGTTTATTAATACTTAAGTCTTCGCATACGCTATTCGGATGTGACAGAGATTGATCAAACCTAATATATTATCAAAAAGCGGTATCATAGTTTTAGCAAGCACAGGATTGATACTGGTTGCTGTTACTGCGGGTTTGTTAAGTGTTACCCAGGAAGTGGATTTTCAAGGAACAATCACTACTATTAATGTTGAAGTATTCTTAGATCAGCAATGTACCCAACCTTGTACGACCATGAGTTGGGGTGGAGTTTATGCTGGTGAATCCTCTTCAAAGACAATCTATGTGAAAAATACGGGAAATATTCCCTTGACCCTTTCCATGAGCATAACTGATTGGGTTCCCGCTTCTGCTGATGGTCCAGTTTCCATGACTTGGAATAGAGAAAACTATTCATTAGACCCTCAAGAGGCTGTTTCAGCTACCTTAACCTTAACTGTATCTGAGGACACTGGAGGAATTACCAACTTTAGCTACAAGATGTTACTAACTGGTGTAGAATAGACAATATCATGTCTTTTTTTATTTTTATAATTCTGCTAAGAAGATTTTTTATTTATGCTGTTTTGTAAGTTACTGTTGTGATTTTATTTTCGCTGTCGATTTTATATTCTTGTATTATCGTTTGTTTTCCTGTTGATGTAGCAATAGCGCTTGCCATGGCACTTGAGAGAGGACAACCGAAGTTTTTTATGGTTTCAAAAAATCTATTATTAAATTGATTGTTACTAAATATTGAGTTTTCAAATTCTAAAGTTATGTTTTCTTGCTGGTTATTCATTTTAAATTCTGTTGATAGTTCAAGATTTTCTGTGATAACTTTCGGTAATTTTTCTTCCAGATATTTCAGGTTAACTTTTGCGAAATTAGTATTCAGGTTTTTTTCAATTAGATGTGCCAATTCGTTTCCTGGTGGTAATATTTTTATTTTTCCAATTAGAATGTTTTTTGAGGTTTTAGCTTTTTTAGTTTTATTTTCAAGAATTAAGGTTGTATAATCTTTTTCATCCATTTTTTTTGGTAGATAAATTGCTTTTTTGAAATCTTTTTCTTTAATTTTTCCTTGAAGATAATTGTATGTAGCTTGTTGTTGTGTTGTTAGAATATTTCTTTTTATAAGTTCTTGTGAGGTTATATATCCTACAATAATTCCGCATAGCATTAATCCTAATCCTATAATTATTGTTAAAGATAGGCTCTGTCTTAATTGTTCGGTTACATTTAATGTTAAGATTGGAGCTAAGGAGAATGAGAATATAACTGCTCCTGTTATTATAAATGAGATTGCAAGTATTTTTGAAAGCGTTGGTTTTGGTTTTGATATTTTTAGTAAACCCCAGCTTGCAAATGGAATAGAAATAGCTGCAATTATTATGTTAAGAAAATAAAATAACCTGGAATACAGGTAGTATGGGTGTGTCCAATTAAGGTGATATTCTATATTATATAATTGTTTGAGGTCATAGTGCACTATTCCATCTATGGCACTCATTAGAAATATGCTGAAAACTGATAGAAAAGAAATTGTCAAGAAAATTAATGATGTTGTGGTAACTATTGTTTTGTAGTTTTTTAGACCATATGCAAGCAGTATGCTAATTAAGGTACCTAATAAGGCTATTGAGGTAATGATTGAAATTAATGCTAAGTCTTTATAGAGCCAAAATTTGTATGCCCAAATAATATCGAATTGTAATCCATAATTGTAGAGATCTCCATTTACTATCTTGTCGATATTGGCCAGAAAGATTAAGCATATTATTTCAATAATAATTAGGATTCCAAGCGTGATTGCTAGAGTTTTTGGGTTAAATCCAAATTTCATTATTTCTAAACCTGGTTTTTTCTATTTTTAGATTTACTAAAGACCTCCCCATAGGATTCTGAGTATTAGGTTTGTTAGAGCTAAAATTCCTGTTGCAAATGCAATCTTTTTTAGTTTGTTTCTGTCGATTTTTGTTGTTATTTTTCCGTACTTTGGAGAAAGCAACTCTGTTAGAACTAGCAAGATTAGTGCTATTATTGTTAACAATAGTATAGTGTCTTGCCATATGTATTGAACTGTTAGATTGATTGCTGGTTGTATTGTCAATTAGGGTTCACTTTAGCGATTAGTATTATGGATTTGTTTTAGGTTTTTATTTTTTATTCTCTTGGTGATATGTTTTGTTTTTTATTAAAGTATATTGGATATACTCTTAGCTTAGTTTTGTTAGATGTTAGATTCACATTTTTTTAATTATTTTAGGAATTAGTTTTTTTATATACCGTGTTAGAGATCATATATGATTTTATTGTGGAATTATGAAAAAGAAATATAACTTACGCTTCTAAAACTTTCCAAAAAATTCGGTTACTCTGCTATGAAAAAATCTGCGACAAGACTTATAATCATTTTTTTCTATTTTCTATTCACAAATTTTTTGTTTTATATAGGTAAAATTGGAAAATTTTTTAGTTTTGATAGTTGGCATAACTTTAATCTATTTGATTTGGCTCATTTTTTTAATAGTTAGATGTTTTTCGGTGTCTTAAATGTCTTTAACAGAGCAGAATGTGTCTAAGATCTTAACAGTTTTGGCGCATCCTCTTAGAAGACAGATTATATTGTATTTAAGAGAGAAAAGCACGTGTTCGTTTACTGATTTAGCTACAGCAACCGGTGTTGATACAGGAAAGCTTAGCTTTCATTTAAGAACTCTAGCAGATTTTCTAAAGCAAACACCTGATGGCAAGTACATGTTAAGTGCAAAGGGTTTGGACGCTATTGTTTTAATAAAAGATTTGGAAGATTGGGCTCTTGAATCAGATTTGGATGACAAATCATTAAGTCAAAGTACTAAACCCTCTAAGAGAGTTTCTGCTTCTCTTATAGACTTTATTTTGGTTCAGGCAATTTTGATTTTGGTTTTTCAGTTATCTTTTCTTCCTATGAATTTGCTGGTTTTTGTTATTTTCTTTTGGGCTTACTTGACTCTTTTTGAGGGATTTGCAGGTCAAAGTTTAGGAAAGCTAATTTTTCACATAAAGATTGTTCAAATTACTGGTGAAAAAATATCTTATGGTCAAGCGGCTATTCGTAATTTTGGCAAGGTTTTCTTGTTGCCTGTTGATTTGGTTTTAGGTTATAGATTAAAGGATAGGCGTTATTTACGGTATTTTGAAAAATTTACTAAAACAACTGTTATTGAACTTCCCAGAAAACAAAAAACTATCATAAAAACTGTAGATTAAGCCAGGTTTTTTGGTTTTGTAAAGTTAAGTATTTGAGGATCTATTTTGGTTTTGTTGCTTTGATGGCTAGTTTGAAGTTTGAATAGTTTTTTTGGTTTATGCTTTTTGCTGAAAACTTTAAGTTTTCAGATTGTTTATATTGTATTAATTATGTTGGGGGTCTAATTAGCTGGATTTACTTTATCTGTTAGGTTCTGTTTTGATTCTTGTTTTTTGTGTTTGGAACCTTTATGGTATTCCAGCTCTTGTTGTTGGTTTTAGGAACTTGGTTAAAAAAAGGCAAACTTCTTTTGAACATTCAAAGATTGGTTTTGACTTGCCTGTGATTTCTGTTATTGTGCCTGCGAAAAATGAAGAGAAAGTTGTTGGTAGATTGTTGAGGAGTTTTTTAAGGTTGGATTATCCAGCTTCAAAGATGGAAATATTAGTAGTTGATGATGCTTCTTCAGATAGGACTTTTGAGATAATTGAAGAGATTGCTGATGAGAATCCTGGTCGCATAAAAGTTTTTAGGAGATTTAAAAGTTCGACCAAAGCTAGTGCTTTAAATTTTGGTTTAAAATTTGCTAGTGGAGATTTAGTAGCTACTTTTGATGCCGACAGTTTGCCTGAGTCTGATGTTTTGCTGAATGTGGTTAAATATTTTAGTGATCCAAAAGTAGCTGGGGTCCAAGGCTCTATTCTTTCTTCGAACTCTGATGAGAATATGTTTACAAAGTTTCTTTCTTTAGAGAGATCTGTTCAATATCAGATTTATCAAAATGGCAAGGATTGTCTTGGTTTGTTTGTTAGTTTAAATGGTACTTGCCAGTTTATCAGAAAATCTGTGCTGGAGGATTTGGGTGCATGGAATGAAACAAGTTTAGCTGAGGATATGGAATTGTCTTTGAGGCTTGTAGAAAGTGACTATAAGGTTAGGTATGCTTTTGATGTGAAGACTCATGAAGAGAGTCCAAATGATCTTAGTGGAATTGTAAGGCAAAGAACTAGGTGGTTTAGGGGCAATATTGAGAATATGGTTAAGTTTGGAAGATTAATGAAAAAACCAGCGAGTTGGGTCCGTGTGGATGCTGAAATTCAGCTTCTTGGTACTTTTCTAGCTATTTTATGTTTTTTTAATTATTTTATGGCTTACTGGACTTTTACTTTGCCGGTTGATCAGTTATTAGTTGGGATTATGTATTTTACTAGTATTCTTACCCTTTTGGTTATAGGTTTAGTGGGGTTATCTTTGGTTATTATTTCCAAACCTTTTAAATGGACCAATCTTTTGTGGCTTCCATTTTTATACGGTTATTGGGCTTTGCAAAGCTTTATCGCACTTAATGCATTTTTTTTGGTGCTTTTTAGGCGTCCTATTAAGTGGAGTAAAACCAAAAGATCTGGGATTATAACTTCTCCTGAAGCTAAGAAGATTGTTGATAGTGCTGTTTGATTTTTGACTATTTTTTTGTTTTGCAGTGTTTAGTGTTCAGAATGTTTTGTAGCAGATTAGATTTGATATTTATGGTCTCTATAAGACGATAAATCTATTAGTCAAAAATTATGAGATGAGCTATAATGATGGATAACAAAAAGCTAAGACATAATGGATATAATATTATTGATTTTTATTTGTAGTCTGGGAGAAAGAAAATAGTGGATATTAAACGGCTATTAAAAGATAGGTTTGTTGAGGTTCTGATTTTTGCTTTTATTTTAAATGTTATTTGTTTAGTTTTGATACGTCAGCTGAATATGTTTGTTCATGGAGAGCTTTATACTTATGGTCTAGTCTTTAGTGTTGAATGGGCCCATGACTTCCAAAGTAATAATATGATGCTTTGGGTTTTTTTAGAGGGTGCATCAGCACTAATTATCTTGTCAATAATTCCCCATAGTCAATATAGCATTAAACCCAGTAAAACCTCAAAGTGGCTGGGTTTTCTATTGCCTACTCTTGCGTTAATCTACCAGTCCATAAGCATCTGGGCATTAACACAAATGAATGATATTGTGTATAACAGGCTTTATGATTTTGGAATTCCCCCAAATTTTGATTGGAGCATAACCTATAGTCCGCTAAGTTCAACATTATTGGCTTTAATGTTAATTGTGCTAATAGTTTTGATAATACCTGCAATAAGGACCTTGGAAATAATCGAAATAGAGATAGTTAAAGAGGAAGAGGAAATATCAGAAAAACCAGAACCAAAAAAGGTTAAATCCAAAAAACGTTCTAGCAAAAAGAAATCTGTATCTAAGAAAAGCTCTAACAAAAGTACATCCAAGAAAAAAAGCTAACTAATAGTCAATTGAGATTAAGAGGATTATGCATGGTTGTGTTTTCAAGAAAACTTGAACCCTTAATAAATAAGATAATTGATTTGCGACTGGTGTTTGATGGGCATATTTATTTTTTGGGCTTTGGCAATAATGTTTTCATAAAATTAACTTCTTATCCTTAAGAATATGAAGTATTAAATTAGAAGTGAAGCTAATATCTTGAACTACACAATAAATCTAGAACGTTTCCAGTGTTGGCTACTTAATATTTTTAGTGAAGAAAAAATTGTTTATTTACTTTTGTTTTTTACAGCATTTATTATTCGCTTGTTGCCTGAGTTAATAGTTCCAAGCTATCCTATTGGGTTTGAAACTATTACCTATTATGCTCCAGCAATGACTCCAAGTAGTGTAGAGGTTAATGGTGATTTTTTTGGTCTTCTCAACCAATTTTTAATATTTAATCCTTCTTTAGGTCAGTTTCTTCGTTCAGGCCCTTTGTTTTATGTTCCAATGTGGGCTATCTTGGATCTTTTTGGTGCTGACCCCCTTAGTTTGTTGAAAATAGTTGGACCTTTTTTTTATGGTTTTTTGTGTCTGTCTTTTTGCTTCTTTGTTAGAAAAGGATTAAATTTAGATGTTAAAGTTGCTTTTTTTGTTGCCTTTTTTTTGATTTTTCAAATACCTGCTTTAAGGTTGTCC
>LFWW01000051.1 GCA_001273385.1 miscellaneous Crenarchaeota group-6 archaeon AD8-1 | reverse complement strand
TAAGCATTAAAGAATTGCTATACTATCAACTGCTTTTGGGTTGAATGAAACAACAATCAATATAGTAACCTCTTATCCAATGCTAAATCCTCATTACTTACTGGTTTAGAAGGGATAAAAAGGGTTTTTGTGAAGATACTTTGACTAAAAAAGCCCATTATTGTCAAGGAATTTTGACTTGTTTAAGTCAAGAAATATTGACTAAGCAATTTTGATTAGTTATGATTTTCCCCTTTTTCTATTTACTCTTCTTTTTTGTGTTGTGGGTTTGGGATTTAAATTTAATCAAAAAAAAGGGAAGTTTGTACGGGTGATATCTCCACTTGGTATAGGGTTCGAATCCCACCTCCCGCATCCTAAAAAATTATTTTTTGGATTTTTTTTGAAAGAATATATAATTCTCAATCCTATTATTACTATTCTACTATCATAAATGATAACTTCAAAACCGTTGATTCAAAAGAAATTTTAATAAGGCAATAGGAAAAAGAAATAGATTTATTCTGAATTAACTTTTTACTATTGGTATAGAAACTTTTTTAATTAATTAAAAAAAGTAGTTGATTATGAAGCAAGAATTTGGTAGAAATTATTTCTATGGAGGCAGCAAATCTAATTACTTTAATTATGAGAAAATGAATCATGCCAAGGTTTTTAAAGGAATAATTTATTTTTTTGACAAACATAGAATTACAGGTATTAGGTTATTAGATGCAGGTTGTGCATTTGGTTTTCTTTTAAAAAAACTAAATCCATATTTTAAGGAAATAAATGGCTTTGATATTTCAGATTTTGCTATCAAAAAAGCAAGAAAAATAATTCCAGAAGCAAACCTGAGCATAATAGATTTGGAGGGAGTACTTCCTTTTCCTGATGATCATTTTGACTGCATTACTGCAGTGGATGTTTTGGAGCATACTAGAGATTTTAGGGAAAACTTTGAAAAACTTGCTAGAAAACTCAGAAAAGGTGGGTATTTCATTATTTCAACACCACTCGACGAGTGGCCCCGAAGAAGTCTTGGTTTTATAGGAGATAGAGACAAAACTCATAGATCAATCCTAAGAGAGAAAGAATTGAATAACATAATTAAGAAAAATAAGCTGAATGTTATTGAGAGAAGATATTTTTCTCCATTTCCAATACTTTATCGAATTCCAAATATACATTGGCAAATTGAAATATTATTACAAAAAGTTTTCTGACAAACTGAATATCATTTTTTCAAAATTGCTTTATAAAAATAAAGATTATTATTTTTTCGATCTCATTCATTATCAATAATTAAGGAAAAACCAATTAACTTAATAATGCTTTTACAATTTTTACATAGAATTGATATTTCCTCTAATTTATTATCTATTAGCTTTGATTCTAGAATACAATAGATATCCTCTGTTTCATCATTAGGGGATATTTTAACTCCACACTTAGGACAGAGAACAGCACCATCTTCTTGAAGTTTCGCAACGACTACTGTATGGGTCAAAGATTTTTCCATTTTATAGCATCACTAACGAATAATTGATTTTAATTTAGTAAATTAATAAATTTTTTTCAGAATTTATTCCAACTATAAGTTTTCTAAATTACATAGAACACAATAAATAAAAAATAAAATTATTCAATTATGAGAGATTTGTTTAAGTTTTTATAGCCATAAATTAAACCAAACTCAAGAAATTCACTAGAAAAATAAAAATTAGGAACCCTAGAAATCCTGCAAAAAAGAGACCTCCACTTAGTTTTTCTGGTTCGGGCATAAGTTCAAAGACTATATGGTAGAGCATAAAACCAGCTACAATTGAGAATAATATACTAACTATTCTAAAATCCAAATAGAAACCTGATAAAATTACTAAAATAAGACTAATGATTACTCCAATCAGAGGAGTTATACTCAAAATTACCTTTTCCCGAAAAGATTCTTCAACTTCAATCTCTCTGATATTAAGATCAGCGATAAGTAATCTTGAACGAAGATTATGAATTGACAAACTTATCATATAAGCTATAAGAAAAAAAATTATTCCAGAAAATAGATTTTCAAGTAAAAGGGGTATTCCAATAATTCCAATCAATAAGTGATATAAGAAAAGGGAATAGAAATGAAAGCTAGCTATTTTTCTATTGGCTTGCTCTTGAATTTCATCTTTTTGTATTTTATCATATTCTGAGTTAAAATTTCTTTCTTTTGATTTGGAGAGATTTTTTAGTTTGAGGATTGATTTGTTCTTAATTTTTTTAATTATAAACATATAGACAAGATAGTTGATGACAAAACCTAAAGCTACCCAAGCGTACCTTGCATAATTTAATTGATTTGATATTTGTGAAAGATTTTCTATTTCTGGTAACATTGAAATAAAGAAATATCCAATAAATATTCCTGAAACTAATGATAAGCTGATTTTGAGTTGAAAAAATTCAGGAAAAATGAAAAGAAATCCGAAAAATAAAGAGATAGCAGCTACTATTATCAATTCAGCTGACATTTGAGTATCCACTATTTTAAGTTATAATAACAATTATTAGTCAAGTTAGAAAGGTTAAGTATATAAAAACTATCTCCTAATTTGAAAACCATGATTCTTAAATTTTATCTGCATGAATCCAAAAAATATAGAGTTTTGATATCTTGATAATACATAAGTAGTAACTCTGCTTCATCATATTATTTTCAGATTTTTTAGGAAAAGTAGAAAAACAACCTAATGTAATTTCGAAAGTAAAAATAACATTGATATAGAAGGGTTATTCGTCTGAAAAAAGAATCCTATGCATTGCTGGGTATTGTATTATCGGTTATTTTATTTGTTGTTCTCTCAACTGGAGCTCAAGGCATCTCAAACAATCCTTGTAGTCCATGTCACCCTATTCCTTATGGTGATTTTGACCAATATTTGGATATTCTTGAGATAGATAGTCGAACACAAATACCAACCTCGATAAATAAAGATGAAACTTTAACAATTTCATTAGCAATTGAAAACAAAGGCAATCCAGGAATATATGAAACAATCTCAAGTGTTTCTTTGCAGTTAAATTCAAAATATGACTATTTTTCAGTTAATTCCGAAACCTATTATATCGGAGACATGCCATTGGGAAAAGAATTCGCTGAGTGGCAAATAACAGGAAGATCAGACGGATATGATACAATATTGATTAGGGCAACCGGTATAAACGAGCATGGTTTTTCCCAATTCTCAGACAGCTATTCAGTTCCGATAACCGTTGGAAGTCCCACATCTTCCCCAACTCCTACTCCTACACCTACAATTTCTCCAATCCCCCCACAGACGACACCTCCCACTTCAACACCTAAACCAACAGTTACACCTACACCAACCCCAACTCCAGAACCAACCTCCACTCCAACGCCAGAACCTACTAATTCACCATCTCCTCTAACTTCACCTACTCAAACTCCATTAGCAACACCAACTCCAGAACCGAGCACTTTCCCTAATATTTTCAAGATCATGCTAATTATAGCAGCAGCAACAATAATGGCTATACTTGTTTATTTTAGAAACAACATAATCAAAAAAAAGAGGATGGAAAATCACAATAGATGAGATTTTGGGTTAAAGAAAATGGCAACACATGAATTATCCAATATTATGCTTTATATTCATCCACCTTTAGCAATAGCTGGACATGTGTTGATTTTTATCTTCACAATATTTTTAATTCTGTATGATTGCAAAAAAGAGATTACAATAAAATTACTTGGTACAATAGCTTGGGTGTTTACTTTTTCAGGATTAGTTACAGGAATGATCTGGGCTCAATTATCTTGGGGTAGCTATTGGACATGGGATCCAAAAGAAACAATGACTCTCATATTATTTTCCACTTTTTCAATAAGTTTTCTGTTTTTTCTTGAAAATAAGTATAAAATCACAAAATGGTTATCTTTATTCTCTTGCATTCTTGTCATTATCACAGTATCGATCTCCTTTGTATTATCTGGATTACATTCCTTTATTTGATAAAACACGAAAATTTTTGAAATTACTGTTTTAGTAAATCAGAAAAAATAGAAATTAAACAATAGGTTATTTTCGGCATGCAACTTTGGTGCATAAAGAGTCGTATGCGTATTGCCTTCCCAAATCAAATGCTTTAAGATTCATTTCCACTGTTTTTTTTGGTACTGCATCAGTTATGCTTTGTTTTAACTGAGTATCCTCTATTGGAAATATTTTTAGAGCAGATAAACAACCTAAGAATACAGTGTTTTCGGTTCTCACATTTCCACTTTCTTTTGCTAATTTTAATGCATCAACAATAGCTATGTTTGATGTCCACTCATTAAGTCTGGAAAGTACTTGATCAAGTGCAAAATATTCTATTTTATTTTTTGAATCAACTATCTTTGAGGTTTCAATTGGTGGATGCATTATTCTTTTGTTTATTAGAACAATACCATCTTTTTTCAGATATTCTATATAACGCAAGGACTCAATAGCTTCTAAGGCAATCATTATGTCAGCTTCTCCAACAGGTATAAGAGGCGAAAAAACATCATCTCCAATTCTCATATGAACAGAAACGGCTCCACTCCTTTGAGAAAGACCATACATTTCACCTGTTATAATTTTTATTCCAGTTCTTGCGCATGCATCACCAATAACTCTGGTTAAAAGCACTAAACCTTGACCTCCAACGCCACCAATAAAAACATTAAGACTCATGTTTTCACCCCAGCTCTTTTTATTGAATTAAGAGGACATAATTTGGAGCATACAGAACATCCATCACAGAGTTCGAGTGATATATGAGGTTGCCTATCCTTATCAAGTTCATATGCAGGACAATAAAAACTCCTGAGACAAACATAAGGTCTCTTACACATGGACTTATCAACATAAAAGGGTACTATTGGTATCCTATGTTTTCTTTTTACCCTATCCCCATATAAAGCACATTCTCGTCTCGAAACTATAACCGATAAACCATCAAAAGCTAATGCTCTTCTAAAAACTTCAACATTATTCTTAACATCATAAGAATCTACGACCTCTACAAAGGGTATGCCGATTGCTTTACAAATATCTTCTATTAAAACTTTTTTTCCTTTTCTTCCACCCGCAATAAACTCAGTTGAAGGATTGAATTGTTGACCAGTCATAGCAGTAACAGAATTATCTAAAACAAATACTGTAAACTTGTTTCCATTATGAACCGCATTAACCAATGCAGGGATTCCAGCATGGAAAAAGGTTGAATCTCCAATTATCGCCACAACCCTTTCATTAAGAACATGCGATAAACCATTAGCTAGGCCTACGCCTCCGCCCATACACAATGAACTATCAGAACGTGATATAGGAGGATAAATCCACATAGAATAACAACCTATATCATTCGCAAAATAGTGATTTTGGCCTTTTGAAACTTGAATTTTCAGAGCTTTATTTAATGCAACAAAGGTTGCTCTATGAGGACACCCAGCACAGAAAGTGGGATAACGATCAGGCAAATCAGCTTTGAGCTTTTTTGCTTCTGCTATTAAGGCTCGATAATTGGGTACTTTATGATCTGTTACTAATGCAATTCCTGTTGTTACAATATCTGGAGTATATTCCCAAGCTTCCGAAAAGGTTCCAGAAAGTTTCCCGAATATTTTTAGATTAGAATTGGTCGCCTTAGCTAAGATATAAACTTCTTTTTCCAAGTAAGGTGAAAGCTCTTCAACAACTACTAATTTTTTCAGATTTTTTATAAAATTCTGGATTAGGTTCTTTGGAAGCGGGAATGTAGTTCCTAATTTTAAAATATTAACTTTATTTTGAAGACCTAGGATTTTGAGAGCTTCAAGTACATGCAGATACGATACAGATGAAGTTATAATTCCAATGCTGGAATCAGCTTTGGTTATAAAATTAAATTCCGAATTTTCAAATTCTTCAGATAGTTTTTGAGTTCTTTTAAGCATTTGTAATTTTCTTTGTCTAGCTATTTCTCCTAAAGTAGTATATTTTTCTTGGAGATCTTTCCAATCAACTTTTTTGAAATCTTGTCTAACAAAATCTTTTAGTTGGACAATTCCACTTTGATGGTTTACTCGTGTAACTGTACGAATTATTACAGGGACTCTATGTTTTTCAGAGATTTCAAAAGCTCTTTTAGTCATTTCTTTGGCTTCTTGAGGTGAAGCTGGTTCAAGCATTGGTATATAGGAATTTGGAGCAAAGAATCTACCATCTTCTTCTGATTGAGAAGAATGAGCGTGAGGATCATCAGCCATAACAATAACAAGACCGCCTCTAACGCCAGTATAGCCTAGAACAAACAACATATCAGAAGCTACATTAGTTCCAACACTTTTCATCGCTGTTAGACTTCGAACTCCTGAAAAGGCGCCTCCAGCACAAACTTCAAGAGCAACTTTCTCATTTGATGTAATTTCCATTTGATAATCAAATTCGTTTAATGCTGCTGAAAAAGTATCTAAAACTTCCGATATTGGAGCACCAGGATAGAAGGCCACCAATTTAACATCAGCTTCTAAAGCACCCCTAACAATAGCTTCATTACCCAACATAAAAGCAGGTCTCGCTTCTTTTGTTAACACATCTTTTAAAACCATGATAGAACTAATAAAGTGTCATTTGTAATAAATCTTAACATTAATTAATTATGAGCTAATTTTGCTCTTATAGCAGGTAGTTTTCCACCTGATTTAATAATTTCTTTTTCTCTATTGCTCAAGTTTAATGCTACTTGAATTCTTATTTTTTTATCAACAAGTTCAAGAGTCAATTTTTCTCTGAGAGTTTGTAAATCAATTTTTATGATTTCCCCAAGATTAATTCGATCATAATCTTTCTTATTAATAAAAGTCAAAGGCAAAATTCCAAAATTTATAAGATTGGCTAAATGTATCCTAGCAAAAGACTTTGCAATAATAGCTTTCACACCAAGATATTTCGGGGCTAACGCTGCATGTTCTCTTGATGAACCTTGGCCATAGTTTTCTCCACCAATAATAAAACCTCCTCCTGCTTCCAAGGCTCTTTTAGAAAAAGTTGAATCCAAATATTGAAATACAAATTTGCTAATTTCAGGTATATTGCTTCTAAGAGACATAATTTCTGAACCTCCAGGTAAAATATCATCGGTTGATATATTGTTGTCAGTTTTCAATAGTACTTCTCCTTCAATAAATTCAGGGAGAGGTTGAAAATCAGGAAGAGGTTGAATATTTGGACCTCTTATGACTTTTTTTGATACATTATTCTTGGAGGGAAAAATGAACATATTATCGTTTATAACTATTTTTTCAGGTTCAACTATATTGGGATAGATTCCGAGTTTTCTTGGATCTGTTATTTCTCCTGATATTGCGGATGCAACTGCAGTTTCTGGACTAACAAGATAGATCTGTGCACTTTGGGTGCCAGAACGGCCCTTGAAGTTTCTATTAAAAGTTCTTAATGACACAGCATCAGTTGTAGGTGCTTGTCCAATGCCTATACAGGGACCACATCCGTTTTCAATTATCCTTGCCCCAGATTTTATTATATCTAAAAGATCTCCATTTGAGGCTAAATTCTCTAAGACTTGTCTAGAACCCGGTGAGATAGTAAGACTAACATGATCACTGATTTTTTTTCCTTTTAGTAGATTTGCGACTAGTTTTAAGTCTCTTAATGAAGAGTTAGTACAGCTCCCAATGCAAACTTGATCTATTTTCAAACCTTCTAAATCTTTTACTGCTTCAACTTTATCAGGACTATGAGGAAGAGCTATTTGGGGTTGAATTTCTGATAAGTTTATTTTTATGGTCTCGTTATAAGTGTGGTTTTTATCTGAGCTTAATTCTTGCCATTGTTTTTCTCTTCCTTGTTTTTTTAAAAAAGTTTTTGTTACTTTGTCGGATGGAAATATTGATGTTGTAGCTCCTGTTTCTGTTCCCATATTAGTTATCGTGCTTCTTTCAGGAACACTTAAAGTCCTTACACTTGGTCCATAATATTCAAGAATCTTGTTTAATCCACCTTTAACTGTAAGTCTTTTCAAGATGGTTAGAATAACATCTTTTGCACTAACAAAAGGTGACAATTTGCCAGTAAGTTTTATACCCATTATACTTGGCATCTCTAAAAAGAAAGGCTCTCCTGACATAGCTGCAGCAACATCAAGACCCCCAGCGCCAATGCCAATCATGCCTATGCCACCAGCCATTGGGGTGTGACTATCACTTCCTAAGAGCGTGAAACCTGGCAAAGCGAATCGTTCCAAGTAAAGTTGATGGCAAATACCGTTTCCAGGTTTAGAGAAGATTATGCCATAATTTGCTGCTACTGTTTGCAAATATTTATGATCGTCAGCATTCCTGAAATTATTTTGAAGCATATTATGGTCCACAAAACTTAGGCTCAATTTTGTTTTAACTTTAGGTAGAGATAATGATTCGAATTCTAAATATGCCAATGTCCCTGTTGAATCTTGAGTAAGGGTATGATCTATTGACATCCCAATTTGATTACCTGAACACATTTCATCTTCAGTCATGTGAGAAGAAATAATTTTCTCAGCCAAACTTTTAGTCAATTTTTTTCTCTCCAAATGTAAATTTTACATTATTAATTAATTGCATAATAAACTTGATTCTATGCTAAAATTAAGAATCAAAAATTTAAGGCTCTCGCAGAAGTTATTATTTTTTAGATGACAAAATATAAAAAAAGATTAAGTGAGTTAGCTTAAGATAAGGAACAGGGGAGAAAGGATTATGTTTAAAACATTGATGGAAAAGACAGCGAAGAAAAAAAAATCTAATATTGTTTTGGCTTTAGATTTTCCATTTTTTGATTTGAATGACAAAAAAAATCTTTTCTACAAAGCTCGAAACATTATTGATGAGGTTCATCCCTTTGTTTGTGCTGTTAAAATTAATCATCATTTAGTGCTCCCACTTGGCACCTTTCAAGGAGTAAAAAAACTAATAGAATTTATTCATGAAAAAGAGCTACCAACAATAATGGATTGCAAAGCAAATGATATTGGATCAACAAACAAGGTTATAGCTAAATATTATTATTCAGCTGGTTTTGATGCCCTAATTGCTAATCCTTTTGTGGGTTGGGATGAAGGATTAAAACCTATATTTGAAGTTGCCAAAAAGATGCAACGAGGGGTTATAGTTCTCGTATATATGAGTCATAAGGGTGCAAAAGAGGGGTATGGACAATTAGTTTATGATGAAGAAAAAAAGGGTAAAATAGCTCAATATGTTTCTTTTGCAAGAAAAGCTTTGAATTGGGGAGCAGATGGAGCAGTTGTTGGCGCTACTGTCCCAGAAAAGATTACAGAAATTCATGAGATATTAGAAGATAAAATACCTATTTACTCTCCAGGAATAGGAATTCAAGGCGGAAAAGCGGTTTCAGCGTTTAATGCTGGTGCTAGTTATCTTATAGTAGGAAGAAGCATAACCCTAGCTGAAAATCCTAAAGAAATTGCTAGAATCCTAAACGAAAAATTGAAAATAAATTAGTGAAAATATAAAAATAGAAATAGGAATATTAAAATGGGCTATCTTCCACGTTTTTCCCAGAGTTCTTTTTTTAGCAGATCTCTTACTGCTGAGCGAATAACTGAGCTTCGACTTGGATACATATTCCCTCTAACGAGTTCGTCTAAACCTTCAAGGTAAGCTTCTGGGAGTAGAACAGTTACAAGTTTCACTTTTTTCAAGCCTCACTATGTTAGTTAAATATACATGTGGCAAATATAAGAGTTTAATCTTAGAAGCCATTAATATCCAAAAAGTATTCTAAAAAACTAAATTATCATTTT
>LFWW01000040.1 GCA_001273385.1 miscellaneous Crenarchaeota group-6 archaeon AD8-1 | reverse complement strand
AAGCTCTTTACCTTCAAAGAAACGATCAAGAAATATTGCTAAAGCAGCGCATTCTGAATGAGGTTGATTTCCTATGGATACGTTAAAGTCAGAAACTTCATTTGAATAAAAAATCTTTGGAACTTTTTGACTTCCAACAATTAATAAAATATCTCCTTTTGATTTTTTTATCCTATTTAGCACATCGCTTGTTTCTATATTTTCACCGTAAGCAGTTAGATGAACAATTTTTCCTCCTTTAGTTTTCCATTTTTTCACAATTGATTTCCATGAAATTCCCATCTGGAAATCGAATTCACCTCCCCAATTTTCTGTAACTTTTTCAATTGATTCTTTCAATCCTTTATCTTCTGAATCAGACAAAAACAAACCAGAACATCCTAATGCACGAGCTGTTAAAGCCACATGAGTAGTTAATCTTGCATCTCGATAAATCCTATGACCCCATCGGAGCACAACTATCTTTCTGTTGGTTTCTATTTGATTATTTATTTTTTGGGACTGCTTCAAATTTACCATTTAACTCTTTCACTTTTTTCTTCAAATTCATAGCAAATAGAGGATTAGCCCTCAAGGTTATAGTTACAAAATCAGCATTATATGTTGTTTTTTTAACATTTGTTTTTTCGTGAAGCCAAGAAATAAACGTCATGCTTAACTCTGATGTCGGTATTGAAAAGGATAGTTCTACAAATCTTTCTAGCTTTTTTAGGATTTCTTGTCTTAGTAAATCAAGATTTTTTTTGCATAAAGCTGATATTAAAACAGGATTCCTTATATTGATTTTAAGCGACTTTAATTTTTTTGAAATCTCATTTTCTGGAATACAATCAATCTTATTCAGAACTGTAATGATGGGGATATTTGATGCATCAATTTTTTTTATAGTATTAAGGCAAATTCGATTTTTTTTCTTTATAATATCTATGGATTCACTAAAATCCAAGACTAATAATATAAGATTAGAGTAAATTGTTTCTTCAAGGGTAGAATGAAAAGCTTCAATTAGACTCAGAGGTAATCGGTCTATGAATCCAACTGTGTCTATTAATAGAAATTTTCTGTTTGAAAATTCTAAAAGTCTTGTTGTTGTTGTTAATGTTGTAAATAAAGACTGGTTCACCTCAACGTTTTCATTAGCTAAACTATTAAACAAAGTACTTTTTCCAGCACCAGTATATCCTGCTAAAGATATTGACAAAAAGCCTAGTTCAGATCTTCTTTTTCTATGTAATAATCGTTTATCTCGAATTTTTTCAAGCTTACGCAATATAGTAGTAATTTGACGGTTAATAGCTTCTTGATAAACCTCCCGTTCATAAGCGCCTAGACCCATGAATCCTGGCTGCTCGGTAAGTTTAGATAGTCTAACTCTTTGTTTAGCATGAATACGCTCATATTCAAGAGTTGCAAGTTTGATTTGGAGTTTAGCCTCTTTTGTTTGAGCATTCTTAGTAAAGATTTCAAGAATTAGTTTAAACCTATCTATAGCTTCTATTCCTGTTGCTTTAGATAAATTGTACAATTGAATAGGTTTTAATCTGTTATCAAAAATAAGTTTCTCAGCTTGAGTTTCCTTGATAAGAGTTTTAATTTCTGCTACTTTTCCTGCGCCAATCTGGAAACGTGGATCAGCTCTTCTTATTTGAGTTACTTGGGCTACAACATTATATCCTGCAGCTTCTGCAAGAGCTTTTAGCTCTTCTAAACTAGATAATTCATTATTCAACCTTCTTTGTATTAAGATAGCTTTCGTTCTGTAGGCTCCTCCCCGCCTTTTTTGTCAAACTGAATAATATCACCCATGGTCAATTCCCGATTTGATGACTTCGAAAAAACAGCAGGGGTTTTATCCTGGGATACTGGAACTAAAAGGCTTATTTTTAAAGTATGTTCAAGTTTTGAAACTAATCTGTTATTAGGAGTCATTTTTCCAGTTTCAAGTTTGCTTAGAACAGATGCTTTTTCATTAATTTTTTTCCCAAGTTCTTCATGGGATAAACCAAGCCTTTCTCGTGCTTGACGTATTCTTGTCGCATAATCAGGTACTAATTCTTGAGTTATTTCAATTTTTGTTACCACTTTTCGCTTTTTTGCAGGTTGCACAAAATAAGATGTTTGAAATTTTTTTGCAGGATTATATTTCTTATCATACTCTTCATCAGTTATCTTTTTCCCATGTTTCGAACACTCATAGCAAACAGTTAAAACAGCCCCTTCAATTAAAGCTCGAGTGGGATCTGAACGTATCTTCCGTCCACAAACTTCACATCTCATGCTTTTTCATCTAGGTTGTCTTTATTATTTTGGTGATGTTTATAGTTGTCGAATATTTCAGAATCAAATGGTTGAAAGATTAATGAAAAACTCGCTTAGAAAGATAAGAAGTATAGCTGATTACCAATTTGGAAAAAACGCTGGAAGCATTCTTTTTCCAGAAGAAATTGAAATTTGTTATTCCAGATCTACAGGCAGAATCCGATTTATTAAATTAAATAATAAAAGATTAGCCACACTTAGACCTACAGATGGCTTATTTTCAATCAGTATTAATGCAGGTAAAATTCTAGCACAAAATAAAGGACTGTTTTCTTGTTTTGTAAAGGTAAAAAATGAAGTAAGTGAATTTATTTCTAAGGGTAGCAATGTTTTTGCTGCTCATATATTAGAAGTTGATGATCAAATCAGAGCCCAAAATGAGGTTGTTGTAATAGATGAAAATAATAAAGTATTAGCTGTTGGCCGTGCATTATTATCAGCTCTTGAAATGCTATCATTTAAGAAGGGTGTAGCAGTTAAAGTTAGACATGGGATAGAAGAAAGTTAAGTATATGAGGTTCTATTGTAGATTATTAAATTAGAAGTGAAAAATATGCCTAAGCGAATGAATCCAAGAGAAGCTAGACGTATGATGCAGAGAATGGGAATGAACATGGGTGGATTGGATGATGTAGAAGAAGTAATAATCCGCACCATCAATAAAGAAATTTCAATTGAACAACCCCAAGTTTCTATTCTTGAGATGCAAGGACAAAAAATATTTCAAATCATCGGTGGAAAGGTAGCTGAGAGAGCACCAGAAAGTAAGATTTCTCAATTTTCAGTTTCAGAAGAGGATGCAAAATTGGTGTCTGATCAAACCGGCAAAAGTATAGAAGAAGCAAAAAATGCCCTAGAAGAATGCGAAGGAGATTTAGCTAAAGCGATTTTATTGTTGCAATCATAATGGAAACCAAAATTTTTGACATAACAGTGATTGGACATTTTTCTATAGATTCAATATATTTGCCTCATAAAAAAAATGCAATACCGTCAATGGGAGGAGCTGCAACTTATGTTTCAATTGCATCAAGACGACTAGGCAGAAAAGTTGCATTAATCTCTAAAATTGGAGGAGATTTTCCAGAAAAATATTTGGAAAGTATAGAAAAAGAGGGAATAAACCTATCTTGGATTACCAAAAACAAAGAAGAAAAGACCACACAATTTGAAATAAAATATAATAAAAGTCTCACTCAAAGAACCATGAAATTGAACTATAAAGCAACACCTATCAATTCAAATAATTTACCTAAAAATTTTAGTTCTAAAATTACACACTTAGCTCCTATATCAGATGAGATTTCCTATGAAATAGCTAAGAGAATTAAAAGAAACACAAGTACTCTATCAATAGATCCTCAAGGCTTAATAAGAAAGTTTTCCAAAAACGGAAATGTTACACTATCTTTGAATCCTAAGACGGAAATATTAAGCCTTGTTGATATTTTTAAATCATCTTTTATGGAGATAAAAAGCTTAACTGGCTTATCAAACCTAAAAGAGGCAATTAATGCCATTCATGATTTTGGAATCAAAATCGTGATCGTAACCTTTGGATCCAGAGGGGCTATAATATCAGATTGTGGCACTAAATATTCAATACCAGCCTGCAAATCTAGGGGACTAATTGATCCAACAGGTGCAGGAGATTGTTTTATTGGAGGATTCCTAGCAGAATTTGCAATTAAAAAGGATATTGTGTGGTGTGCTTGCGTTGGTTCTGCCAGCGCATCCTTTGTGATTGAAAAAGTTGGATCCACTTTTTTTGGAGAAAAAGAAGAAATTTATCAAAGAGCTTATGCTATCTATGAGAAGGATAAAAATAGGTTTTGAGGTATAGATTTTGGGACGTATAGATAAAGGAATAAGTTGCAGCGTGCAAAATTGTAAAAATGAAGCTGTCCGGTCGTTGAATTTTGATAAAGCCAAATCCGGCGGGTTAAATGTTACTGGTGAAGGCAAACGTGCTTATCTATGTAAGACGCATTATAAAGAATTTAAAAAGAAAACAAAAAAGGATAAAACAATTGATAAGTGGCGTTATAGCACTTAAAAAGAGTGACAGCTATGCGAATATTACAATTCCATTCCAATTACATTGTTTTTAAACCAATAAAAAAGGAAATTAAATTAGCTGAAGAGAGCGATGAGAAAGAAAAGAGGATAGAAGATGTTGTAGTTCTATTTATTGCTATAGAAAAAGAGGATAATAAAACATTAGTCAATAGTGCTATAAAAGAATTGAACATTTTTCTAAAAAATATTAAACTAAATCGAATTTTAATTTACCCTTTTGCCCACCTAAGCACTAACTTATCCATTCCAAAAGATGCCTTAAAATTACTAAAGTATATGGAAAAAAAAGCAAAAAATTCGCAAATTGAAACTTATAGAGCACCTTTTGGTTGGACAAAACAATTCACAATATCAATAAAGGGTCATCCTTTAGCAGAACAATCTAGATCATATTTCCAAACTGAAAAAATTGAATTAAAAAAAGAGGAAATAGTATCAAAGGCAATACAAGCCGAAGAAAAAATGAAATCATTTTGGCATGTACTAGAGCCTGATGGGACACTAAAATCCGTTAAAGAATTCAAATTCAAAGGACATAAAAATCTAGATTTATTTTCTAAATATGAAAGTACAAAATTAAGAGCATTTTGTGAAATGCCACCTCATGTGACATTAATGAGGCGTTTGGAAATAGCAGACTACGAAGAGGGAAGTGATCCAGGCAACATTCGTTGGTATCCAAAAGGGCGACTAATAAAATCTTTACTCGAACAGTTTGTTACCAATAAAATGATCGAATATGGAGCTATGGAAGTAGAAACACCAATCATGTATGATTTTAAACATCCAAGTTTGTCTGATTATTTAAATCGTTTCCCAGCACGCCAATATTTACTAAATTCAGAAGATAAGGAATTATTTCTCAGATTCGCTGCTTGTTTTGGCCAATTTCTAATAATACACGACACTCAATTCTCTTATAAGCAAATGCCACTAAAATTATACGAACTAACAAGATACAGTTTTAGACGAGAAAAAAGTGGAGAAGTTTGCGGTTTAAGACGTTTACGCGCATTCACTATGCCCGATTGTCATGCTTTTTGTACAGAATTAAACCAGGCAAAAAAAGAATTTGAAAAAAGATTTAAACTCAGTATAGAGATTTTAAACGAAATTGGACTCACAAAGGAAGATTATGAAATAGCTCTGCGATTTACGGAAGATTTTTTTGAAGAAAATAAGGATTTAATAAAAAAATTAGCGAAAATTTATGATAAACCTATCCTAGTTGAATTATGGAAGGAACGATTTTTCTACTTTATACTCAAATGGGATGCTAATTTTATTGATAATCAGAAAAAAGCTGCAGCATTATCCACAGATCAAATAGATGTCGAAAATGCGAAAAGATATAAAATAACTTATGTTGATAAAAATGGAGAAAAAAAATATCCACTTATTCTGCACTTCTCACCAAGTGGGGCAATTGAAAGAGTCGTTTATGCTCTTTTAGAAAAAGCATTTAAGAGTCAACAAGCAGGAAAATCGCCTATGCTTCCATTATGGCTTTCACCTACACAAGTTCGATTAATACCAATTTCAGAATCATATGTTCTTAAAGTGAATGAATTAACAAAAGAGATAGCTAAACATAATATCAGGGTAGATATTGATGATAGAGCATCAACTTTGCAGAAAAAAATTAGAGAGGCGGAAAAAGAATGGGTACCATACATAATTGTTGTTGGGCCAAAAGAAATTGAATCAGGCATTCTTTCAGTTAGAGATAGAGAAAATAATAGAAAAGTGGAAAAGATGAAATTAAGTCAACTAATTGACAAAATCCAAACCAAAATCAAAAACAAACCATTTCAGCTTCTCCCGTTACCGCAAAATCTATCAAAAAGACCACAATTCTATGGATAGAAAGTTTATAATCAATTTTTTCCAAAAAATATATCAGATCAAGATGTGATAACACAAATTAAATCCAGGAGATTAACCCGATGAATAAAGAGATTGAAATCTATATAGATGGAGTGTACTATCGCAAATCTGAAGCAAAAATATCAGTTTACGATCATGGCCTTTTGTATGGCGATGGTGTTTTCGAAGGAATCAGAGCTTATGAAGGAATAGTCTTCAAATTACATGAACACATTAAAAGATTGTATCTCTCAGCTCATGCAATAATGTTAAAAATACCTCTATCAAAAGAAGAAATGCTAGATGCGATTATTAAAACTCTAAGAAAAAATAAATTAATCAATGCCTATATCCGCCTTGTCGTAACAAGAGGTGTAGGAGACTTAGGTCTTGATCCTAGAAAGTGCCCCAAACCATCTATTATTATAATCACTGATAGCATCAATCTTCATTCCTCAGGTGCTAAAGAAAATGGAATATCCACTATGATTTCCTGGGTTAGAAGAAATCCTGTTGATACAACAACTCACGAAATAAAATCTTTGAATTATCTGAATAGTGTATTGGGAAAGATAGAAGCAATCTCAACTGGTGTAGATGAAGCTCTATGTTTAGACAAGAATGGATGGATAGTAGAAGGTGTTGGTGAAAATTTGTTTATTGTAAAAAATGGAAAAATATTCACTCCACCAAGTTCTAGCGGTGCGCTAGCTGGAATTACAGCAGAAGTAGCAATTAGATTAGCAAAAAATATAGGAATAGAGGTCATAAAAAGAAATATTACTCCTTTCCAGTTATTCACGGCAGATGAAGCATTTTTCACTGGTACAGCAATGGAAATGGTTCCAATCAAAGAAGTTAATAAAAGGAAAATTGGCGAAGGAAAACCAGGTCCAATAACAAAAAGGCTTATGGATGCTTTCCAAAAGGTAATAACTGATCCAAACGAAGGCGTTCCCATCTATGGTTAACATAAAAAGAGTTATTAATTTTTTTTCATGAATGTTTCAAGTTTATCAAAAGCTTGAGCTAATATTTCTATGGGTGGGAGAAAAACACCTCTTACATGTTCAGCCCCATAAATTGGGTCAAAACCTGAGCCATGCACTAATAAAACACCTGTATTCTTCAATAATTCTACTGCAAAATCAATATCTGTTTTCCATTTCGAACCTATATCCCGGATTTTTGGAAAAACATAAAAAGCTCCCTCTGGTTTTGCACAGCTCAAGCCGTCAATTTCATTTAACCTTTTCCAGGAATAATCCCTTCTTTTTTTCAATTTTTCTACCATTTCGAGTATGTGTTTTTGGGGTCCATTCAACGCAGCAATACCTGCCATTTGAACCGGTGTATTAGCACATATCCTGATTCTTGCTTCTTTTTCTATGGATATTTTTAGATCTTTGAGCTCTTCGTTTTGGTCATAGAAGTATACATAACCAAGACGCCATCCAGTCATAAGATATACCTTTGAAAAGCCATTTAAACCAACAACTGGTATGTCTTTGGCTAATTGCGAGGTGCTCATAAAATCTTCAGAGTACCTTATCTGATCGTAAATCTCATCAGAAATAACTAATAGTCCATTTTCGCCTGCAATATCTAATATTTCCTTTACATTTCTTTTTTTGGTTAATGCACCTGTAGGATTGTTTGGATTAATGAGCAGTATTGCTTTAGTTTTTTCTGAAATTTTCTTTCTTATGTCCTCAGTATTGGGTTGCCAATTCTCGTTTTCAATTGTTTGGTAAGTTATAGGTTTCCCATTATAAAATTTTGAGTATGAAATATATGGAGGGTAAGCAGGTCCTGGGATAAGAATTTCATCGCCCTCTTCTATTAGAGAGGATATCAACATTTGTATGCCCTCGGATACACCCGAAGTGATTACAACTTTTTCTGATGTTATATTTACATTGTTTACTTTTTTTTCTTTATCAACAATGGCTTGTTTTAATTCCGGAATTCCTTCTGATGGAGAATAAAAATTCTTGTCAGTTTTAATAGCTTCAATTAAAGCTTGCTGTATATGATTCGGAGTTGGAAAATCAAAAGCAACGGGATCTCCGATATTTAATTGAAAAATTTTTTTCCCATTTTCAGTTGCATATCCAGCATTATCAATAACATCACGTATTGCATATTCAATAGAATTTGCACGTTTAGCTATCCTTATAGACACCATTATTTTTTTAAATTCTCCGGAACCACAGATCGTTTTTCAAAAAAATAAAGGTTGCTGATAAACTCCATATAAAACATAAAAAAGCAATTCGCCTCACAATAAATTTATTGAAAATGAATTTTTTGCTTAATACGATCTGGCAAAATATACGATTTCTTCAGAATTTTCATTACAGCATATGCAATTATTGGATGATAATTCTTTGGTTAAGGGTTTTAATCTAATTGTTGCGCCTGTTTCAACTTTTATTCTTTTCTCGCAATCAGAATTTCCACACCAAGCAGCTTTAATAAATCCACCTTTTTCTTTTAGAGCATCTCTAAAATCACTGTAATTATCAACCAAGATAGTTTTTTCTTTTAATCTTTCTTTGGCTTTTTTAAATAAATTATCTTGAATATCATCAAGAAGAGAGGTTATAGCTGCTACAGTATCTTCCATTTTAACATCGCTCTTTTGCAAAGTATCTCTTCTTGCTAATGTTATTTGGTTTTTTTGTAAATCTCTTGGTCCTATTTCTATCCTAATAGGAACACCCTTTAGTTCCCATTCGTGAAATTTCCAACCAGGTGTGTATTCTTTTCTATCATCAAGGATAGTTGTGATATTCTGTTTTTTTAATTTTTTAAAAATTTCTTTCGATTTTTGAATAATAGCACTTGAATCTCCTTTTTTATAGGTTATTGGTACTATTACGACTTTAGTTGAAGCAACTTTAGGAGGAATAACTAATCCTTTATTATCCCCATGAACCATAACAAGTGCACCTATCAAACGAGTGGAGATTCCCCATGAAGTTTGCCATACCAAATGGCTCTTTTTGTCCTCACCAATATATTCTATGTTAAAAACTTTAGCGAAATTTTGTCCCAGATTATGAGATGTTCCCATTTGCAGTGCTTTACCATCAGGCATCATAGCTTCAAGAGTTGTTGTATAAAGTGCTCCAGCGAACTTTTCGCTATCAGTTTTTACTCCCAAAAGTACGGGAATAGCCAAATATTGCTCCATAATATCTCTGTATTCATCAAGAATATCCAGCACTTCCTTATTAGCTTCTTCACTTGTTTTATGAACTGTGTGCCCTTCCTGCCATAAAAATTCTCTTGTTCTTAGAAATGGTTTAGTAGCTTTGGTCTCCCATCTTACGATATTGCACCATTGGTTGATTTTAATGGGAAGATCTCTCCAGCTTCTTATCCACTTAGCAAATGTTGAATAAATTATTGTTTCAGAAGTAGGCCTTATAGCTAGCTTCTCTTCCAAAATTGTATCCCCACCATGAGTAACCCATGCCACCTCGGGAACAAAACCTTCAAAATGTTCCACCTCCTTTTTTAAAAAACTCTCAGGAATAAACATAGGAAAATAGACGTTTTGATGCCCTGTAGATTTTATTTTCTTATTGAATACTTCTTGAATTTTTTCCCAAATAGCATAAGATTGTGCTTTAAAGATCATGCATCCTTTTATTGGGGCATTTAATACTACATCTACATACCATTCTGAGAAATTTTCACTTTTTTTTACAGTTACTCCAGTATCAGACATTGACTTTCTCTCTTTTTGTTTTACACCGGCTAAATATAACCCTAGCGCAGATTATCGACAAAAGATCAGGCCTGTCCTATTAAAATTATTCTTAATGATTAGAGATTAGACTATTAATTTTTCAACCTTTTTTATAAAATAATAAATTCCGTTTAAAAGATATAAAAAAAATAATCATAGAAAAAAATCTTATGATTAGCTTTTATTTTTTTTTATGAAAAATTATTGAAAAAATTTAAATAAATAGCAAATAATTGTTCACAAATGAGTTCTGGCAAACATTACAAACGCAAAGCATACAGACGCCGATCAAACAATAGGAAAAGATTATTACTTTCTATAGTTTTGCTTGTTGTAATAATATCAGCTATTGGAGTATACATTATGTTCAGCGGAAATGAGCCAATCGATCCTTATCAAGATTCTACAAAAGTTTTGCTAACTACAAATATGGGTAACATCCTAATTGAACTAAGGAATGATATGCCTATAACTACTGAGAATTTTAAGAATTTAACCCAACATGGAATTTATGATAATACTATTTTCCATAGAGTGATAGTAGATTTTATGATACAGGGAGGGGATCCTACTGGAACTGGATATGGAGATCCATCTATACCAAATATCCCAGATGAGTTCACTACAGACAATCATAATAATCGGGGAACTATCTCGATGGCAAATGCAGGTCCAAATACTGGAAGTAGCCAATTTTTTATCAATGTAGTCGATAATAATTATCTTGATTCAAAGCATCCAGTTTTTGGCAGAGTAATAGAAGGAATGGATGTTGTCGATGCAATATCATTAGTCCCAGTTAATAATGAAAAGCCAATTGAAGAAGTCGTGATAATCAAGGCTGAGATACAAAATTAGCAGTATAAAAAAGTTTGAAGATAGATAAAGAAATTTAATTAATTGGTATTTGTTTAATTTGTTTTTTGTTTTGAACCTATTTCAATACAAAGAATGTTAATTTGATATTTTTTTTCTCCTATGTTCATTTTTCCTTGAGCATGATAGCCTCTACTTCCGGTTTTAAAATCTTTCTTATTGAGAATAAAATTCTGCCTTTCACCCTTCAATTGTATTGTTACCACATTTAATTCACTCAAATTAATACTCACCGATATTATCAAATCATAATAGTTGCTTTTCACTTTTTCGTTTAAAATTATGTAATTTAAAAAAATATCTGAAGTTAGGATTCATAAAGATATTAAATAAAAAATGAAATTGTAAGATTGATGGTGAACTTAATGCGCATGCGTCTTTTAAGACTGCTACTTCTTCCAATACTTTCTTTAATTTTCATCATTGGTTGGTTTATGTATTTTATTGGTGGAATAAAAGAGGATAAAAGAAAATCTCAAAGAGTATTGCAGCAAACTTTTTTTAAATCTAAGAATAATGAAACCTTAGAATTTGGATTGGTTGAAGAATTAACTGAAGAAAATAAAGTTTCAGAATAAATTCTTAGGTTTTAGAAACTAAAATCTTAGTAGTGAGTTATTAATTTATAGAGTTTGAAGGTAAATTAATAATTTTGAAATTTTTAAACATTTTTTTAGTTTATTTGTTGTACAGGTTGTTTTGGCAAAAAATATTGGGTAAAATAAGCCTAAAACAAGCCCAAAACACAAAAAAATTATGCTTCCAGTATGCAAAAGCCCTTATAAGGCTGTTTCACGTATATTGACATACACGA
>LFWW01000039.1 GCA_001273385.1 miscellaneous Crenarchaeota group-6 archaeon AD8-1 | reverse complement strand
TAATGCTTAAATTGGTTTTAGAATTGGTTACGTTGAAATGATAGAAGTAAACTTGTGGAATTTATTGGAGAAATTCAAGTTCGGAAAGGTAACCGTGTTTGTATTTTGTCTTGTATTCTTGCTTTGTGTTGTTAGGGTTTTGTTATGGCTCCGGGCGATAGTAATGCAAAGCGTATTGCGTCTGTACGTGACACTTATGGTGTTCCTATTTGGCTTGATTCTGGTAACTGGGGAATTGAGCAACTTAACAGTGCTTACATTAAATATTTTCATTCTCATGGTGTTAAGGTGATTTGTCGTTTATGGAGTGATTATGGGGATAATCCCTTGAGTAATATTCTTCATAGGATGGATGTTGGTTCAGGTAGTAGGTTTGATAGGGGGAGTGTGGATTACCAGTTGAGTATAGGTCCTGAGATTGATGGTTTTATGATTGATGAATGTAACCAGAATGACTATAGTTACTATAAGGCGATTGCTGATTATGTTCATGCCAGGGGAAAGCTGTTGTTTGTTAATCCTGGTGGTCATAATTTGCAAGCTCGTACTTTTGATTATGCTGATAAGGTTAGTGTTGAGTTTGCTTGGTATGCTTTAATTACGGTTACTGATTTTGCAAAAAGGTATCCTGGAAGGATTATTGGGCAAGCTAATGATTATGGGTATTCTTCTGGTGCTGCTCCTTATATGCCTCCAAAATCAGCTGGTGGGGATAGGCCTGCATATTCTAATCCTTTGAGTCTTAAGCGTGCTGTTTGGGATACTCAGGTTGGTTGGGATGCTGGGGTTCTTTTGGAGTCTCGTCCTGGTGATACTAATGGTAATAAAGGGTCGGCTTCTGCTCTTCCTTCTTGGTGGGGGGATTATGTTAAGGCTTTGGCTTCTGGCTCTGTTCCGCAGCCTACTCAAATAACCTTAGCGGCAGCTTCAATAACAACAATAACAATAATCGCAATTGGAATTATTATTTACTTTAAAAAGATTAAGAAAAATTAATCTGTTTTTACAAATTAGAATTTATTGTACTTTTTTTGATGATAAAAGGTCTAATAATTTTAATTATAAATCTATGCTATATATTTAAGGTTTTATAGGTAGTCTTTTGGTGTTCCCCACTCTTCGATTTTATTGTATTTTTTATTGGAGCTGTTAAAATGGACAATAATAGGTGAGCTTTTTAAGCTAGGATGGTTTTGATAGAATTCTATGTCTGCTTGACATATGCTTTTTAGGACAAGGGGAAGGTGGCCTCTAAATATGTTATCTCGCCATCCTGCTCTTCCAATAATTAATCCTCCACATACATGTAAATAAACGTGAAGTGAGTAGTTATTTTCTTTTTTTAACCATTCAGCTAATACTTCATCTCTCATTATTTTTGTGTATAGTCCAGATATGGCTTTTTTATCATATTTAGTTCCTATTGATAGAAATAGTTCACCTGTAAAATCTGAGTGAGTTAAAGTATAGCATCTCTGTTTAATAGGCCCTTTAGAATTTGCACTAGCTATATATTTTACGTGTAATTTTTCTAAACTCAAAACACTCATCTGATCTAAAATAATTTAGTAATCATTTATTTTTTATAAAAAATGAAGTTTTATACTTTTTTAATCCAATAAAAACTAAGCTGTCAATTCAAGATAAGTTATGCTTCTTAGGAAAAGAGGATTACATTAAAAGAAAGAACTAAAAATCAAAAGATATCTGATTACCCTTTGTTTTGCTATTATTGCTTTGCGATTAAGATTAATATAGATTATTCGCCAGTTATTCCACTTTCATAGTACCTTTTGTTCCTATTATGAGTAAATCAATCTTTTTTTGAAATACTAAGGTAAATTATTATTAATACAATTTTGAAAATGAAAATCTAAACAGATGAGCATTTAATGTCTTAAAAATTTTGTAATAAAAAACAGTGCTGTTATAATTAGAAGCACCGGTGAAGTAGCAAAAATAAAATTGTCAGTTTTGTAAACCCATATTATTAGCCAAGGCAAGCCTTCTAAACTAGGTATATATTGAACAATAAAAGGAAGCAACACCAAAATTATCCCCATCATTATAAAGATGATGCCTATTACTATAAAGGGTTGAAGATTCTGCATCTTTTTCTCTACCTTCTTTGCTTTTTATATTAATTTTTGTTGCTATAAACTTTCAAACAGCTGTGTGTGATTGAATATACAGAAAACTCAGATTTCGTTATTTGATCTTTTTATTATCATTTCAAATTAAGATTATTCTTAATAAGCTTTTAACACATAATTTGATAAGTTGAATTATTTCTTTTTATCCTGTTTTGTCATATCTGCTGTTGCGCTAGCCATAGCAACGATGTTTCCTAGTTCCTTCAGGTCGGTTGTTGATGTAACTACAACTAAGTTTTTTTCTCTTGCTATGTCTGTTAATGTTTGAAGTTCTCGGAGCTTTAGCGTAATAGGGCTTTTGCTGTAGACTTCTGCAGCTTGGGCCATTTTTTCTGCTGCAATATATTCTCCTTCTGCTACGATGATTCGTGCTCTTTTTTCTCTTTCAGCTTCTGCTTGTTTTGCAATTGCTCTTTGCATTCCTTCTGGGAGAAGAACATCGCTGATAGCTACTGAGCTTACTTTTATACCCCACGGATCAGTAATTTCGTCAATTTCTTTTTGTATCTGCTCTGTGAATTCTGTTGATTTTATCAGTAAATCATCTAGTTCTGCATGTCCTAGAACGTCTCTTAATACTGTTTTTGCTAACATTTGAGTAGCAACAATGTAATCCTCTACTTCGCAAACTGCTTTTATTGGGTCGGTCACATGAAAATAAACAAACGAGTCTACGTCGCATCTTATGTTGTCTCTTGTAATTATTTTTATCATACGTGCATCATACGTGATAGTTCTCAAGTCTACAATCTGTGCTCTGTCAACTCCGGGTGCAATTATAACTAATCCTGGACCTTTAGCTCCTAATAGGTGCCCTAATCGGAACACGACTGCTCGTTCGTACTCTTTTACGATTTTAATTGAAGCCATTAAAATAAATAGAATAATTCCAAAGAGAACTATTAAACCAAAGATTAAGTAAGTCACAGGAAATCCAAAAAACCAATGAAAATTGAAGTTAATAAATATATGTTAAAATCGGATTTTTTAATTTATTTTATAAACAAATTATTTTTTTTGATAAATTTTTTATAATAATAGTTATCATATAAAATTTTAGCTCTCCGATTTATTAAGACAAAATTATCATACTTCAAATAAAAATAAAGTAATATCGTTTCGAAAATATGAATTTCATGCTTAACTCTGATAGAAGATACACCTGATTAAGATTTCTGACAAATCGCTTTGAAGATAGACTATATATTGGAAGGACGTGGTTTTATGTAGGAAATGTTTGAAGAAAAATTGAAGCTGAGAAGAAAAAGTTTGCAAAATATCACAATATTCTTCAATGGTCGGCTATTATTTTTCTGTTTATTGGTATTATTACTGCAGTATTAAATGTAGCCATTTGTGGGTTCTTACCAATTTTATTGTTTGTATTGTTTTATTGGTTTATGCTTTTAATAATCTGTAGGAAGGTTACAATGATAAAAACAAATCTGGAACGCAAAAAATGGATTTTTACAAAATCTGAAGTGTTTTGGAATTTTAAAGAATCTATATAAAACTAATCAAGTATATATTAACTGAAGTTTTTAGGTTATAGAAGGTATTTTGAATGATTGCTGAAACAATTTGTCTTTTGTTTGTATTTATTGCAGGTTACTTGTTAATGTGGTGTATGGGTTTCTTACAAAGATTTAGCTTAAAATTTTTAGATAACAAGATTCTTAATGAACTATCTTATCTTAAAGTCTCTGCGCCTAACTTGAAATCTACCTCTGACAGCAATAGTTCTGTTTCTCTATAATAATTTTAGTTTACATACGGATTCTTGAAATCTCTTGCTCATATGGTAATTAAACAAATTCATCTTTTTCTATTTTGAAATTCAGCAATCCGTTCTTCTTTTTGTGATTCGCACCCTTTTACGCTCTATTTTGTTTCTAAATTTAATGCGTGAATAAGGATTTTTTAGCAAATCCAACCTAAAATCGACGATTTATTGTGCCATAAGCTCTAACTATTTGAAATTATCTTTGGATAATGGCGATATTATGGCTGTATATACGTATTTATATGATGAGATTGCTGACACAAAAACCAATACAACTGAAAAATTAAATAAAATATTATCCTCTTTGCAAAAGCAAGGTGCTGAGATCGAAGATGTGAAAATTAATTCTGTTCAAAAAAATTTAGGTGTTTTTAGATCAATCCTAATAATATATGAAGCAGATAATGTTATAGAACCATAAAGATAAAACTATTCTTTGAATATTATTTTTTTTATTTGATTAAATGGGATTTTGGTTTAAGATTATTTAATAGTATTCAGAAAAAGAATTTTTTATTAAGAAATCGTTTATAAATTGATCAGTATACAGCTGGCTGGAAAAGGACTGAAAGAATATCTAATTAAGGTTCTATTAATTAATTTGACCATCTAGTTTTGGGATATTCTTCTTTTTTTAATTATCCAAATTATAGCTATGATTATAATAATTGTTAGAACTATTATAATTGCTGTCGTTGTTATATCTAATTGAATTTGTGATTGCCATATGTTAGTTTTTTGGGCTGTAGTATAAATACTGAAATCTGTGAAGGTTGAGGTTGCTTCAACTAGGAAGCCTGTTTGTTGGTCCCAGTGGAAGTTTGTTTGTGGGGTGTTTGCTGTTACAGTTGTTCGAGTGGCTCCTGCTATTTGTTTTTGGATTGTGTCTTGTATTGTTATGCTTCCTTGGGTTATTTCGGGAAATGAATTTCCAGTGGTTAGATTTGCGGGAATAATAAATGAATCTAGGATTTCTCCTGTTTGAAGATTTAGGCTTGCTTGGATTATCCCTTGACTTGAATTTGTGTAAATGGATGTTATATTAATGTGGATTTTTTTCCCTTCAATCCCAATAACTTCAATTTTTGCTCCAGTAAGGTTGTGCTCTTGGGGCACATTACCTGAGCTAGTGACTTCGTACTCCATCCAATCTCCAGTCTTTACTCCTACAAGAATTTCTGCTGAAAAAACTAAACTGACTTGTGTACTTAGCAGAATCAAAATGCAAGTTATCCATAAAAGAATTTGTTTCATTTTGTAGCCAAAATTATTATGGGTATTTTCCTATTTTTGAATATAGCGCTAAGCTTTAGATTTGAAAAAAGAATCCTTGGAGCTGTGTTCCGTATAACAGAATATTCCCTGCACTCTCAAATAAAGAATTGGTATTCAATTCTTGGAGACGAAGTTGAGGTTAAAGTTGATGATTACATAGTTGATATAATGAGAGGTAACATTTTAATTGAGATTCAAACAAGAAATTTTTCAGCTATAAAAAAGAAGCTAGTTAACCTACTTGTTTCTCGTAAGGTGCGTTTGGTTTATCCTATTGCCAAGCTAAAGTGGATTTTATGTAAGTCCTCTCAAGGAGAGATTATACGAAAAAGAAGATCTCCAAAAAAGGGTCATTTGTTTGATATTTTTAATGAATTAGTTTATGTTGCAGATTTGTTTAATCAGGGAAATTTTTCTTTTGAGGTCTTATTCATTGAGGAAGAGGAGATAAGGTGTAATGATGGAAAGGGAAGCTGGAGAAGAAAAGGAATAAGCATCAAAGATCGAAAACTCTTAGAGGTTTTTAACCAAGTGCTATTTAATAGCAGAAAAGATTTTCTAAAATTTTTGCCAACTGATTTAGAGAATCCGTTTACTAATAGGATATTAGCTAGAAAATTGGGAATTTCAGTGAGGGTTGCTAGAAGAATGACATATTCTTTAAGAAAGATGAATATTTTAGCTATTACAAAAAATAAAAAAAGAGAATTATTTTTTAAAATTAGAAATAATGTCTAATACTTTTAAAATGAATGATTTTTTTGATTTTTTGGTTTTTGATATTAATAAAAAAGGTGGGTTTTAGTTTGTTTTATTATTATTTTCTTAGTTCTTTGATTTCTTCCTCACCCTTAGCTAGCTCTACTAGTTGTTGGTTATCTTTTTTTAGAAGCAATGCTTGAAACTCGCCAACATGGGTTTTTTCTTCTCTTGCTATATCCAAAAGAACAGTTTTTATAATATGATCTTCTGCTATGGCTGCCATTTGTTCATAGAGATTAATAGCATCAAGTTCAGCTATTATTGCAGCTCTCAAAATTTCTTTATCTTTGTCCTCTTTTTTAACACTATCTAGGTTTATTGGGATTTTTGATAACATGTTATTATACCATAATCTTGTATAAGTTAACAAAAAGATATAAACAATTCACGTAGATCAAGCATATTTATGAGCTATTATAACGACAAGACAACTCTAATTCTTGTTTTATATTAAAATTGGCTTGGACCTATTCTATTTTGATATATAAGGTATTTGCTTCAGGTTATTTTTATCTTCTCCAAAATACTTTATTATTCTGAATTGGAATTTATAATATAAAAACAAAAATTTTAGGGATGAAAAAATAGAAAATGGTACAAAAACCAGAAATTACTGGAAGAGAAATTCTGCCAATTCCCGATTTACCAAACAAAGGAAAAATGGCGCTTGACGCTCGTAAAGCCGAGTTTCCTGCAATAAAGCCTCTTCGACCACCTAAAAGTGCACCAAACGTAGTCATTGTATTAATTGATGATATGGGTTTTGGTGCTCCAAGTGTAACAGGTGGACCCTGCAACATGCCTGCTATGCAAAATATCGCTGATGATGGACTGCTCTACAACCGATTCCACACGACTGCTCTTTGTTCACCCACACGACAAGCATTACTAACCGGACGCAATCACCATTCAGCTGGCATGGGTTCAGTCGCTGAAGTAGCCACAGGAGCACCAGGCAACTGCAGTGTAAGACCCAACTCCGTTTCAACCATTGCGGAAATCTTACGCCTTAATGGCTACAATACTGGAGCCGCAGGAAAAATGCATCAAACACCAACATGGGAAGTTAGCATGTCAGGACCGTTTGATCGCTGGCCTACAGGTGATGGCTTTGAAAAATTCTTTGGCATTGTAGGCGGTGAGACCAACCAATGGGCACCCAGCCTATTCTTAGGCACTTCACCGATCGAACCCTGGGGCACCGCAGAAGAAGGCTACCACTTTTCAGAAGACATAACCAATAAAGCAATTGCTTGGATTCGTGGTCTACACACAATGACTCCAGATAAACCCTTTTTCCTGTACTTGTCTTTTGGTGCTACACATGCACCACATCACGTTCCTAAAGAGTGGATTGAAAAGTACAAGGGCAAATTTGATAAGGGCTGGGATGCTGTACGAGAAGAAACCATAGCTAATATGAAAGCTAAGGGCGTTGTACCTCCTGACACTGTTCTAACTAATCGCCCTGAAGGAGTGGTTGCCTGGGATGAACTAAATGAAACTCAAAAGAAGGTTTATGCTCGTTTGATGGAGGTTTATGCTGGATTTGCTGAACATACTGACGCTCAGGTAATGAGATTAATTAAAGTGCTTGAGGAGATCGGTGTTTTCGATGATACTCTTTTCATTTATATTGCTGGAGATAATGGTGCAAGCGCCGAGGGTGGATTGGATGGAACACTAAACGAATTAATGAATCTTAACGGTATCTTTCCAAAAATTGAAAGTGTAGTTGATCGAATAGATACAGCTGGCGGTACAAGGGCTTATAATCACTATCCAGTCGGTTGGGCTCATGCTATGAACTGTCCTTACCAGTGGACAAAACAAGTAGCTTCACATTTTGGCGGTACTCGTAATAGTATGGCATTGAGCTGGCCTAAGGGTATTAAATCTAAAGGAGAGATTCGCCAACAATTCCACCACGTAATAGATATTGTTCCCACAATCCTAGAAGCAGCAGGTTTACCCGAACCTTACATGGTTAATGGAATCGCTCAAAAACCTTTGGAGGGCGTTAGTATGGTCTACACTTTTGACGATGCAAATGCTAAGGATCGCCATGTAACTCAGTACTTTGAGATGTTTGGCAACCGAGGTATTTACCATGAAGGTTGGACTGCATGTACACACCACAGCACACCATGGCTGTTCATGCAAAGACCAGCATTTGATTTGGATCAATGGGAGCTCTATGATACTACCAAGGATTGGAGTCAAGCTAATGATTTGTCCAAGGAAATGCCTGATAAGCTTCGTGAGCTTCAGGAACTGTTTTTAATTGAGGCCTCCAAATATGATGTTTTTCCGCTTGATGATAGGACATATGAGCGTTTCAATGCTGCAATTGCTGGACGTCCAGATCTAGCAGGTGATCGCAAAACTATGACTTTCTATCCTGGAATGACTCATTTGATGGAAAATACTGTGCTTAATGTGAAGAATCGTTCTCATACTGTCACAGCAGAGCTTGAAACCTCAGAGGGTAAGACTGATGGTGTAATTGTAGCTCAGGGTGGTCGCTTTGCAGGTTGGAGTCTTTATGTTAAGGACGGTATTGTCAAGTATGTCCATAACTGGATGGATCAGGAGTATTATTATGTGACTGCTTCTGAGAAGCTGCCTTCTGGCAAGGTTAATGTTCGCTATCATTTTGCTTTTGATGGTGATAAGCCTGGAGCTGGGGGTATGGGAACATTATACATTAATGATAAGAAGGTGGGAGAAGGACGAATTGATAAGACTGTACCTTTTGTCTTTGCTGCTGATGAGACCTTTGATGTAGGTGGCGATTTGGGTACTCCTGTTACTGATGATATGCCTGAAGATCTTCTTTTCCAAGGTGAGATTCACTGGGTGAGAGTTGATCTTGAGGAAGATAATGTAAGTCACTTAGAACCTGAAGAGCAAAAGTACCACAGGATACTAGCAAGACAGTAAACTGCTATCAATAGAAAAACTACATCTCCTTTTTTTTTTATCTTTACTAAATAACATCCAATTTTCTTAGAAATAATTGTGATTTTGTTTTTTGTTTTAATCTTTAAGTGTTTGTTGTTGTTTTTCATTTTATGAGGTTGGATTTTATGGCAAGGTATTTTCTCCCAAAGGGCATGAGATATTCTAGTTTGGGTGAAAGAGATACTTTCTATCGTTTAGAATTTGATTTTGATCAAATTAAAAAATGGTTTAAGAGTTCAGGTCGGATGGGTAAAGTTATTTTTGCTGCTGTTATTGGGCGCCATACCCGCATTTTTCCACCCAAGTATAAGGATGATATTTCTACAACCATTTTGTTTGACGAATACAAAAATTTTAATGAGATTTCTGATTTTCTGCTTGATTTTTTGCCTGAGTCCTTGTATTATGACAGAAATCTCTATGAAGATGGGGAGATCGTAGGTATGGAGATAGCTTTTGATTTAGATCCTGAAAATCTAATCTGTCCTCTTCACGGCTCTTTAAATGAAAAAATGAAAAGAGGTCAGGGTCTGGGTTTTTGTGAGACTGCTTTAAACATGGTCAAGAATAGTGCTATCAAACTCTATGATGAACTTTCTAAAACTTTCTCACATTTAGGGCTTGTTTATTCTGGTAGAGGATTTCATATTCACATTTTTGATAATGATAGTTTTAGCTGGAGTTATGAAAAAAGAAAAGACTTAGCGGATACCGTTTTGGGAAAAGGTTTTCCTATTGATGAATGGGTTACTTCAGGTGGAGCAAGATTGATCAGACTTCCCTTTAGCCTTCACGGAATGGTTTCGCGTATAGTATATCCATTAAGAATTGATGAATTAGCAGACTTTAACCCTATAGAAGATCCAAGAAGCAAACCAAGCTTTTTAAAAGATTAATCTTTTTTGACTTCTTTAGCTTTTTTCTCTTTTGACTGATAATAATAGTATTTTTTCTTTTTTTCCTCTTTTCCTGTTGACATAAAGATTACCAATACTTATCTGTGTAGAAATAATATAAAAACCTTGAATCTGATACTATCTCTGCCTTTTTTATACAGATTAGATTTTATTTGAAAAAGCCTTATTGAATGAAAAAGCCTAAAATCTTGAGAAATGTAACAAAATAATATGACTTACAATAATTCAAAAAATACTGGATGAAATATAATATAATTTGATATTATCTAGATAATTAATTAAATAATAAAATTTAATCAAAAATATAATTCAAAATAAAAAATTAAAAAAATACCCCCATAAAAAATACAAAACTTGACAAGAATAAAGATTATTAACCAAAAAAAATACGAGTAACTTAGTGATAATATTGAATAAAATTGTTGTTTACTTTTCTCTAACTGTAAGAAACATAAAAAAGGAAAACTAATTTACTTAAAAGGAGGAGCAGCCTCTGTCAGAGAAAAACTAACAAAAATAGAAGTTGCCAAATCAATTTAAGACTATGGTTTTATTGTTGTTGGATCACCTATATGGGCAGGGAAAATAACACCTGCAATCCAAACCTTCTTATCCCAAAATGATCTCTCACAAAAAAAGCAGCCTTTTTCATAACCTTAGGAGGAGACAAACCAGAGAAAAGCTTTGAGAACATGAGAAAAACAACAGGATTCAATTCCATAGTTAAAGAATTGGCAATAAGAAACAATTGAAGACAAAAAAGAAGTAGAAAATCTAATAATTAACTGGTGCAACGAAATCAAACAAATCGTTGAACAAACATAACTTTAACCAATACTTCAGATCGCAACCAAGAAATCAAAAAATTTTCCTTAAACGAATATTTTTCTATATCTAAACAATAAAAATAACAAAAAACACTATTTCACTTTTCTTTATTTTACCCGTCAAGATTCAATTCAAGTTTTTAATAGGATGTTTTACTAGCATAAAAGTCTGTTCTCCTCCAAGAATTCAACACATACAAAAAAACTTGAAAAAGTGACAAATTTTCAATTCTTAGAAAAATCCAATAACGTTCTCTTCCCTTGTTCTTGATCTGAAAACGATATATCCATAGGCTTAAAAGTTTGATTTAACGCAGTTGTGAGATTTCTTACATAATCTTCTATATTAATCTCATTAATACTTTTCACAAGCTCTGTAGGTTTAACTGTAAATCTTTTAGAATTATAATTAAACGGTTTGACTTTAATAAAATGCATAATATCCCATCTTTTCACAGTTCTTCCTAAGCTTAAAAGTTGAATAGCACATTGATATGGCTGATGAAGAGCTACTCCCTTTATTTTCTTTTTCGGATCTTCATGGATCGCAACCTTGTACTCCAAATCCTCAAGCGGTATCTTTCCTTGATGAAGATTACTTATAGCTTTACTAACAACTTTTCTTATTCTACTTTTTGCAGTATCAAACTCTGCTTTATCTTCTACATTCTTTAACTCATCAATACAATAATGAAAAGTTTTGTGAACATAGGCTGGAGAATTAGATTTAATCGCAGTTAAACCTTTAATATCTGCACTTCCATCCTTTTTTATTCCAAAATAAGCTTTTGCAGCTTTGGGAAGAACGCATAAGTTATATCTTGCTTCAATAGACATATCCAATTTTAATTTATCTTTTATAGTCTTAATTAACCAATCAACTTCGCTATTAGAAGGATTTTCCAAGAACAGAGAGTCCGTATCTCCATAAATTGGATGCAACCCCTTTTCTTTAGCAATTTCATAGGCTCTTCTCAAACTATAACGGCCATAAGCAGTAATAGCCTCACCCAAAGAAGAACGAGAAATGCCCTCAATCCTTATGACAACCCCATAGCTCGAAACTAAAATCAACTTCAGAAATTTTGAAGTAACCTCTGCTAGCACACGCTCCTTCTCAGACAAGGCTTTATTTTTGGATCTAGGTTTAAACCAGTGGATTCTCAGATCCTTTAAAGATCCAATTAGAATCGAGTAAACTCCTCTTCTCTTTGTGCAAACACAATGCTGGGTAAGTCCAGGTACCTTATTGCCTTCACATTCTTTATCATCACAATCAATGGTTTCATGAGAAAGATTGTAAGAATCAATAAGACTAGGATACATACTATCAAAATCAACAACAACTACATTAAAGTGAACACC
>LFWW01000038.1 GCA_001273385.1 miscellaneous Crenarchaeota group-6 archaeon AD8-1 | reverse complement strand
CAAGCTACAGCTAATCCCGAAGGTACAATTTTTGAAATAAAAAGAAAAATGGGGACCAATTATAAAGCAAAAATTCATGGAAAAGAATATACACCCCAACAGATTTCCGCTTTTATTCTACAAAAAATAAAAAAAGATGCAGAAACTTATCTTGGAAATCCCGTAAACAAAGCTGTAATCACAGTTCCAGCCCATTATGATGATAATCAACGCCAAGCTACAAAAGATGCAGGAGAAATTGCAGGCTTTGAGGTAATGCGAATAATTAATGAACCAACGGCTGCTTGCTTAGCTTATGGTATAGATAAACTGGAAAAAGAAATGAAAATCCTTGTTTTCAGTTTTGGAGGAGGTACACATGATGTTACTTTGATGGATTTCGGAAAAGGTGTCTTTCAAGTATTATCCACAAGCGGTGATACCCAAATGGGAGGAACTGATGTGGATAATGCGGTTCTAAACTATGTGGCAGAAGAATACAAAAGACAAACTAACATAGATCTTTTAAAAGATAAAACTGCAACAGCAAGACTTAAAGAAGCAGCCGAAAAAGCCAAAATTGAATTATCGACTCTAATAACAACAGATATTGATCTACCTTTTATTGCAGCAGATAGTTCAGGTCCAAAACATTTGCATCTTACCTTGACAAGAAATAAACTAGAAGAGTTAGCCAAACCAATAGTTAAGAAAACAGAAAAAACTATCCTAAAAGCATTAGAAGATGCAAAAATGACTCCAAAGGATGTGGACAAGATTATTCTTATGGGTGGAATGACCAGAATGCCTCTTGTTCAAAAATCTGTTGAAACAGCACTGGGAAAGCAACCTGAAAGAGGAATAGATCCAATGGAATGTGTTGCTATAGGGGCAGCAATACAAGCAGCAGTTCTTACAGGTGAAGTTACAGATCTATTATTACTTGATGTAACACCATTATCATTGGGAGTAGAAACTCAAGGTGGTGTTTTAACTAGAGTAATTGATAAAAATACAACTATACCAACTAAAAAAAGTCAAATCTTTACGACAGCAGCAGATTTTCAGACTGCTGTTACAATCCATGTTCTTCAAGGAGAAAGAGCAATGGCTGCAGATAATGTGTCTTTAGGAATGTTTAATTTAGTCGACATACCTCCAGCTCCAAGAGGAGTTCCACAAATAGAAGTAACATTTGATATTGATGCAAATGGCATACTGAATGTAACAGCTAAGGATCTGGGGACAGGCAAACAAGCAAAAATAACTATAACCGCATCTACAAAACTCTCAAAAGACGAAAAAGAGAAAATGGTTAAAGAAGCAGAAGAATTTAGCGAACAAGATAGAATTAAACGAGAGGAAGCAGAACTTAGAAATAACGCTGATAGTTTGATTTACACAGCTGATAGAACGAAAAAAGATTTAGCTGACAAACTCAAGCCAGACCAAATAGAGAAAATTGATAATGCAGTTAATGAATTAAAGGATGCAATCGCAAAAAAGGATATAGAAATATTAAAGCAAAAATCTGAGGAACTTCAAAAAGTTTTGCAAGAAGTTGGCACAGTAATTTATCAACAAGCAGCTGCAGAAAAAGCAAAACAAGAACAGGCTCAAGCTGAGCAAGCAAAAACAAATTCTTCTTCGACAGCTAATAATAAAGATAAGGTTGTAGATTCTGAAGATTATAAAGTTCAATAACTAGCCGAAAAAGTTTTGATTAAGCAGTTACACATTGCAGTCAATGGTAGAGTAGATGCCTGAAAAGAGAGATTACTACGAAGTTCTTGGTATAGAAAAAACAGCCTCTAAGGACGAGATAAAAGACGTCTATAGAAAATTGGCTATGAAATATCATCCAGATCGCAACAAAGCACCTGAGGCAGAAGATAAATTCAAAGAAATATCCGAAGCCTACGCAGTATTATCAGATGATAACAAAAGACGCCAATATGATACACTTGGTCATGCTGGATTTGATCAAAGATATACTTCGGAGGATATTTTCAGAGGAGCTGATTTTAGTTCAATATTCAGAGATATCGGGTTTGGTTTTGGGGACATATTTGAATCGCTATTTGGTGGAGGATTTGGAGGCGGATTTCGAGAAAGGAGCTCTAGGGGTCAAGACCTCGCTTATAATATTAAGATAACACTTAATGAAGCATCAACTGGCACAGAGAAAAAAATTAGAATACCCCGAACAGAAAAATGTGAAGTTTGTAATGGAACAGGAGCTAATCCTGGGTCTTCAATTAAAACTTGCCCTACATGCAATGGTGAAGGCAAAATAAAACATATGAGAAAAAGCAGTTTTGCTACTTTTGTCCAAGTAATACCATGCAGAACATGTAAAGGTGAGGGAAAAATAATTGAAAAGCCATGTTACAAATGCCATGGCTCAGGATTAGTTCAGAAAAGAAGAGAAATCAGTGTAAAGATTCCAAAGGGAATTGATGAAGGATACCAGCTTAGACTCAAAGGCCAAGGAGAAATGGTGGCAAATGGAGGAACACCCGGTGATCTCTACGTTATAGTTCATGTTGAACCTCATGAATTATTTATGCGTGATGGAGATGATCTTTGGTATGTTCTCTTGATCGGATATCCCCAAGCTGTTTTAGGGACTGAAGCAACTGTGCCAACTTTAGAAGGTTCAACTAAAGTTAAAATAAATGCAGGCACTCAAATTGGAGATACTTTTAGAGTTAGAGGAAAAGGCATGCCAAGATTTAGAGGATATGGCAAGGGAGATTTGCTTATTAGAGTTGGTGTTTCAATCCCCACGAAAATATCAAAAAATGAACGGAAAATTCTAGAACAATTAGCCGAAGAAACAGGACAAGAAGTTAATCAGAAAAAAAGATTCAAATTCTAAGGTCCAAATACAAAATTTGTGTTGTTTATACATTCACTTATGGAACATGAAGTATTTAGTTGATACTTTAATTAAAATGAGAAGTTTTTTAATAAATTTAATGATAATTTTATGTATCATAAAGACTGAAAAAATAAAAGAGGTTTAGGTTTTTTTCTTCATTTTTTCATAAGTTGCCTTAACTTCATCAACAGCCGAGGCATCTTCCAAAGTTGATGTGTCACCTATTGGAGATCCGATTAGAACAGCTCTTAGTATTCTTCGAACAATTTTGCCACTTCGAGTTTTTGGTAATTTATTTACCATTATTATTTCGTCTGGAGTTGCGATCGGGCCGATTGTTGCTCTAACATGTTTTATTAATTCAATTCTTAATTCTTCTGATGGCTCATAGCCACTTCTTAATACAATAAAAGCTACTGGAACTTCACCTTTAACTGCATCTTCTTTACCCATCACTGCAGCTTCAGATACAGATGGATGAGATACTAAAGCACTTTCTAATTCTACAGTGCCAAGTCTATGTCCAGCAACTTTTAGAACTTCATCTGCTCTTCCAAGAAGCCAGAAGTAGCCTTCTTTATCTTTTACTGCATAGTCTCCAGTGTAGTAAAGATTTTCCCAACGACCAAAATATGTTTGTTTAAATCGTTCAGGATCTTTCCAAAGGGTTTGAAGCATTCCAGGCCATGGAGATTTTATTATAAGAAATCCTTTTGTTCCTGTTTTTGCTGGTTGCCCTCTATCATCATAAACTTCTGCATTTATACTTGGTAAAGGATAGGTTGCTGATCCAGGCTTTAAAGGAACCAAATCAATTCCAGACAATGGAGCTATCATATAGCCTCCTGTCTCTGTTTGCCACCAAGTATCAATAATTGCCATTTTTTCCTTTCCAATCACTTTAAAGAACCATTTCCAAGCTTCAGGATTTATTGGTTCTCCAACAGTACCCAAAATTCTTAATGTGCTTAAGTCGTGTTTGTTGATCCATTCTTCTCCGAATTTCATGAACATTCTAACTGCTGTAGGCGTTGTATAGAGAATTGTAACACCATGGCGTTCTATCATAGCCCACCATCTATCTTTTGCTGGGAAATCTGGTGTGCCTTCAAACAATAGAGAGGTTATTCCCAAAGAGAGAGGAGCATATACATTGTAAGTGTGACCTGTGATCCATCCAATATCTGCTGTACACCACCATATATCTTGATCTGTCGGATTAAAAGCCCATTTTAATGTCCAATATGCCCAGACATTGTAACCTCCAATCCCGTGTTGTACTCCTTTTGGTTTTCCTGTTGTTCCAGAGGTATATAAAATAAAAAGAGGGTCTGTGGCTGCCATTGGTTCAGGGGGAACATAAGTTTTTTCTTCAACTGCTTCTATTGTTTCTTTATACCAAATATCCCTATTACTGTTTATTTCGATTTCATGGCCAGTTCTTTTTACTACAATAACTTTTTGAATGGAAGGAGTTGTTTCTAATGCACGGTCTGCGTTTTTCTTTATTTCTACAATTTTTCCTCTTCTAAACGAACCATCAGCTGTTACAAGTATTTTGGCTTCACAATCATTTATTCTATCAGCCAAAGCTTCCGAGCTAAATCCAGAGAACACAACAGTATGAATTGCACCTACCCTTGCAGCTGCAAGCAGGGTTATTGGAAGTTCAGGGATAACTGGAAGATATACTGCTATCCTATCTCCTTTTTCTATTCCATATTCTTTGAAGATTTTTGCTAATTTGTTGACTTCTTGATAGAGTTGATAATAGGTGTAGGTTTTGATTTCACCCATCTCACCTTCCCATATGTATGCAATCTTATCTTTTCTAGTTTTTATGTGTCTATCCAAAGTGTTATAGGATATGTTTAAAATACCGCCTTTAAACCATTTATAAAACGGTTTATTTGAATCATCAAGAACTTTATCCCATTTTTTAAACCAGTCTATTGCTTCTGCTTTTTCATCCCAGAAGCCTTGAGGATTCGTGAGTGATCTCTCTATTTCTTTTTTGAGTTTTTCTCCAGATGAAATCTGTTTAATTATTACAAATTTTTCATCAAAGGGTAAGTTTGTTTCTGACATTTTAATTGTTCCATCAATTCTATTGGGGGTGATTAAAAAATATAAAATATAAAGGTTGTTGAGTAAATATTGAAAAATTTTAGAAGAGTTTTCAAATTATTTTACTGGAAATATGGGTAGGACATTTCTTTTATTTGCTTCATTTAGAACTTCAGCCAATGCCAAATATACTGCGCTGGAACCACAAATTATTCCTTCTATACCAGCAATAGTTCCTATTGTCAAGTTTCTAAGTATTGCAATATTTCCACTCAGATCTCTAATTGTGAGCAAAAAGAAAAGAATTGCAAGACTCATAAATACAAATTGTAATGCTCTATTTGTTTTTAATGTTCCAAAGAACATTACAAAAGTAAAGAGACCCCAAATGAAAAAGTAGGAAGCCATAGCTATCTCAGTTGGAGGACTAAATCCAGTTGCTAAAGTAGTATTAGGAAGCAATAGCAAGAGAACTAGTGACCACCAGAAAAGTCCATACGAGGTAAAAGCAATAGTTCCAAAAGTATTTCCTTTTTTAAATTCCATTATTCCAACAATAACTTGAGCAAGCCCACCATAAGCAATACCCATAGCAAGGATCATTGTATCTAATGGAAATAAACCAGCATTATGCAGATTAAGAAGAATAGTTGTCATTCCAAATCCTAATAAACCTAAAGGTGCTGGGTTTGCAAGTTTATCAGTCAAATTCTTTCCCTTATTAAATTATAGATCATCTTCTCAGGACAGAATTAAATAATAAATATTTCCATGAGTTATCTCCATTTCCATACTTTTCTTCCATAGAATATTTCTGGCAAGATAAATAATCCTGAAAGTGAAGCTATAATAAGTATTGCCCAATCAAGAGTACTGGTTATTGGAACAGTGTCAAAAATTCCAATAAACGGTAAAGCGAGTGTAGCAACTGCAGATATCGCAACAGCAAGTATCAAGTACTTATTTGACCAGAAACCAACCCTGAACGCATTTTTTCTTTCAGACCTACAATTCCAAACAATAAAGAGTTCCTGCAAGGTTGCTCTCATAAAAGCTACTGTTCTAGCATAATTAAGCGCATCAGTTCTTGCAGGTTCAGGAAATAGATATGCGCCCGTAAGATAAAATTGCCAGTAAAACAATCCTCCTGTTAGCAAGAATTGAAGTGTGAAAGTCACAAGTATTGAGGCTATTCTGCCATGCAAAATTCCTTCGTTTGGATTTCTTGGCGGACGCTCCATAATATCGGGTTCAGGCGGATCCATAGTTAGAGCAAGTGCTGGGCCTCCATCAGTAACTAAATTAAGCCAGAGAATCATCCCTGCTGTAAGTGGCAATTCCAAGCCCAATAGAGCAAAAAGACCAATGATTCCCAATTCGTCAAAGTTTGATCTCAATAGGAAAAAGGAAAACTTTCTTATATTATCATAAATCCCTCTACCACCCTCAACAGCGGTTACAATAGTAGCAAAATTATCATCCGCAAGTACCATATCAGCTGCTTCACGAGTGACATCTGTCCCCGTAATTCCCATTGCTACACCAATATCAGCATGTTTTAATGCAGGAGCATCATTAACACCATCTCCTGTCATGGCAACGATCTCGCCTTTCTTCTTAAGAGCTTTAACTATTCTTAGTTTATGTTCTGGCGAAACTCGAGCATATACTGATACTTCTTCTACACCATTTTCGAATTCGACATCAGTAAGTTCATCAAGCTCATCTCCAGTAAGAACTTTTTCATCGTTCACCATCTCTAATTCTTTTGCGATAGCAATAGCAGTTAATTTATGATCACCTGTTATCATAACAGTTCGAATACCAGCTTTTCTACATTTCAAATTCGCTTCTTTCGCTTCTTCTCTTGGTGGATCTATCATTCCAGTTAAACCCAAAAACACCAAGTTTTCTTCATTAGTCTTTTGAGCTTTTTTATCAGTCGTTACTCCTTCCAAATTTTTGAAGGCTATTCCTAGAACTCTAAGAGCATTCTTAGCCATCTCTGTATTAGAATTTAAGATTGAATCTTTATCATTCTCAGTTATACTTCTTATTTTTCCATCAGAAAAGATTTTCTTAGATCTGGAAAGCACAATTTCTGGAGCACCTTTTGTGTAAGCAACAAAATTATTATTTGAAATTTTATGAACTGTTGTCATCAATTTTCTTTCAGAAGTAAATGGTATTTCGTGTGCTCGAGGTCTTTGAGAATCCAAGGTCTTTTTTAAGATTCCTGCCTTAGTTGCAGCTACTATTAGTGCACCTTCAGTTGTATCACCTATTATTCGTTTCCCATCATAATTAGCATTAGAACATAAGGTCCCTGCCTCCAACAGAAGTTTCAAGTCTTTTGTGCTGTTTACATCTATGACATGCCCATTATCAAGAAAATCACCCTTTGATTCGTATCCAGTTCCTGAAACATCAATTAATTTAGAATTAACAAATATTTTCCGAACAGTCATCTCGCCTTTTGTTAAAGTACCAGTCTTATCAGTACAAATAACTGTAGTAGCACCTAGCGTTTCAGCAGATGAAAGACGCCGAATTATTGCCTTCTTCTTTGCTAATTCCCTTGCACCAAGAGCAAGTGATGTTGTAACAACTGCAGGTAATCCCTCAGGAACAGCTGAAACTGCAAGTGCAATTGATGTTTCAAAAGCCTGAAGAAGTTCATGTATTGGTTCACCTTTAGAAGTACCTAAAATAAAGAGTTCAAAAAATTCGAGGTTCAAAAAATTCGAGAACAAAAATTACTGCAACAATTACAACTATGAATTTTCCAAGTTTCTTTGCAAATTTTTCTAATTTTTGTTTAAGTGGGCTCTCCTCGACCTCAATGGTTTGAACCATTTCAGCGATTTTACCAAATTCAGTATTCATTCCTGTAGAGGTTACTATTGCTTTTCCTCTACCACTAGTGAGGTGCGTTGCCATAAAAACAGAATTTTTTCTATCGGCAATTGGCGATTTTTCACTAATAATCTTCAAGTTTTTGGTTATATCAGCTGATTCACCCGTTAGAATAGCTTCATCAGCTTTAAGATCTACAACCTCTGTTAAACGAGCATCTGCGGGAACTCTATCCCCAGCATCAAGAAGGATAATGTCTCCTGGTACAACATTTCTAGCAGAAATAATAACCTCTTTGCCTCCTCGAATTACGCGAGCCTTAGGAGCAGTGAGTTTTTTCATTGCTTCCATTGCTTTTTCAGATCTATTTTCTGTGAAAAACCCAATTACTGCATTTAAAATAACAATAATAGCAATAACTAATGCATCAACAGGAAATTCATTGTTGACAAAAGCTATTCCAAAAGCTATAGCAATTGCAATAAGTAACATAATAACAAAAACATCTTTGAATTGATTTAGAAAAATCTGCAATGGACTAATTCTATGTTTTTCCTCGAGTTCATTATATCCATATTTTTCTAATCTTATTTGTACTTCTTGATCGTTTAATCCCTCAGAACCCACATTTAGTTCTTTTCGAATTTGTTCAGGTGTTTTTGTATGCCATATCGAATCCAATGCAGCCAACTCTTAAACTCAGGTATTTGACAAAGAGGAGAAAGTATTTTCTCGCCTCATCATAATAGCGCGTTATCTGTCCTAATGTAGCAAAAACAGATATAATATTTTCCTATTTAGAAAAACAAAAACAAAGGATAATAAACAAGTTTGCATTTGCAATTATGAATTTTATCGATTTTTTTAAGTGAAAAAATCGTATAAAGTCTTTTCTTGCTTTAAAAAAACTAATAAACAAGTTCATACACATGAGGCAAGTTAAATCAGAAATAAAAAAATTGTAGGATTAAAAATGTTCGAACCATGGTTAATAGCGCCGATAGCATCAATAATTTCAATACTAGCTGGACTTTATTTCTACTATTTTGTAGAGAAAAAAGATTCCGGAACAAAAAGAATGAAAGAGATTTCTGAAGCAATCAGAGAAGGATCAAAAGCTTTTCTTAAAAGAGAGTATACCATACTAGCCATTTTTGTTATAATTGTTGGAACATTAATGGGAATTGTTCTTCCTGAACCAATTTGGAGCACTGCTAATCCTATGGAAAATATAAGCATGTCTCTAGCTTACTTTTTTGGAGCAATGTTCTCGGCTTTAGCAGGATATGTTGGCATGGATATTGCCACAAAAGCAAACGCTAAAGCAGCATATGCTGCAAAAGGAGGATTAAACAAAGCATTTCCGATAGGTTTCCGAGGAGGGGCAGTAATGGGATTAGCTGTTGTTGGTTTTTCTCTACTAGGAATAAGCATTGTTTATTTTATTACAGGTAATGCAAGAATTGTACTTGGTTTTAGTTTTGGAGCAAGCGCACTAGCTTTATTTGCAAAAGCAGGAGGCGGAATCTTTACTAAAACTGCAGACATAAGCGCAGATCTAGTAGGAAAAGTTGAACTGGGAATTCCAGAAGATGATCCAAGAAATCCCGCTGTCATTGCAGATAACGTGGGGGATAATGTTGGGGATGTAGCAGGAATGGGTGCAGATTTAGCTGACTCATACATTGCAAGCATTGTTGCAGTAATGCTCCTAGCAACAGCCATAAGCGGAACTGTTGGAACTGGAATCGACCTAATACAAATACCATTAGTATTTGCAGGGATAGGCATATTTGCTTCTATACTCGGAGCTTTTGCTTTGAGAATCGGTGAAACAGGAAATCCAGGCAAAGCACTAAACTTAGGAACCTATATAACCTGTATTTTATTTGGCATATTTACATTAATTGCAACTTATTACCTACAAATCCCATGGCAATTGTGGGGAGCAGGAATTGTAGGTTTATCTGCAGGAATAATAATAGGAACCACCTCTGACTATTTCACATCAGAAGGCAAAAAACCAGTGCTTAAAACTGCTGAAGCCTCAAAATCAGGAGCAGCAACAAATATCATCACAGGATTTTCATATGGTCTACAAAGTGTTTTTCCACCATTGCTTGGCATAGGCATTGCCGCAGCAGTCGCCTACTTCCTATGCAATCCATTAGGAGAAGGATATGCCGTATTTGGTGTAGGTATGGCAGCTATAGGAATGCTCTCAATAGTTGGTCTAATAATTTCTAATGATGCTTATGGTCCAATTGTTGATAACTCAAGAGGAATCGCAGAACAAGCAGGATTAGGAGAAGAAGTTATCCGTATCACTGATGAACTTGACGCAGCAGGAAATACAGCAAAAGCAATAACCAAAGGCTTTGCAATAGGAGCTGCGGGCTTAACAGTGATTGCACTCTTAGCAACTTTTCAAGCTGAAGTTAGACAAGCATTAGAAAGATTAATCGATAGTGGAGCAATTCAACTTCCAATTGGAGAAACTATCGAAGGTTTATTATCTTTGAGCTTACTCGATCCTCAAGTTCTTCTTGGAGCTTTTATTGGAATTGCTATGCCAGCAGTATTTTCAGCAATGGTAATGCTTGGAGTTGGACGAAATGCAGAAAGGATGATCAGAGAGGTCCGCAGACAATTTAAGGAAATCCCTGGATTAAAAGAGGGAAAAGAAGGAGTAAAACCAGATTATGCCAGATGTGTAGATATTGCAACTACTGGTGCGCTTAGGGAGCTTCTTCCTGCAAGTACCTTAACTATTGGAGTAACCCTTGCAGTAGGATTTGTAGGAGGTTACCAAGCTTTAGGCGGGTATCTAGCAGGCAGTATTTTCTCAGGACTATTATTAGCACTTCTAATGTCTAATGCAGGCGGTTTATGGGATAATGCTAAAAAATACATTGAAACAGGAGTTTACGGTGGAAAAGGATCAGACGCACACAAAGCAGCCGTTGTAGGAGATACAGTTGGAGATCCGTTTAAAGATACAGCAGGACCTTCCCTTAACACGATGATTACAGTAATGTCACTTGTTGCTTCATTATTTGCTGCTCTAATAGTCCAATTTAATCTATTTGGAATATTAGGAATTTAATTTTCAAATCCCCATACTTTTTTTATTTTCTAAAAATAAACCACAAAAAAATATTTGATATTAAATCAAAATTGGATTTATTGGATGTTATTAATAAATAACTATTTTTCAATCAATTTAGTGGCAAAATTCCATATTTTATCACCCACAAAATGAAGATTCTTCGCAGCAACACCTTTTTTGATTTTACAAAGCTCATCTGAAAACAACAAACTTTCTGCGATAGCAATAGTTTTTGAATGTTTTTCATCAACAACTAGAAGTAAATCCCCTTCCTTAAAATCACCATCTACTCCAACTATTCCAGGAATCATAACATTTGCACCTTTGCATACAAAAGGAATAGCTCCCATATCAACTGTAATTCTAGGTAAACAACTATGGAACTCTGTAAATAGCAAAGTTGGTATCAGTAAATTTGATGTTTTAAAAAATAGTGGTTTTCCTTCAATAAGAATAAGATTTCCATTATCTATTTCTATAAACTCAATCTTTGATTTCTTGGTAAAAAAAGATTGCAGATCAAAAGCAAATCTTTTTGATATATCAAAAAGTAATCGTTTGGATTCTCTTGATTTAATAGAATATCGGCGAAATTTCACGAATTAAAAACAACTCATGAGCATATAATTGTTGCTTCTAGTTTACTCAATAAATATCGCTGGTTGACCTGGAATAGCTAATTTAGCTCTTTGTTTAGGATCATATTTTTCAGAGTCATCTTCTGAATACACATATATCTTAGTTTTATAACGGTTCTCAAAGAAATCTTTTGCTGATTCAATAAAATCTTTTTCATCTAAAATATTAGTTTTAAACAGCCGTTTCTTTCGATCTATAGGGTATTTATTTAAAATTTTAAGAGTTCTTTGAACATAAGAGACCACTAAATTCATTTTTTTCCTTAAAGAAGGATCTTTAGCTAATTCTTTCATAACATCTTTAAAAGCAATTTGGCCCTTTACAGTTTCCTTCAATAGTCTTTGATAAATTTCTCTTTTCCATTCAGCAGCACAGTAATAATATATTTTTTTAGGTGAAATTTTTGTAGCTTTAAGAATGTTAAATGTATCATCTACTAAATCAACTATAATGTTCTCTTTTTCTTCAGCCTCAAGATTTATTTTGTCAATATCTGATTTGGGCCAGTTGGCTATTGAAACAAAATTATCTTTCCTTAAGTAACTCCAAAGTTCCTCAGAAATATAGGGTGCAAAAGGCGCAAGTAATCTAATCCAAATTGCTAAAGCAGATGAGAGTGAAATTGTGTTTTTATTTTGTTTTCTATTAATGTACCAACGAAAATCGTTCCAAGTCTCATAGAGAGCAATTTCTAATGATGTTCTTGTTTTAAGATTTTCAAGGTTTTCTGTAACCTGGGTAATACGCGATTGAATTTTGCTATTTAGCCATCTCTCTAAATGTCCATTTTGATTTTGGTTTGGGGCATCAATTAAATTTATTATAAATTTGCTTAGATTTTCAATTTTTTCTTTGAGAGTTTTAGCATTTTCGTTTCGCCAATCAGGATCATCCATTGCTTCTGCCCCGATAAGTAGAGCACATCTTGTTGCATCAGCACCGTAAGTATCGACTGCATTTTTCATTGTGACAAAATTTCCTTTTGACTTATGCATTTGTTTTCCTTCAATCATTAGCATTCCATTAACCCCAATTCCGCGTGGCCAATGTTCAGGAGGGAATAAGGCTGCGTGGTGAAATACACAAAAAGTTAGATGGTTTGGGACTAATTCTTTTGCTGATATTCGAAGATCAAAAGGATACCAATATAAAAATTCATCTCGCATCTTTCTTAGTAGCGATTCTTTAATTTGGGATTGTTTAGAGAGATTATATGAGCTTCCCTTTCCATAAAATATATAATTAAATATTTCTGGAGTAAGGTTTTTTGGATTAATTCTATTTTCTACTATATGATTGTAGATAGTATAAAAAGCCATATAGACAGTGGAGTCACTAAGAGTTTCTATTATCCAACCTTTTCCCCAAGGTAATGGAGTACCAAAGCCTGTAGTTCTAGCACAGGCCCACTCTTTTAGCCAGTCGATAACAGCAATGAACCAAGGTCTAGCTGATTCTGGAAAAATATTCATTGTGGATATAACTTCTTTTGACTTCTTTTTCCAGTTCAAATTTGAATAGTTAAGGAACCACTGCTCAGATAAGATTTTTACAATACAAGGAGTTAGACAACGACAAACTACAGATTGGGGTAAGTCATACATAACGTCAGCGATACCGATCTTCTTAAAATCTTTTATAAGTAAATCCTTAACTTCGCTAACTAATTTTCCTGCATAAGGACCGCAATTGTCTTTCAATTTACCAGAATGGAACTCTTTTTTATAAATAATTTTGGTGGCTTCCTCTGCTCGTGGATCGTTCTGGTTAATAATAGCCATTTTCTCAACAATATCCACTGCTGGGTAAGCATTTTCTCCTTCAGTAGCAATAATTGAAATTGGCTTGATTTTTTGGATCTGGTCAATATTAAGATTGTATTTTTTTATGAATTCAGGTTTAGCTTGTAAATCCTTTAGAGCTAACCAGTCAAAAGGTGCATGAGCGGGTACGCTATAGACTACACCAGTACCTTGATTTGAATCCACAAACCAACCTGGAAGAATAAAATACTTTTTCTTAGAAAGCGGATTCTCGAACTTTTGTCCAATTATTTCTTTACCTTTAAAAGTTCTTCTTACATGAATTTCTTTTTCTTGCTCTTTAAGTTTCATAGCTGCTTCTTTACTTATTATCCAAATTTCTTTGTCAACTAAAGCCTCTACATACTTTGCATCTGGATTTATCCAGATATTAGTAACTCCGTAAATGGTTTCAGGTCTAAATGTTGCAGCAGGCAAAAATCGTTCATCATCAAGACGATATTTGATCAAAGTATATTCTTCAGGAGTAACCCCTTCACCAATTTGTCTATCATGATCACCTGTAGGACTATTATCTTTAGGGCACCAAACCACTGGATGAGTTCCTTTAGTTACATAACCTTCTTTTTTCAGATTATTATATTGCCATTCAATAAATTTTTGATAAGCTGGCATCACAGTTGTGAATTCTCTTCTCCAATCAATAGAGAAGCCTATTCGTTTTGCAACTAATCTTCCTTCATTTGTATAATATTGGGCCATATAAAGGGGATCAACAAATTTCTTAAGCTCTTCTGCTGGAACCCCATCTATATCTCGCAAAACTCGAATGTATTCTTTATCTCCTTTAGCCACACGCTGACTCGCACCCAATAATGGTTGACCAGTCCAATGCCAAGCCCAAGGCCAAAGCACATTATAACCTTGCATACGTTTAAATCGTGCATAAACATCAACTCTTGAAGCCGTGAAAGTGTGACCTACATGTAAAGGACCATTCATGTAGGGATAAGGAAATGTGACAAAAATTTTCTTTTTTCCATTTTTTGGATTTGCTTGAAAGATTTTAGCCTTATCCCATTTCTTTCGCCATTTTTCTTCAATTTGCTTAATATGGCTCATGAAACTTTTGAAGTGAGTGTTTAGCTATTAAGAGTTTTGCTTTAATGATTATGTGAACTATTAATCTGAGATTATTAATTATTAGTTAATCATTTTATTCCGGAAATTCCAATCATTTTTTAAAACATTAGCGTAATAAAGGTATAATATGAGCCATCAAATTGGAAAAAAAGTAGTTTCGGATTTGAAGAGAAGAAGCAAGAAAGGTTTGAATTTTGCAAAAAAAACTATGAAAAATGAAAAAATTCTTTATCCAAAACTTCGTCATGCTCTTAAATATTATTTGAATAATTGGAATGATTTTACCCATGCAGGTTTATTTTCTGCAGCGTGTGATGCAGTAGGTGGAAATTCTGATAAAATTGTTGCTGCTCAAGCATCAATTGCTTTGCTGGCAGCAGCTTTTGATATTCAAGATGATGTTATAGATCAATCGCTCGTGAAACAAAAAAAACCTACAGTATTTGGGAAATATGGATTAGAGATGGCAGTATTATTGGGTAATGCATTTTTAATTAAAGGATTCAAGCTTTTTGCTGATACTGCAAAAAATCTTTCTGATGAAAACAGACAGAATGCTTTAGATTCTATTCAGGATTTATTATTCCAAGTAGGAAATGCACATGCTATGGAAGTAGGAATGAAAGAGAAAAAAAAATTTACTCCAAAGAATTATTTGAGAATTACTGAATTGAAAGGCGCTTCTGTTGAAGCAGACATGTACTTAGGTGCTCTATTTGCAGGGGGAAAAGAAAAAGAGATAAAAATTCTAGCAAAAATTGGCAGAATTTTAGGAATCCTAGCTATCTTGCGAGATGATCTTATTGATGTTTTTGATATTGAAGAACTAAATTCTCGTTTATCAGTTGGTGATCTTCCTTTGCCTTTGATTTTTGCAATGCAAAATCTTGAAATTAAAAAGAGAGCAGAGAAAATCATAGCCAAGCCTAATATGAATGATCAAGATGTTGACAAACTTGTTGACATGACGCTTGAGTCTAAACCTGTTGTATTACTCAAAGAAAAAATGAGTGAGCTAATTAATAAAGGATTAAAATTAGCTGAAGAATTGCAAGATTCTGATACTCGAAAAAATATACAATTGCTTCTGTCTTTTATGTTGGAGGATCTGTAAATAAAAGTAAAAAGCTCAGCTTAATTCTTTTGATAATCAGAATATTTAGTAGTGATTAAGAAATGTTTTATCTTCAGAGAAAAAACTAATTTCTGAATGACTTAATGAAAAAACTAGAGTTAAGTAGAAATAAAATTTCTTGGAAAAATTCAGGATCTTCGATTTTCCTAGTGTTCAACAGTTTTGTATGGTTTATTTTCACTTACATAGTACTTGGTGATATAATAACTGAAAAAATAACTCAAAATGAGTTGATTCTTTATTCAGCTTTTTTTATAAGTGTATCGATTTCAGCTTTAATTGGCGCTAAGCTTTTTCCTAAAGTTAGAATTAAAGCTATAGAAGCTTGGATTATATTAGGATCAATCTCTACAGCTACGCTTTTCATTTTCTCTCCTTCCAATTTTTTAATCAATACAATAATTGTGGTTATATTGGGTATATCTGTTGGAGCCGGATTTCCTTCTTACCTAAGTTTCTTTGCAGAAAATACCAAAATAGAAAACAGAGGTTTTACTGGGGGCATAATCTGGAGTTTGGTAGGAATTTGCGTGTTAGGTTTTGCAGCTCTATATATGAATTTTGATATGTTACAAATGGTTACTTTATTAACAATTTGGCGTTTTTTTGGGTGGGTTGGTTTTAAATCACTAAATAAAAATAGACAAGAGATTGATGTCCAAAAAGCACCTAGCTATTTAGAATTGTTAACTGACAGAAAGATATTACTTTATTTGTTTCCATGGATTATGTTCACAATTATAAACTTTGCAGAAACACCAATCGTACAAGAATTATTTGGGTCAGAGTTCCTTTTAATGCAATTAGTAACTTGGTTTTTTGTTGGTGTTTTCGCAGTTATTGGGGGCTATTTGGCTGACATTGTTGGAAGAAAAAAAGTAGTTATCGCGGGGTTTATTATGCTGGGTTTAGAATATGCTGCTTTAAGTGTCTTTTCAGCTTCAAATATAACCTTATATTCATATGCGATACTCGATGGCATATCCTGGGGATTGCTTTTTTCAGTTTTCTTTATGTCTTTATGGGGTGATTTAGGTCAATATCATATAAAGGAAAAATACTATGTATTAGGAGGATTACCCTATCTTCTAGCAAATTTTCTATATGTATTAATCAACCCAATTGTACCGTATATTGATGATCCAAGTATAGCTTTTACTTTCGCAAGTTTTTTCCTTTTTTTGGCTATATTACCCTTGGTGTATGCCCCTGAAACTTTGCCTGAAAAGAAAATAAGGGAAAGAGAACTAAAAAATTACGTAGTTAAAGCCCAAAAGATAAGAGAAAAATATTCTTAATAATAGGACTTCATTTTAAGAAATTAAAATGTTCTTCCATATAATGTTAACAACAGAATGCAATCTTGAATGTAAATATTGTTTCGGAGAGGCCATAGAAGATTTTGAAGAGGATTTTAATGCTAGTGATATCGATTATTCTTTACCTAAAACCATTAATTACAATTATGATGTTTTGAATGAATTTTGTAGTAAAGATCCAAACTGTGTTCTTACCTTTTATGGTGGAGAACCTTTATTGAAACAACAAGATTTAAGGAAGATAATGGATCGAGTAATTGCAAGATTTTTTATGATCCAAACTAATGGACTGTTGCTTGATAGATTAAGTCCAATTTATGTAAATCGTTTCCATACTATTTTAATCTCTATGGATGGCAATGAAGACATAACTAATTATTATAGAGGCAAAGACACCTATGAAAAAATCATAAACAATCTGAAGGTTATAAAGAGAAATAATTTTAATGGTGAGTTAATTGCCCGGATGACAGTTATGGAAAAAACCGATATCCACAAACAAGTGAAATGGCTTTTAGAAAATGACGATCTTAGATTTTCTTCTGTGCATTGGCAATTAAATGCAGGATTCTGGGGTTCTGACTATAAAAGAAGAAATTTTATCAGCTGGAGCAAAAACAGTTACATACCTGGAATAAAAAAGTTAGTAGAATATTGGATAGAGCATATGGGTTCTGAATATGAAGTTCTTAAAATTTATCCGTTTTTAGGAATCGCGAATTCTCTTTTGTTTGGTGAAAAGAAAAGTTTTCTTCGTTGTGGAGGGGGTTGGATAAACTATACTATTCAAACAGATGGACAAATAATACCCTGCCCTACAATGTGGGGAATGAAAAAATATTATTTAGGGAACATAAGAAATTCAAATCCGTTAAAATTAAAAAAAATTCATATCAAATTACCTCCCTGTGTTGATTGTGACACTATAGATTTGTGTGGGGGCCGTTGTTTGTATGCAAATATTACAAAAAGATGGAGTAAAAAATCATATGTAAAAAAGGAAATACCTAGGATTCAACATATGATTAAATCTAGAAAAATCAAATTATCAGATTTTGAATATATCAAATATAATGGCTGTGAAATCATACCCTAGTTTTTTATTGCATCCATCAACTTTTATTTACGTTTTTTAAAGTAAGCCAAATTATCCTTAGTAAATATGTATTCAAATCCAATTTCAAGCAAGCCAGTAATATCTTCAGAATTTGAAGCTACTTTGACAGTGAAATCATCCGTGAAGCTGTTTTGATAAAGCATAAGAATTTTAATGGATGTGGGTTTAACACTTGTTCAAGCTAAAACTTATTTGAGTCTAGTTTCTTCAAATGGCCTTACAATAAAGGATATATCAAAAGTATCTGGAATTTCTCGAACTGATCTTTATCGCATCATGACAGAGCTAAAAGAACTAAGTTTAATTGAAAAAATAATAAGCAATCCAAGCAAATACAAAGCTGCTCCAATAAATCAAGCAATGAAAAAAGAAATACAAAATGAACCAAATAAATTCATTTTAATACCAAGCAAAAGAACACCTATCAATATTGAAGAAGCAATAGATAGAGCTAATAACACTATAGATTTGGTTGTATCCCTATTAAGATTTAATCGAGGATTTGACGTTTTTTTTGAAAAACTTGAAAGATCATGGAAAAAAAAAGTGAAATGGAGAATTATTCTAGAAATTCCTCCAGACAAAACCTACTCCTACTCAAATGTGAATATTTGCCAAAGGCAAGCTACCTGCGAAGTAAGATTTCTGCTTTCACCAATAAGCACTGCAACAGGAATTTATGATCAAAAAGAAGTATTTATTATTGAAAATCCCAAAGCAGGGCTTTCTGATTCTCCTGCATTATGGACAGATAATAGAAGTTTAATTTCCTTAGCAAAAGACTATTTTGAATTTCTTTGGATTACTTCACTTAAAGAACCTAAATATGCCAAAGATTAAGATTC
>LFWW01000082.1 GCA_001273385.1 miscellaneous Crenarchaeota group-6 archaeon AD8-1 | reverse complement strand
TTGAATTTGTTAAATTTTGGCTAACATTTAAGTTGTTCAAAAAAAATATTTTTTTGTGTGTAGTGTATGATTAATAAGCGTTCTTTACTTGGAGTAATATTTTTTTCTATTTTGCTATCTTATGCTGTGATTCCCTTTGCGGTTTCACAAAACTTCCATCAGCAATATAGTTTTCAATTCAAATATGGAATTCAAGATCAAGAATTTCATGTTTCGGTTCCAGCTTCATTATATGATTATTATAAAAGTCTTGATCGAACAGTAAAGAAGGATAGCGATTATGCTAATTTTGTTACTCCTGAACTTTTTATTTCGATGGCTGATCAAATTCGTACCTATCTTGGAAATAAGACTCGTAGTGATGAAAATTTTGCAAATGCTGTTCTTACTATAGTTCATCAGATTGAATATGGAGTTAATGAGACCAAGTATCCTATAGAAACTATTGTTGAAAATGCAGGAAAATGTGATACTATGTCTTTTCTTGCTGCTTCTATAATGAAAGCTGGGGGATTAGATGTTGTTTTATTGTATTTCAAAGGTGTTCATCATATGAATATTGGTGTTCATCTTCCATATGAGCCATATGGGACATGGTGGTGGCAGCAATCAGTTGGATATGAATTAGAAGGCAAAAAGTATTGGATTGCTGAGTGTACTCCAGCAATGGATTGGAAGGTTGGAGATGTTCCTCCTTTATTAGTAAATGAAATACCATCTATTATTCCTCTCAAAGAGCTTGGGGAATCTTCAGGAGCTCAAGTTTCTTCAAAAATAGGTCTACCTTTAAATTCTTCCTCAATATCAATAAATTTATCTTCTTCATCAAATTTTAGTTCATCTTCTCGATTAATTAAAATTTCAGGTAGTATAACTCCTGCTAATCATAATGAGACTATTGTTCTTTATCTAAGTCAGAACGGTATATCCTACGAAACAATAACTACTAAAACTGATATAAATGGCAATTACTCGATTTCTTGGAACTCAACTAGAAAGGGCACTTTTTATATCCGAACTAGCTATTGGGGAAATTCATATTATGCAGGTGCTGATAGTGAAATTATTGCTATCTTCTTAGGAACTTCAAAATCTATTATTCAGTTTGAAAGTCCCACTTATTATTACTTGTATGGACTTCCAGGTGCATCATCTTTTGAGTTGGAAAATAGAAAAGGTCTTGAAGATTTTCTTAAAGTTCAATTGAATGGAACAGGAGTAGTGATGACAGGAGAAGTAATGATTTTTTCTAGCGGTCAAGTGATTACAATTCAAAAAAATTATGAATCAACAGGTAATTTTGATATGAATAATCTTGGCGAGATTTTAAATAATAAACGTTTTAGTCCTTTGAGATTACCTAATGATATTGAAAAGATAACAAATGATCAATTTGCTATTATTCTTGGAGATTATAGCAACAATACTTACGCCTTAAATTTGAAAGGATTAGATGATTACGATCTATCCCTTGAAGGTGAATATAATAAATCTAGCTCTATAATAATTAATGCATCCTCTTTTATGCGAGAAGAAATATGGTATAGAATTGAAGCGAAAATATCAGAAGAGAAAATAACAGCTATTATTACTGATGAATATGGGTATCCAATAGAATTTATCGAAGAAATTAATAACAAAGAATCAAATAATCAGAAATTGATGTTTCTTTTGACAAATAATTTAAGCCAGATAGTTGCTTTCAAAGATCTAAACATTGAACCTATTTTGGAAACTCCTGAAGATGGATCCGATCAAGATATTGTTATTTCCAAAATTCCCACTTTTTATATTTTGCTTGCATTTATAATAGTGAGTTTGAGTTTGGGTGCTCTTTTCAGAAAGAGAAAAATTAATAGAAAAATTTTGCTCTAAATCTTGATTTGCTTTAAATTATTTTTTAATCTAATAGCTTATATAAATCATGAATACCTTTGAAAAGAAGTGTTCTTTCAATGAGATATAAAATATTTCTAGAAGTTAGCGCTTTACTGATTTTAATAAGTCCCATTTTGCCTATTGCTTTTCTGAATTCCCAAAAAAGTGAAGAAATCTATCCTGAAGGATTCTATGTAGGTCTTACAGCTGATGGAGATCTGGTTGCAACAAAATTTTTGATTGATAAAATAAAGACATTTGTTAATTTTATAATTATTAATAATCCAGATTTGTTAAGACACGAAACTAGTATTAATGAAATATGTGATTATGCTAAGGATGCTGGATTGAACTTTTTTGTCCATTTGAAGCATCCTGCTTGGTGGGAATTTAATTATAATCCCCATGAGTGGATAGAATCAGCTAAAATTAATTATGGACAGAGTTTTTTGGGAGTGTATTTATTTGATGAACCTGGGGGAAATCAACTTGATAGGGGAGAATTTCGCCAGTTTGATGAATCTTCAAAACCACCAACATATTTGTATGCAGCAAACACTTATGTCTATTATTTATATTTGCAGATGAGAGATTTTATTAAAACTGATAATTTGGTGACTTCTGATTATGGGCTTTTTTGGTTTGATTATGAGGCGGGATATGATTCAATTTTTTGTGAGTTTGGAGCAAACCGAGTTACAGAACTCAATATAGCTGCATGTAGAGGTGCAGCTGAAATGCACAATAAAACTTGGGGTGCAATGATAACATGGTCATATAATGAACCACCATACATTGAATCCCCAAACGAGGTTTATTTAGATATGATAAAAGCTTATCATGCGGGTGCAAAATATATTTGCATTTTCAATTATCCTGAGATAGGACCTTACGGTTTATTGAATCAAGAATACTTTGATATTATAAAACAATTCAAGAGCTATGTTTCTATCAATTCCCAGAATAGAACTTCTAACTATGATAAAATTGCTTATGTTCTTCCTGAAAATTATGGGATGATTTATCACCCATAATTTGGAATGATTTATCTGGATTAATAAAAAAATATGGTTTTGATTTCGATATTGTTGTTCAATCGCCTTGGTTAAGGGTTTTTGCTAATCAGCACTATGACACATTACTTTTTTGGGACGGAAGAATTCAAAACCCAGCTTAATATTTCCGTCTATTTTAGATTCTAAAAATACGTTTTTTATTATGGATTTTTGGTAAGTGATAATTAATGACAACTCGTAGTTTTTTTTGCTACTAGTTTTATTAGTTTGGCTATATCTTGTTTGTTAATGTCATTAGTGGAATAATATTTTCGATGTCTCATTACTTTTCCCTTTCCTTCAAAAAGATCTATCTCGGATTTTGACAATCCTTTCACTTCCTTTCACTGCAAAACCCATATTTACATGATCCTTAAGTGCCACTAGATAGAATTTTTCTTCATACCATGGTACTCCTAATTTAAAGTCTTCCTTGATGTTAGGTAGTGTGCTGAGTATCACCTTTCGTAGAATTGCGAGGATTTCTTTTTGAAGCGATTCTTGTTTATTTATATATTCCTCAACTTTCTGGCTCATCTTAAAAAACTCATATAATTTATTTAGGTAGAATTAGACAATTCTAAAAGAAAAATTTAATTGTATATTATTTTGAAATATTAGCAATTATTTCAATAGTTCTATCTATATGTTCTTTTTCTATTCCTCTGTGAGTAACCATTCTAATATTGTTCTTTCCCAGACTAAGGGCTAGAATTTTTTCTTTTTTTAGCTCTCTGATAAATTTTTCTTCTGACATTTTAAAATTAGTTATATCAAAAATTATAATGTTTGTTTGAACCCGTTTTTTGTCAATTGATATTCCTGGAATTGTTGCTAGCTGATTAGATAGGTGTTTTGCATTATTATGATCATCTTTCAAGCGATCGATCATTTTTTCTAATGCAATTATTCCCGGAGCAGCTATAATACCCGCTTGACGCATTCCCCCTCCCAATAATTTTCGATATTTTCTTGCTTTTGAAATAAAGTTAGTGGATCCAACAATTAATGAACCAACAGGACAGCTAAGACCTTTTGAGAGGCAAAACATTAAATTATCAGCATATTGAGTTAATTTTTTTACATCAATACCCAAAGCAACAGCTGCATTAAAAATTCTAGCTCCATCCATATAGAGTTTTAATTTATTGCTTTTTGCGATTTTACTAATAGGTTTTATTTGCTTAGGTGTAATTATTGTTCCTCCATGTCTATTGTGAGTATTTTCTAGACATATCAAAGAGGGTTTTGGAAAATGGATATCATTTGGAGATATTGCAGTTTGAATGTCAACAGGATTAGGAGCACCCATATCGCTTTTAACTATTTTGGGGAAGAGTCCAGCTATACCAGATATTCCTCCTACCTCATACCAGTAAATGTGAGATTGAGCCTCTATAATTACTTGTTCTCCGTGGTTTGTGTTAGTCATTAAACTGATTAGATTTGCCTGAGTTCCGCTTGAAACTAGAAGAGCTGATTCTTTACCTGTTATATTAGCCGCTAATTCTTCAAGTTTATTTACTGTTGGATCTTCTTGAAATACATCATCGCCAAGCTTGGCATCTATGATAGCCTGTTTCATTTCCTTTGTAGGAAGCGTAACAGTATCGCTTCTGAGATCAATTATTTCTTTTATCATTGATTTCAACCATTTCTGAGTGAATAACTAATTATCTGCAAATTAACTCCTGTGCAACTACATTTTAGTTTTTTAACTATTGCAAAATATTCGATTCTATCCTTTTTAGTTTTTTGAGGATATTGAAAAAAGTTATAAGAACATCTAATAATAATCTATTTTATGAATTCTATTGAAAGAAAAGAAATTATTGCAAATTCGCCAATTACTTTTCAATATTTAAAACGTTTTAACATAGCTGCTGGAATTTTGCATCTAATACAAGGAATGCTAATGTTAGGACTGGGTTTTTTGCTAGAATGGGTTGATGTGGTTCCTGATCCTCAAATTCTAATAACTATTGGATATATTGGAATTATTGTAGCCTCCTTTCCTTTGTTATCAGCTTTAGCTCACTTCGTTATAGCTACTGTAAAGAATAAGAAATACAATGAAAATCTTAAAAATGGCATAAATCCCTATCGCTGGTATGAGTATGTTTTTTCAAGTTCGATAATGATTGTTCTAATAGCACTTTTCTTAGGAGTATGGGATATTTGGTCTTTAGTAATGATTTTCACTTTGAACGCAATGATGATTCTTTTTGGAAATCTGATGGAAAAGATAAATCAATACACAAGTAAAACTGACTGGTCATCATTTATATATGGAACAATTTCTGGCTTTATACCTTGGATTGTTCTTTATTCTTATTTCATTGCTTCCATACTTTCTACAGGTCTTGAGGTTCCAACATTTGTCTATATGATTTTGTTCATTTATTTCATTGTTTTCAATATCTTCGCAATTAATATGGTACTGCAATACAAAGGTGTAGGACGTTGGAAAGACTATCTTTACGGAGAAAGATTCTATATTATTCTTAGCTTTATTGCAAAATCTATCTTAGGCTGGCTTGTTTTTATTGGAATTTTTGCCCCATTCTAATAAAACAATAATCCTTTTTTTTAAAAAAATTTTTTTATAATTCTTAAATTTTAAACAAATTATTTAGTTATAGGTAGTTTTTTATTTTTCATTTATTCAAATGTAATTGGTGAAATTTTTGGATCTTTTTGAAGCTACTTCGGCTATGAATCGTCAACCATATGGTTTTATTGTTGTATCTGAAAATTCTACTATTAAAGAAATAAGTTCAGCTTGCAATCAGAAATGGGACGCTCCTGTTATAATTGTTGTTTTTGGTCTGCCTGATCAAGCTTGGGTTAGAGATGATGGGGAAGAATATTGGAAAGCTGATGCGGCTATTGCTATAAGTAATATGTCTTTAGCCGCGTATGCATTAGGCTTAGGTACATGCTGGGTAGCAGCTTTTAAAGATAATGAAATGAAGAAGATATTTCATATTCCTTCTAATGCTGTATTTTTTGCTATGACTCCTTTAGGGTATCCAGACGAAAAAAAAGGGCCAGTCAAAAAAAGGAAGCCTTTAGAAGATCTAGTACATTACGATAGATGGTGATTTCTGGAGGCAATAAAATGAATAATGATAATAAAGCGCCTGATTTTTGTTTATCAAGTCAA
>LFWW01000004.1 GCA_001273385.1 miscellaneous Crenarchaeota group-6 archaeon AD8-1 | reverse complement strand
AATTTATTTTTATTATTTTTAGTGACATATCTAATGATTTAACACTATGAGTCAACTCACCTAGACTTATGATGTCAACTTCTGCAGAAGCATAATCCATGAAGTTTGTAAAATTGATGCCTCCGCTTGCCTCTAAGAGTAATTTTCCATAATATCCTTCTTTTTTTAACAAATGCACTGCCTCTTTGATTTCTTTTATTGAAAAATTATCAAACATTATAATTTCCGCACCAGCTTCAGCAGCAATCATTACTTCATTAATTTCTTTGACTTCAACCTCAATTTTTTTACAAAATGATGTTCGTTTTTTTGCTATTCTTATCGCCTTCTGAATATCTCCTGCTAAAGCTATGTGATTATTTTTTATTAATATCATATCAGCTAGATTCATTCTATGAGTATCTCCGCCACCAATAAAAACAGCTTTTTTATCGAAATAATTTAATCCAGGAACCGTTTTTCTTGTAGCTGCAAGTTTGGTATCTAATTTTGATGCGCGCAATTTCTTAATTATTTGATTAGTTATCGTTGTGATTCCACTCATCCTAGATAATATATTTAATATCGTTCGTTCAATTGAAAGAATTGTTTTAGCATCACCAGAAAAACTCATAATTATTTGATTTTTGGATACTTCACTTCCATCTAATATATAAGTCAGTAACTTCAGACTTAGAGATTCGACTAATATAATTGCTTCTTCAATCCCAGCAACTACACCATCTTGCTTGACTTGAATTTCTGCTTTTGCATTTAAGGATTCAGGAAGAAGTATACTCGATGTTAAATCTCCTTGCCCTATATCATCAATAAGCAAGTTTAATAGTTTCTTTTCTAAAATTTTTCGCGGAATAAACATAACTTGTAATCCTTCTTTCTTCTTAAAATATTTGTCCAATTCTAGGATTTTGGAAATAACTAAAATAGATCCAAACCTCTTAAATAAAAATAATATGAGACTGATGATGTGTTGTTCCGAGATTGGTTTAGGCCATGTGTACCGAATAATGTCATTAGGTAAAAAACTAATAAAAAATGGTCATGAAGTCTCATTTTTTTCGGGCGGAAAAGCTTTCCAGCTTCTCCAAAGAGAATTTAAAGATGTAAATTACTGCACACCTGTATTATGGTATGAAAATTCTCGAGGAATACTAACTTATGCATCATTAATGAATATCTTACTCCCATTACCCATTTTCAATATTGAAAAAAATAAGCTCGAAATTAAAACCTCAAATGCGATGGAAACAGTGCATCGATATTATGATTTAAGACAGCAAATCCGAAAAAAAAGACCTGAATTAATCATTGTAGACGGAGATATACACGCACTTCGTTTAGCTTCCCGATGGAAAATTCCCTCAGTGTATATTACAAATGTTATTAGACCCAGCCATGATTTTTCACCCATTTTTTATCCTGGTGAGAGAGTTATAGAACGATACTTAAAACATTGTTTAAAAGTTATAATTCCTGATAATCCACCACCATATACAATTTGTGAATTTAACCTTGGGAATATAGAAGATATAGGGATCAGAGAAAAAGTAGAGTTTGCTGGAAGTTTCGTAGATACTACACCAGTACAAGGACACCGAAGACATGTTTTTGCTCCGATAAGCGGACCTTACGGAACAAGAGCAAAATTATCAAAACTAATACTACCAGTTCTTAGAGATTTAAAAATAAGAAGCATAGTGAGTTTGGGAGTAAGGGATAGAAAAGAAATAGCTAGAAAAAAAGATGTTGAAATTCATCCTTGGTTATCATTAGAAAAACGAGCTGTTTTCATGAAAAATGCTAAAATTATAGTTTTTAGTGGTGGTCATGGATATCAAAAACCGAGTATTTGTATTCCTACGCAACCTGAACAAACAGGAAATGCAGTTAAGTTGGAAAAATTAAATTGCTCTATTTTAGTAAGAAATCAAAATGAATTGAGAAAAGCATTTGATACAATTGAATCAGAAAGTAAAGAGTATAACAGTAAGGTGAGAGAATTAAATAATTTTTCAAGGAAATTCAATGGCTTAGCTCAAACAGTAAAAATCATTGAGTCATTATAAAACAAGAATTTCTCTTATATTAAAAAGTTTTCCGCCTTATTTTGCCTTGTGGTTTAATTTCTTCAAAAATTATAGCATTAAATTTATAGATTTTAGTATCTTGATCGTGCCAACTATCAGGATGTAATCCTGCTTTTAAGCAACATTGAGAAATAAACTCTTCTTCATCCCAGCCCCATTCGATAGGAACTTGTGGTAAAAGCAGTCCTTTAGATGGCCCCTTTTCCACTATTAATCCATCTTGACCTATTATTATATGCCTAGAATAATCTAATGGATTATCCACTTCTATAATTACAGGTGGAGTTAATATGCTAATTTCAAATACTAAATTAGTTAGTTCTTTTTGATCTATCGGGAAAAATCTTGGATCATTTATCGCTGCATTTATTGCAGAATCAATTAGTGCTTTAATTAGAATATGAGTTGGATAAGGATAACCGATACATCCCCGCAATTGTTTTTTATCATTTTTAATGGTACTTATTGTAACAAAAACACCAGCAGCATTATTTAGAAGTTTTTCTGGAGTATTTTTAGGAGCTCTAATTGTTTCTCCTGAAGTTATTTTTTTTAAAACGGCGTCTTTAGCAAGATTTAATAGAAAAAAACCTTCCTCATCAGTTAATTGAAAAGAAATACTGACAAGCCTCCGCCTATTTGTTACTATTATGCATTAATAATAAAAAATTACAGTCAAAAATTAAGAGTTAGATTTTTATTGATTCCTTTTTAATACCATCTTTTGAAATTAATAAGAAGTCAATTCCATCGCCGCTCATCGCGTCTCTGCTTATTGCTGATTTAATTGCTTTAGATACAATTACTTTTGCTTCTGTAAGATTAAGATTATCTTTGTAACTCTCCTCTAGAACTCCCATCGCTATTTCGGTTCCAGAACCCACTGCAGCATATTTATCAGGCAACAATGAACCCAAAACATCTAAAACAAATAGGGAGGGACCCTCTTCATCAATTCCTCCAACAATAGTTTGCGTGATCAAAGGTGCATATCTCCGATTAAATAGAATATTAGCCATCAATTTTGCTGCAGCTCTTACAGAAATTGGACGTCCAACATCCATGCTAAACAGATTAGCTTGAGCCTCAACTTCTCTAGTTAAGATTTGCATATCTCCAACAAGACCTGCACATGCTACACCTATTTGATCTGTTATTTTGAAGACTTTCCGACCCCCCTTGCTCATGACAAAATGACCATAGGTCACACGTTTTTCTGAAGCTAAAATTACACCATCAGTGCAAACAACACCAATTGTAGTCGCTCCAGGAATCCAAGGAATTCCTCCTTGTTGGACTTGCTCGTTATATCCTTCCATGATTTTGAACCTTTCCGTTGGTATGTATACAAGATTGCCTATTAAGTTTACTATATGTGTTAATAAGAATCGAGGATTTAATAATAAAAAAATTTTGTAAATTAAATCTAATTCATTCCAATGAAATAGAAGAAATCCAATTATTGATTGAATAAAAGAATCAAAAATCATAAAAGTCACTTCCAATCAAGCTCACTATGGTGTTAAAAATATGAATAATCGTGGATTATATGTTGGAAGATTTCAACCTTTTCATAGAGGTCATCTTAAAGCTATAAAAGAGATTCTGAAAGAGGTGGAAGAATTAGTTATTGCAATTGGTAGCGCACAATACAGTCATAATGCTCATAATCCTTTTACAGCGGGTGAGAGAATAACCATGATTCGTTTAGCTTTAAAAGAAGCGGATATAGAATATTCTAGAATATGGATAATTCCGGTTCCAGATGTTCACTTGCACATGCTTTGGGTTTCTGCTTTAGAAGGGTATACACCAAATTTCCAAGTAGTTTATTCTAATGAACCACTAACAAGAAGACTTTTTACTGAAAAGAAGTATGAAGTTAAAAAAATACAATTTTTCGAACGAAAACAGTATAATTCAACTTTTATTAGACAAAAAATGCTTAAAGATGAAAGTTGGAAAAGCTTTATTCCAAAAAGTGTGGTTGATTATATTATAAAAATTGATGGAATCAATAGACTTCGAGATTTGGCTCGAACTGATTATCTCTAAATATAAAAATAATATTTTATTAAAAGGTTAATTATTATTTTGTTTGAGTTCATGATGGTTTATTCATTTTTTTCATATTTCAACTTTTATAAAATCTAATATCCTTGCATTATTCATTTCTTTTTTGTAGCTATAATCGTTAATACAAAAAATGTTGATATTAGAAGATAATTTTTAAGCATCATAATTAGATTAAAACCCTGCTTTCACTGGATCTAAAGGTTTTAAGATTTCTCTAAGCAATATTGTTGCATAAGAGCCTTTATTTAGCATAAAATTAATATTTATACGATTTTCGGATCTATTTGATTCTGAAAAAACTTTTTTCAATTTAAATTTTTTTAATGGTATATTGATTGCACGTAAATTACCCCTTCCACTAATTCGGGGCATTTTTTTAACTCTAAAATTTTCATTCAATTTCGAAAATATTTTTTTGCATTTCACCAATTTTCCCAGAAGAAAACCCTTGTTTAAATCCGACAAGAGGCAATGCAATACACATTTTTTCAAGTTTGATTGATTTATTTATTTTTTCAATATTTTCAATGTTTACAAGTTTGCCTGTTTGTGGCATGGGCAATCCTGACCTGTCTATATTTACAGCAAAATCTCCAATTGTTGCCTTTTTAAATGAAAATCCTTGCTCAATTCTTTTACTTAGAAATAAATTATACAAATAAGATTGATAAGCTTGAATAAATAGCATTTGAAGTTTAAAAGGAAGCCTCTTAAAAGCTCCAGTAAAATCATTTGGTTTTTTAGATAGATGATTAAGGATTAACCTTTCAAAACGCAGTTGTTTAGGAAATTTATGCAAAGATTTTTTAAAATCTTGTGTTCGAGCTAAATCTTTTCTAGCTTCTCTTGAATAAGGATTTTCCAATTTACTACAATTTACTAAATAAGTCAAGATAGCTTTTTTAAAATCATCTTTAATAATGGCTTTTCCCACCAAATGTGTAATAGGACGAATTGTACCAAACCTTTGATAACCAAAAAAATTAGGAATTCCACCTATTTCATTTAGTTGTTCAATAGTTTTTTTTATTGTCGTTTTAATTTCAAGTTCAGATGAATCAAGGTTATTAATATTAATTTTAAAATTGTTACCCAAGAGGTAATATGAAGACAAATGTTCACGAACATATCCTATCGGATAGAGAGTAAGGTCGCTGAGTTTATGAGATGTTATGTTTTCTATCAAGCTGTCTTCTATTGTTATGTATTGAGCAGTGATGGCTTTAGCATCTTTTATTCCTGCAAAACAAATTTTATTTTCATCAATTTTTAATTCACTGGAAATATATCTAATACCTAGCAAAGTATCCCAATTTCGTTTTATTAAAACGCAAAGTAAATACTTATTAATTTTTAATGAAGAAGAAAGAACTGAAAAGTTAGGTCTTTTATCTATTTTTGCAATTGAACCATCAACAAGAACCTCTTCGACAATAAAATCATCAATTGAGTTCTTTATAGATCCACTTAGACCTTTATTTTTTGTTGCATAATTACAAATGCCGAGAACTTTATCAATTCTCGGAACCTGCATTTTAGGAACACCTTTTGGTCAAAGTAATTTAAGTTCTCCAGTTAATCTATCGATTTTGTCAGCAGGCGCTGGACCTATACCTAAGCAGGTGATTGTACCTTCAGGAATCTGAGTTAAACCTTTGTCAATAATTAATGCATGAGGTAGTCCCAAATTAGCTGCATCCTTCTCAAATTTTAAAAGCTCTTTTTCATCTTTTACTTTAACTGCTATTTTACGCTGACCCTCTAGTATCCATGCTTTGAACCAATTTCTATAATGTGTACGAGCTTTAATAGCAGCTGAAACAGCTGCATGTCCAGCTTGAGAAGCAATCTTTCCTTTGCTTAAATTCAAATCTCTACGGAAGATTATTACTTGTTTATAATCGAATTCAGGCATGATTATTGTTCCAACTATCTTTAGTGGATGTTATGGCGGATATAAAATGTTTGCAAATATATTGCTAATAAATAAAAAAGAGTAATAGAAACTTCAGGTTTTAGTATAGCTTTTAATAACGTGCGTCCTTGTAAATCAATTTCATTAACGTTCCTTATTGAATTGTTTAATCCAATCCTTTTGCAAAACCTTAAGATTTTGCTGAATTTATTATCAGAGAGAGAGTTTAAGAAGGCTCGGATTTTTAGCATGACAAGAAAATCGAAATTAAAAGCGTTCATATAATTAATCTGATAAAGTCTAAGAATGTCACTTGAAAAGTTGTTATTATCAATGGCCATATTGGCTATGTTAGCTGCGATGATTGAGCTTCTTAATCCGAAAAGTATTCCTCCACCAGTGGTTGGTTTAACAAGAGAAGCGGCATCACCTAACACCATAAAACCATTTAAATATAATTTTGGAATTGGACCTCCTAATGGTATTGAATGGAATTCTTTACTAATGATTTTGGCTTGAGATAAATATTTTGAAGCTATTGGATGTTTAATCATGAGCTTTTTTAAGAAATCATTCGGATTTCCAATATTAGTAGCAAGTCCAATTTTCGCAGTTTCATCTTTTGTTGGAATAAGCCAAGCATAAAAGCCAGGAGCATAATCCTTTCCGAAATACACATCTACCGAATTAGATTGCAGATTTTTGATATTTTCGACTTTAGCGTTAACAGAAAAAACAAGTTTTTTAGGATTCAAAGGTACTAACTTTGTTTGTTTTAGGAGTCTAGATGAGATCCCCTCCGCATCAAATACTATTTTTGATTTAAAGATTTTTTTGGATCCATTATAGTTAACTTTTACACCTTTAACAAAACCATTTTGTATTATCAGCGATTGAACTCTTGAATTTAAATTAAAGATTGCACCAGCATCTTGAGCCTTATTAAAAATGTATTTATCAAAAAGCTCACGATTAACAGCACATGTAACCGGTTTGGATAATTTTACTGGAAAAGAAAAACCATCTTGTGAATAAAAATTAGCTACGGAAAATTCATTCTCAACAATTTTCCTAGGCAACGGATATAGACCCAAATGTCTAAGACTATTAATGCTTAAATGCCCAGCACAATGATTTGGAATACCAATTTCATGATGTTCTTCAAAAACTGTAACTTTTTTCCCTAATTTTGACAATATTAATGCTGCAAAAGAACCGACAGGTCCTCCTCCTATAACTATCGCATCATGCATCTCTGTCATGATCAGCACGCTAGAAGTAATCTAGGGATTCTGGATAAGTTCTATACGCCTCTTTCCTCTAGTCAGAGAAACGGTATTTATTTTTCCTCCAACTTCTAGCCTAAGTAAAAGTTCGTTAAAATCTTTATAACCCAAATCGTCAAATTCTCTTTTTAATTGATCAAACAGTTCAGCGTCTGTAAGATCACCTTTCTTATTAAGAATTTCTAATATCACATAATAAGCAGGACGTGTTTTCCAAGTTTTGATTTGTATTTTTCTCACTCTCACTATGCAACGGGGGTTGAAGTTTTCTTTATCTGTCTAAAATGTTTACTAAAATCTTTGTACCATTTCTCCATATCAGGTGTAACTGAAGAACCCACTTCTTTAAGGGCAGCCTTGAAATCTTCCATTGTTACTTTTTCTGCTGACTTATCTCTTCTTAGTGTGTGCATAGCAGCTTCTCTGCAAATTGATTCTATATCTGCTCCTGAATAATATTTTGTCATATTAGCTAAATAATTCAAATCCACATCGCTGGTTAACGGCATATTTTTTGTATAAATATTGAATATTTCAAGTCGACTTTTTTCATCTGGTTCGGGAACATAAATTATTCTATCAAACCTTCCTGGTCTTAAAACTGCAGAATCTACCATATCAGGTCTATTTGTCGCTGCAATAACAACTATATCATTGAGAGTTACAATACCATCCATTTCTGTCAAAAGCTGGCTTATAACCCGTTGAGACACACCACTATCTGATAATCCAAGTCCACGTCGAGGAGCTAAGGAATCCATTTCATCAAGAAAAACCACTGTTGGAGAAGCCATACGAGCTTTTCTAAATACCTCCCTAATTGCTTTTTCAGATTCACCAACCCATTTGGAGAATACCTCTGGACCTTTAATTGTTATAAAATTAGCTTCGCTTTCTGTTGCTACTGCACGAGCTAAAAGAGTCTTGCCACAACCAGGTGGCCCGTATAATAATATACCTTTTGGTGGTTTTATTCCAAGTTTTTTAAACATTTCTGGATTTTTAAGAGGCCATTCAACAGCTTCTTTTAGATGCTGCTTTACTTCTTCTAGTCCGCCTGCATCATCCCAATGAACATTTGATACTTCTATATATACTTCGCGCATAGCTGTTGGTGTAACTTCTTTATAAGCATTGATAAAATCTTCCATTCTCACATCCATTTTCTCTAGTACATCTGGAGGTATACGCTCTTCTTCAAGGTTTATTTCAGGCAAGTATCGACGTAGTGCTTTCATAGCTGTTTCCCTCCCTAATGCTGCTAAATCAGCCCCAGTATACCCGTGACACATCTCTGAAAGTTTTTTAAGATCAACATCTTCAGCCAAGGGCATTCCACGTGTGTGAATCTGAAGAACTTCATGTCTTCCTTCTTTATCCGGAACTCCAATTTCTATTTCTCTATCAAACCGTCCTGGTCTTCTTAATGCCGGATCCAAAGCTCCGGGTCTGTTGGTCGCTCCAATCACTATTACATTTCCCCTTCCTGAAAGACCGTCCATTAATGCAAGAAGTTGAGCTACTACTCTTCTCTCTACTTCGCCGGTTACTTCTTCACGCTTTGGAGCAATAGCATCCAACTCATCAACAAATATTATGCTAGGTGAATTTTGTTGAGCTTGTTGGAATATTTCTCTTAATCGAGCTTCTGACTCTCCATAAAATTTACTCATAATTTCCGGACCATTTATTGAATGAAAATTCGCTTCTGACTCATTTGCTACTGCACGAGCTAAAAGAGTCTTACCACAACCAGGTGGTCCATGGAGCAATACACCCTTTGGAGGTTCTATCCCTAATCTCTGGAAAATTTCTGGATGTCGCATTGGGAGTTCTACCATCTCCCTTACTCTTTGTATTTCTTCATGTAATCCTCCAATATCTTCATAGGTAGTTCTTGGTAATCCTTTTGCCTCTGGTGCAGGTTCATTTAAAATTACAAGCCTAGTTTCACTTGTCACTTTTGTAATTCCATGAGGACGAGTTTTTGTTACTGTAAAAGGAATTGCGTGACCTAACATCATAACAAGAGTAGTATCACCCTCAACCAATGTACGTTCCATTAAACGATTTTTGACAAAATTTGTAAAATCATCATCCACATTTAGTCGCATATCTACAGGACCAAGAGTTATTGTCAATGCAGGTTTAACTTTTGCTGCTTTGATAACTACATATTCATTTATTGCCGTTCCTGCATTCTTTCGGGTAAAGCCATCTATTCGGATAATTTCTTTATTTTGATCCTCACTATATGCTGGCCAAGCTATCGCTGAAGTCGATCTTTTATTAACAATTTCTATCACATCACCTGCACTGATACCTAGTTTTTGCATTGTTCTCTGATCTATACGAGCTATACCCCTTCCTACATCTCTTTGTCTTGCATCTCCAACCCGCAATTGAATTTCATTCATTTAAAACACTCCGTGTTAATGCACGTTTAGCGTGATGAAACAGAGATATATTCCTATATAAACTTTAGATCCATTATTGAAATACTATCTACTAGTTCTTCTCACCATTAAAGTTTGAACTTGACTAACAGTATCGATTCTCTGAATTTGATTCTCGAAAATATCGACTAAACCTGTTATATCTTCTGGAAATTTTATTTGCACCAATAGGGCCTTTAATCCAAAAGCTATTGGTTCTTCACCATAACCTTCTAATGAAGAAGATTCTGGTAAACATTTTTCAATTTTTTTCTTCAATTCATCAAAATTATCCATTATATCTTCTGGAAAGACTTTATATGTGACTATAATATGACCCATTTTAATTTTCACCATTATGGCCCTGAAAAACCACATTTCGGACAGATATAAATACGACTAAACTTTCTGCATCTTCCACATCTTTTGATTTGGATTTCACCACATTCAGGGCAGAAGAATTTTGTGGCTTCTGTTTTGGGTTGAATTGGTTTTCCACAACTTGTGCACGTTACTAATGACAGTATTGATCTTTCTGACATCAAGTTCATCTCTGAGACGGTTTGTTAATGTAAAGCTTCCTTATATCTTCTATGTTTATCTTTTCGCAAGTTTATTATTAATGATAACTAACTATACTTTATCAGGGTCTCGTTTTGGGAGTAAAGCTTCAACAAATAGTTCCTAAAACCTCAATTAAACTAGAAAATTTAAGCGGAAAAATTATCGCTGTTGACGCATATAATGCTCTATATCAATTTCTTTCTATTATTCGTCAACCTAATGGTACACCACTAAAGAATAACTCTGGAAAAGTGACAAGCCACTTGGCTGGCTTATTATACAGAACAAGTAATCTGATAGAATTGGGTATCAAACCTATTTTTATTTTTGATGGAAATCCTCCAATACTAAAAAAAACAGAAATTGAAAGACGAACAAAAATAAAAGATGAAGCCTTAGCAAAATATGAAAAAGCTCTAGAAGAGGGGAAAATGGAGGAGGCGCGCAAATATGCTCAAGCAACATCACGCCTCAAGGATTACATGATTTCTGATAGCAAGAAACTATTATCTCTAATGGGGCTTCCTTGGATTCAAGCGCCAAGTGAAGGTGAAGCTCAAGCGGCTTATCTAGTAAAAAAAGGAGATGCAGAGTATTGTTCTAGTCAAGATTATGACAGCTTGCTATTTGGAGCATCTAAATTAGTTAGAAATATGACAATTTCAGGAAAAAGAAAGGTCGCCCGAAAAAATATTTATATTAACATAAATCCTGAATTGGTAGAATTAAAAAAGACACTCGAAGAAAATAAAATAACTTTTGAACAATTAATTGATTTGAGTATCTTAATTGGGACGGATTATAATCCCAATGGAGTAAAAGGTTTAGGAGCTAAAACTGCCCTAAAACTCATTAAGGAATATGGTAGTTTTGAAAGAGTTTTGCCTCATCTAAAAAATAACCAAATTCAATTTGAATATAAAAAAATCCAAGAGCTTTTTTTAAATCCAGAAATAACTGATGACTACCTATTAGAATGGAAAGATGTTGACTTTGAAGATATTGTTGATTTTCTCTGCTTGGAAAAAGATTTTTCAGAATCCAGAGTTCGAAAAGCTCTAAATAAGCTACAAAAAGGAACAAAGGAATCCAGAGAGAAAATGACTCTTGAAAAATGGTTCAAATAATACTTTGTAGTCAAATGTGTTTATTTAATTATTTAAATCATTGTCCTAATTTTCCAGTTAAGGGAACAAAAGCTACTCCACCCAAATTTTCTTTTTTTATCTTTCCATCAAGGCTTTTTTTTATTTTTATTAAATTTTGAAAAAGAGATGCACTGCCGATGGGAATTAACATGATTCCATTAGTTTTTAATTGATCTATAAGAGGTGGAGGTACCTCTCTGGCTGCCGCTGTAACAATAATCCGGTCATATGGAGACTCCTCAGAATATCCCAGAGAACCATCTGCATTTATGATTTTTACACGATCTGCATAACCAGAATTAATTATATTTTTCCTAGAATTTTCTGCAAGAGGCTTTATTATCTCCAAAGTAAAGATACACCCCCATTCACTTCTAGGTGTGGAACTAGGAGCAACTATTTCGGCTATTGTAGCTGAATGCCAACCTGATCCAGATCCAACTTCCAATACTTTATGGCCAATTTCTAATTCTAAGGCTTCATTCATAATTGAAACCATGTATCGCCTAGCCCAGAAATAAACTGAAACTATGTGGCGCAGAACATGTTTGACCATGTCCAATAGGAAGAGGAGTATCTGATGCATAATAGGATTTCATATCTTCTGGCAAGAAATTTGTACGAGGTACAGCTAGCATTGCTGTCTTTACTTTTTTTGAATGCAGTACACCTTGTCTAATTAATTGATTAATCAGTTCAGTCCATTTATCTTGTTCCAATTAAACACCAAAAAGATTAATACCATGCTAACTTTTTAACGTATTGTGAAAAAAATTCAAGGGATCGTCATCAATCATTTCACAGTAACACATTTTGCGAGGTTTCTGGGAGTATCCGGATTTAGTCCCTTTTCTAAAGCTACATAATATGCTAAAAGCTGTAATGGTACAACAAAAGGTATTGGAGAAAGTATCTCGGGTATTCCGGCAGGAACTTCGATATAATCATCAGATAACTTTTTTATGATTTCATCTCCTGTTTCTATTACAGAAATTATTGAAGCACCTCTTGCTTTCATTTCCATGATATTGCTAATTAGCGTCTTATGTGAACCGTCTTTTGGACAAATAAAAACTACTGGAATTCCGGATTCAATCAAACTAATTGGACCATGTTTACTTTCTCCGGCTGGAAAAGCCATGGATGGAACATAAGCTATTTCCATGAGTTTAAGCCGTCCCTCATAAGCTGTTGCTGCACTAATTCCTCTTCCTAAGAAGAAGAAAATTTTTGCTTTTTTGTATTTCTTTGCTATTTTCTTTATTTTATTGGCCTGTGTTGAAATTATTGTTTCTACATTTTTAGGTATTGTTTCTAGTTTTTCAGATAAATGATCCATCTCATCTTGAGAGACTTTTCCTCTTTTTTTAGATAATCTAAGAGCTAATTGAGCTAAAACAGAGAGTTCAGAAGTAAAAGTTTTAGTCGCCGCTACACCAATCTCAGGCCCAGACTGTTGACCAACATATACTCGAGAAACACGAGTTAATGTGGAACCTATCACGTTTGTTAATCCTAATATTGTTGCTGCTCTTTGTTGTGCGCAAGTTACTGAAGATAAGGTATCAGCTGTTTCACCTGATTGACTAACAGCTAAAATAGTACTATCAATATTAACAGATTTGCCATGTTGTTCTATAAATTCTGAAGCATAAACTGGATAAGTTGGCAAGAATGCAAGTTTAGAAAACATATAAGATGCTGCTAAACAAGCATGATAAGATGTGCCACAGGCTACCAAAAAAACATCTTTAGCTCTATCAAGAAATGTGGAGATTAAATCTAGATAATGATCTTGTAGTCTTAGTGTGTTACGTAATGTTAATGGTTGTTCATTAATTTCCTTAATCATGAAATGAGGATATCCCTTTTTTAAAGCCATTTCAGGGGTCCAATCAATAATCTTTGGTTCTCTTGAAACGAGAGTAGAATCAACAATTTTTTTAATTTCATAGCCACTAGCAGATATATTAATTAATTCTCCGTTTTTTATTACTAAAGCTTTATTTGTTATTGGCAAAAATGCTGGTATATCGGATGCAATATAGTAACCTTTTTCGTTATAACCTAAGACTAAAGGGCTTTCATTTCTTGCACATATTATTTTATCTGGTTCTATTGTCGAAATAACCGCAATGGCATAAGAACCCTCCAATCTTTTCACTGCTTCAAGAACTGCATCTGCTAAACCTTTTTTTGGATTTTTTGATATGTTATCCTCTATCAGATGGGCGATTATTTCTGTGTCAGTTTTAGAAATAAAATTATGACCATTATTTTCAAGTTCAGATTTTAATTCAGAAAAATTTTCGATTATACCATTATGAACAACTGCAATTTTGTTTGTGCAATCTATGTGTGGATGGGAATTAATTTCTAGGGGAGCTCCATGTGTGGCCCATCTTGTGTGACCAATCCCGATAGTTCCTTTTAAATCATCAAGATTTAGTCTTTGGTGTACTTCATCAATTTTTCCTTGACCTTTCTTAATTTGAAGCTGATTGTTATAAAGTGTTGCAATTCCGACAGAGTCATATCCTCGATATTCAAGCCTTTTTAGTGAAGCGTGAATCAATGAAGAGGCAGAACCTTTTTTTAAAATACAACCGAAAATACCGCACATTTTATTCACATTCTTGCATCGTAAGATTTAAGTTTTTATTGAATTGATTCTATCTAATAAGCATTATTAAGAGAAAAACAATAGTTGTGAAAACTTTTTTTTAGTGCTCAAACCAGCGTTTAAAAAAATATTGCGGTTTTTAATCATTTACAATAAATATTATATTTATCCGCTATAATAAAATTTTTAATGGTTCAAGAATGTTATTTAATTGAGAAATAGATGAAGAAAATACTACTAGTAAAAAACGAAAAAGGATACAAAACAAGAAACATTAAGATGGTTCAAGATCCCAAAAAACTAAGAATGATGCTAGGGAATCTAACCTGGAAAATTTTATCAATAATTTCAGAAAAAGAACAATATCCACTACAAATCGCGCGGAAACTTGGAATCCATGAACAATTAGTTTACTATCACATCAAGAAGCTGGAAAAAGCAGGAGCAATTTTTATAAAAAAAGAGGAAAAAATGAAGGGGGGAAATGCTAAATATTTCAAGGCTAAGGCATCCGCATTTGGAATAGAATTTCCTGCTAAAGACGAAATGACTCATGAAATTATCTATCCAAATATAACCGATAAAGTTCAAAGTTTTTTCAAAGAATTTGTTGATAACAAAAATGTTTTCAATGGAATAATTGTTGTAGGCAGTCCAATACCTCATGGTGCATTTAAAACATGTGCCAGAGATGGGCATTATGCAGCTCATCTGACATTTTTTTTGGGTCAATTTATGAAAATATCCCAAGATTTTTCTATAAAACTTGATGTGGATGTAAAAGCTGAAAAAGAGAAGAAAAATAATTTAATCTTGGTTGGGGGTCCAGGAACCAATCTACTAGCTCAAGAAGTCAACAGGTATTTACCTATAAAATTTAATATGCAATCTAGTAAACAAGGATTTTTATTTGGAGGACTAATATCTGAAATAACTTCTCAGATTTACACTTCGGATGCAATTGGAGTAATCGCAAAAATTATAAATCCTTGGGATAAATCCAAACGTATAATTGTTATAGCAGGAAACAAATCAGTTGGTACCAAATCATGTGTTTTGGCATTAACAAAATATCACGATAAAACGCTTTTAAATTTGGAGAAAAAAGATACATTCGCTACTGTAATTCAAGGATATGATTTAGACGGCGATGGGAAAGTAGATTCTATAGAGTTGAAAGAGTGAAATGAAAAATAATAGCCTTTATGAAGTAATATTCGCTCATGGCCACAAAAATATTCTAGCATCACATAAAACTACCATAGAATTTACAAAGGATTTAGAATTATCAAAAAAGGGTGATTGCATAGTAGCAGTGGCTTCTAGCAAATCACTAATTGAGTTAAATGATGAATTTAAAAAGAGATTAAAAAAAAATAATTCAAAATTAGCTATTATAATTGAAATTGAAGGCTTAACTGAAAAAATAATTGCCAATGGAACACCCAAATTACTCCTCTCAAATACTAGAGAAATAGTAATTAGAAAAAGTGATTACATTGACGATAGAACATTAGCGATAAAAGCCGATAAAGCAGCCTGCGATTTATCAGCAAATCTTCGTAAAAAACTTAAAGATCCAAAAAAGATAGTAAAAATTACTTTATGGATTAACTAGTGAATTTTTATGTCAAAGGCAACCTGATTCTGGTAAGGCGCTGTTTCTTTAATTTTTTTAGCAAAAAGAAATTGATCTATAATCCTTTCACATTCTTTAAATTTTTCTGAGAGTCGAAATTTAGCTTCATTTATAGTGTCAGGAGGTTTAATAAATTCATAATAATGAATTATGCCTCCTTTGTGGCGAATTGCCTTACAAGCAACTTTGATAAAATCTTTAGCTTTTTCAGGTAAATTCATTATTACTCTATCTGCTTTGCACAAAAGATGTTGATTAACTATAGATTTAGCATCTCCTAAAAAAGGTTTTATATTAGCATCCACCCTATTTAATTTAATATTTTTTTCCAAGAATTCTATTGCTGAAGGATTTATATCAATTGAGTAAATTTTTGCTGTAGGATTTTTCTTGGCAATGAGAATTGAAAAAGGGCCGACTCCAGCAAAAAGATCCACAATCACTTCATCAGGGATTGTGAGAGAAGCGACTCTATTATGCTCTTGAGAGAGTCTTGGAGAAAAATAGACTTTTGCAATATCCAAAAAATATTTGCAGCCATATTCCAGATGTGTAGTGTATGTGCGATTTTCTCCTGAAAGAAAATTCAAACTTCGCAATCTGTAAGCGCCTTGGATCGGACTTGATTTTGAAAGAACTGTTTTCACATTTTTATGTAATTCCAAAATAGCTTCGCCTAAGGGTTTGCTATAGGTTTTTAGCTCCTCAGGAATTTCAATAATTGCTATATCACCGATAATGTCTAAAGAATGGGGAAGTTTTTCAAATAAGAATTCAGGTATTTTTTTTTCCAAAAGTTCATCCAAAGTTTTTGCCTGATTTTTTTTGGGAATAAAAGTTTCATTCAATATCTGAAAATCACAATTGGGCACCTTGAGAGTCGCAAGCTCTTCCCATGAAGGTTTATGAATCAAAGGGATTAAAAGTTGATTATTATTTTTTTTAATCTTTAACCTATTATTTAGTAATCTAAGTTTTCTAAGCTTTTTAATCATCAATTCTCCTTGGCTAGCATCAACTTGAATACTAATCGATTTTTCAAACATTTTTTAAGCATTCTTGGTTATTTGATAAAGATTATCGATTTTTTTTACTTTAAAGCGAATATCTAGTAATTTTTCCACTAGCCAAATATTAGTTTCCAAATGTTCCGATAGTATTCTTGTGAAAAAAGTTGATTTCTCCTTAGTTAAAGCCATGAAAGTAACAAGCATGTCTGAGAGATTCAAATCAACTGTTGCTCTAGATTTGATATTAACATTTAGTTTTTTTGCAGCTTCCTTTCCTATTTCTTCACTGGATTTTCCAATAGCACCAATTGCATCCGCGCCTACAATAACACCAGTGGATGTCTTCGCCCAAATAACAATTGAACTTCCTTTTTGGATTGGATTTGATGTATCATATACTGATTTAATATTTGCAGAATATCCGTTTTGGCTAAGGTAATCTCTAGCGGCAATAGCTTGCCTTTCAGCAACCTTTCTATTTGACAAAAAAGTAGAAACTGAAATTCCATTAACAGAACATACCTTACCAAATTGATCAAGAATAATTGGCTTTAAATAAACTGAAGGATTGACTTTAAGGATAACTTCTCCCATTCCTTTTGGGTAATAACCATAGCGGTTAATTTTTATTGAAGCTTGAATTCCCATCTTTTTTAAAATATTTAGAAGAATAAACTTCATATAATTTATTGTTGGAGAATTTGATACATCAGTTCCACCTTTTGTAATACATAATCTCACTGGATTATCTGCAAACACACATATTGGTAATACCGTTAGAATAAGAGCTGAAATACTGCCAGCCGTTCCTATACTAGAAGTGAAATTGCCGCCTATATTCTTATAAGGTATGAACCAAAGTTCTTTTGAATTCATTTTGGCACCATGAATTTTTGCTCTGCATAATTTTCCAGCAGTTTTTACAGCCTCTAAATGTTGCGGCTTTAAACCTGGTTTTGGTCTGTTATTTCTAATATTATAAATGTGAAGTGGTTTTTTTGTAATAGCAGATAGCGCGACAGACAATCTAAGAATTGTTCCACTTCCACTCTTTTGGCTACCATCCACCTCAAAAAATTGATATTCTTCCAAAGAGACACCTTAGTTATTAATTAAAATACAAGTTACAAATAATTAATAAGCGTCTATAATTAATTTTAGATCTTGAGGAGAATATTGTGACTAGTGAAAAGGAGAAGTTAGAGAAATTAGCCATGAGAGTGGATGAAATTCTCACAGTTTTAAATAGCATCTCAGAAGAAGTTCAAGGATTATCAAAATCAATTAAAATAGTTTTAGGGGTAAATGTTAGTCGAACTTCACCATTGACATCTAAAATTGCACCAGTTGATAGCAATAAGTCGATAAGTAATATCAAAAAGAATTTTCCTAAAGATTTAGAGAAACTCCTTGATTTTAAAGAGGAAGCGCAATATGTTATTATTAAACCAAAGCAATTTCTTGGATCCGAGAACTTTGCAAAGATTGCCTCTATTACAAGAGAACTTGGAGGGGAATACATAAGCGCCGGAAGAGATTCACATTTCAGAGTATCTAAAAAATAACTAAAAAAAATAAAAAATCATTAATTATTTTTTCATAATTTTTTATTTCACAACTTTTACTTTCACATAGCTCTCTACAGTATGAAGAATTCGTAGCAACAGCGTTTTTAAAAATAATTTTTTCCAGAATAAGAATTAGGTTATGAGTTTGCTCAAAACTAATTTTGGAAAACTAATGGTTTACTCTTCTAATAAAGAATCACAGAATAAGAAATTAAAAGCTATTAATTTGGCAACAAGAAAAACTGCTAGGTTGTTAAACATGAGTTTTGAATCAAGACAAATTAATGAGAATTTTTCTAAAGTTTTCGTGTATTACGATAATGGAACTGATGAGCCTATACCTATTTATTGTGATAAAGGAAAAAAAGAGAGGATACAGGATATTTGTACGATTTTGCGAAAGATGATGTTTGTTTTATCTTTTCACCCTAAACATTTTTCCCTAAAATATATACTTGATTTACATCAAAAGTGATGTTTAATCTATCATATTCTTGTTCAGTTAAAAAAAGCACAATCTTAGGAATAGCAATTTGTGATCTCTGAGGAATAAAAGGCATTTGTTGTTGTAATGCTTGCATGATATCCTGAGCCATTTTCGCTTCTTCTGTTTTTGGTCTAACTATAAAAGAGGAAGATACATTTCTCTCTTCAACTAGTTCAATCCTTTTACCCAAATTACCATCCAGATCACGATTTGATTCAATTTTTTTGACTCTAACTCTGAACACTATCGATCAAACTCAGAATTAAATTAATCAATCATAGATTTAACTAATACTGTGGTATTTCCTTTTTCCAAATGTTTGCAGAAATAGATTAAAAATTGAATTATAATTCCAAAAAAAGAATACTAATCAATTTCTTGAAAAAGCTCATTAACTATTTTTGAAAAATTTGTAGCTAATAATTTATTACAATCGCCTAATGATTCTTCTAATGTTTTATCAAAAGGAATTTCTCCAAGAAAATTAAGATTAAGCTTTTTAGTTTCTTTTTTAATACTTTCTGTTTCACTTATTTTCATGTTTTCAATTATACCAATAACTCTGATTTTTAGTTCCTTAAATAATTGTATCTGTTTTTTTACTGTATGAAAAGCTAGCTTTGAGGACGTAGTTACGATTAAAAACTCGATTTTTCTTACTAATTTAATAATATCAAGTACAGCATCTCCAATTCCTGGTGGCATATCAATAATAAGCATATCTAATGCACCCCATTGAGTTATAGAGAGCAATTCAATTAAAGCATTGGATATATCCTCACCCCTCAACGGTATTGGAAATTCACCTGAATAAAAAAAAAGTGACATATAAGATAGGCTATTAATTCTGGGAGGAATTATCCCCCTTTCTTCTTTAGGTGAAATATTTTTGACACCCATTATCAGATGAGTTGAAGGACTAGTGAAATCTAAATCAAAAAGACCTATTTTCAGGCCTCGACGAGCCAATGTTAAAGCCAGGGTAGTAGCAATCATGCTTTTTCCTACACCGCCTTTGCCACTTGAAACGGCAATTACCCGTTTAACATTTTTTAGTCTATTATGTATTACACTTGATCGGGGATCAATCAAATTATTTGGCTCCTTTTATTTTTTCAAGCCAAATTCCCCTACCCTGAATTATTTTAAAATCAGGACTTTTACAATTTGGACATTTGATATAAGCATGTGCTACTTCTGGAACAAAATGTATTTTTTCTATAGTATCTTCATCGAGGTTTTGTCTCCTAAAAATCCATTTTACTCCACATATTTGACATTCAAGTTCAGTCTTTGCTCTCAATATGAGGAATAATGTATTTCTGAAGATATCCTTTTTTAATTGTTCGAAAGCAAAAGAAAGAATATCTTCTTCAATTTGCTGAAGTTCTCCAATTCTTACTGTTATTTCTTTGATTTCTTTTAGTTTTCTTTTTGTAGCTATTTTTGTTACAGCAGTAATAATAGATTCTGCCAAAGCCCATTCATGCATGTAGCAGGTTATGAATCTTGGATGATTAAAACATATTGCAAAAATTTTCGTTTTTCGAGAAGAGTTATAAACTAAATAAAACAGTAAAAAAGTATGGTTAACAAAGTTCATTGTGCTCATATTCTTATTAAATCAGAAAAAGAAGCTAAAGAAGTGCTAGAAAAATTAAAGAGTGGAAAGAAATTCTCAGTTATTGCTAAATCAGTTTCATGCTGTTCTTCTAGAAAAAAAGGTGGCGATTTAGGTTTTTTTACAAGAGGAAAAATGGTAAAAGAATTTGAGAATGCTGCTTTTGCTCTCAATAAAGGCGAAACCTCTCATATTATTAAAACTCAATTTGGTTATCATATTATCAAGCGTTTAGAATGAAATATTTCAATCCACATCATCTCTTGAATTAAAAGATCTATTACTGACAAATAATTTTATAATTAGTTTATTTTTAAAATAACTTAGAAAATTTAGCCGTTTTTAAATATAATAAATTTATTTTAAAGTCTAAGATAATTGAAATATAAAAGGGAGAAGAAAAATACCTGATCAAAAAAAAGAATTAAAAATAATTGGAATGAATTGTGCTGCTTGTTCACAAGCAATAGAAAAAGCATTGCTTAAAGTTGAAGGAATAAGAAAAGTAAATGTGAATCTATCAACAGAAACAGCATATGTAGTATATAATCAGGAAATAATAAACGAAGAGAAAATAAAAGAAATTATTAGAAAAACAGGATATGAGGTAGCAGAAGAATCCAAGAAAATAACTTTACAAATTGGAGGAATGACATGTGCTTCTTGTTCACAAGCAATTGAAAAAACTTTGTTGAAAACTACTGGCGTGAAAAAAGCAAATGTTAACCTAGCAACAGAAAAAGCTACTATAAGTTATGATCCTGAAAAAATAAAATACAAAGAAATTAAGAATGCAATAGAGAATGTTGGTTACAATGTTCTTGAAAAAGATGTTGAGTTAAGTTTTGAGAACGGAAAAAGTATAGAATTATCTAAACTAGCGGATAAGAGAAAAAAAGTTATCCTTGCATGGATATTAACAATTCCGATCATCGTGTGGATGATCCCGGAAATGTTGTTTTCAATAAGTTTTCCAAATCCTCTAGTATTTAATCTTGGTCTAATATTTTTTTCAGCTTTAGTTTTGTTTATTCCAGGATGGACAACTTACAAATCGGCTACTAAAGCAATCAGGCATGGAACAGCAAATATGGATGTACTTATAATGCTTGGAACTTTGGCTTCTTTTTTAACTGGACCTGCTTCGCTATTTACTGATCTAGCAAATTATGCTGGAGTTGGGGCAATGATAATGGCTTTTCACCTTTCTGGGAGATACATAGAGGCTAAAGCCAAGGGAAGAGCATCACAAGCTATCAAGAGACTGTTGGAACTTGAAGCTAAAAAAGCCACTATACTCAAGGATGGAATAGAGCAAGAAGTCCCTATTGATGAAGTTGAAAAAGGAGATCTAATGGTAATACGTCCTGGAGATAAAATTCCAACTGATGGTATAATTATCGAAGGGATCAGTAGCATTGATGAATCGATGGCAACTGGGGAATCTATGCCAATATCGAAAAAACCGGGTGACACTGTTATCGGAGCAACAATTAATCAACGAGGATTTCTAAAAGTACAAGCAACAAAAATTGGAAAAGAAACATTTTTATCTCAAATAATAAAATTGGTTGAAGAAGCACAAGGATCAAAGGTTCCTGTTCAGGAATTTGCAGATAGAGTTACTAGCTATTTTGTTCCTATAGTATTATTATTAGCAATTTTTGCATTTATTTTGTGGACAGCTTTTCCTAATGAAATGAGAAATGTAACTATTTGGGCAGTACAGTTTCTCCCTTGGGTCAATCCTGATCTTAGCACACTATCATTGGCAATATTTGCGACTGTTGCAACTTTAGTAATTGCATGTCCCTGTGCTTTAGGATTAGCTACACCAACTGTATTAATGGTTGGAACAGGTATGGGAGCTGAAAATGGAGTATTAATAAGACAAGGGGAAGCTATTCAAACTTTAAAAGATGCGAAAGTAATTGTTTTTGATAAAACTGGAACAATTACAAAAGGAAAGCCGGATGTAACAGATGTAATTCCAGTTGATGGACTTAGCAAAAATGATCTATTGAAAATTGCTGCCAGTGTTGAAAAAGGTTCTGAACATCCTATTGCTGAAGCTGTTATTTCTAAAGCTGAAGAAGAAAAAATTTCATTGGTGGAAATAAATGATTTTGAATCAATAACAGGTAAAGGTGTAAAAGCTAATATTGGATCAGGAGACAATATCATCGTAGGCAATTACAAACTTTTAGATGAATCAAAAATTGATTATGATAAATTAAAATCAAAACTTACAGAGTTGGAAAAAGATGCAAAAACTCCCACTTTAATTGCGAAGAATGGTGAATTCATAGGCATCATTGCAGAAGCAGATACAATAAAAGACGATTCTAAGAAAGCTATAGCTGAAATTGAAAAGATGGGACTTAGAACGATAATGTTAACAGGTGATAACAGGCAAACTGCAGAAGCTATTGCAAAAAAAGTTGGGATTTCTCAAGTTATAGCAGAGGTTCTACCTAGAAAAAAAGTTTCTGAGATACAGAAACTTCAGAAAGAATTTGGAATTGTGGCAATGGTTGGGGATGGCATAAATGATGCTCCTGCCCTTACCCAAGCAGATATTGGGATAGCAATTGGAACAGGAACAGATGTGGCAATTGAAGCTGGAGACGTTGTGTTAGTAAATGGTAAACTCTCAGAGGTGGTTAAGGCTATTAAATTATCTCGTGCAACTTTCCGAAAAATCAAACAAAACTTATTCTGGGCTTTCTTTTATAATAGCATAATGATTCCTTTTGCAATTTTAGGATTGGCACATCCAGTAATTGCAGAAATTGCAATGGCCACAAGCTCAATAACAGTTATTACAAACGCAAATCTTTTAAGAAGATCTGATATAAGACCAGCCTTTTCAAAGGAGGTGAATTAATGGTAATAGATCCTGTATGCGGAATGGAAGTAGATGAAAAAAAAGCTAAATTTAAGACAACGTATCAAGGAAAGGTCTATTATTTCTGCGCGCCAGGTTGCAAATTCCTTTTCGAAGAAAAACCCCAGAAATATGTCAGTAATTCTTCCAAAAAAATCTGAAAATATAGACTTATTGTAAACATTACTGAATTTTTTAAAAGTCTCCCAGAAGAACATGTTCTGCAAATAGATCCTCACTAAAAGCTCCAACAAATTCGATTTTCTCGTTAATAATTATTTTTGGTACCCCCATAACAGCATATTTCTGAGCCAATTCTGAAAATTCGCCACTATCTATAACGTCAGCCCTTACTAAATCATTTTCAATAGCTAATTTATGAGCAACTGTTGCAGCAACCGGACAATGGGGACAGGTTAAACTCACAAAGACTTGTATGTGCACAGAATTTTTAACATCAGACAGAATAGTTTTTGTTTTAGATGATAGATCAGTATTGCCTCTCGATACATTTATAATAGCTTCTATGAGCGTTGAAAGTTCATAGCCATAAGGTATTCCATAAATTCTAACTCCATAATCTTTTGCACCTATAATCGCTATAGCAGGTATCTTGTCAATTTTGTATTCTTTTGCTTTTTCACTATCAGCGACAAAATCATAAACTTGAACTGAAATTTTTTCGGATAGAACACCAATTTCTTCAACTAGTTTTCTTGTATCTGAACAGAAATTACATTCTAGTTCTTGAGTAAACATAAAAATTTTTACAGGATTTTTAATTCGTTTATTAAAATCATCAATTAGCAACCTTTTTTTATCTTCTGATATAGAATTCGTTTTTTCCCACTCCTGAGATAAATTCTACTATAGAAAATATATTTTTCTCCTTCCAAATAGTTTTATATTATTATTTATCAACTTGCAATAAAAACATTATAAAAATCTATAATAAAAAAAATCAATATTTTATCAAAAAATCAAGGATAATTTTAAAAACCCGATTTTATTGGATTCTAATAGAGATATATCTCTTAAAGAACTTAAATTGTGAGATAAATTGAATGAAAATTGCTTATCAAAAGGGATCAACTGGGTGGGTGTAATTGATTGGAATATACGAGACTTTCATGGTTATATAACTCGAAGAGGAACTACATATAACTCATATTTGATATTAGACAAAAAAATAGCTTTAGTAGATACTGTAAAATCATCTTTTTCAAAAGAATTTTTAGATAAAATTCAAGAAATTACTGATCTAGAAAAAATTGATTATATTATAATTAATCATGTGGAAATGGACCATTCGAGCTCTTTACCTATTATTGCTGAACTGGCAAAAAATGCTACAATAATTGCCTCTCAAAGAGGAAAGGAAGCCATTATAGAGCATTATGGAGAAAATTTCCCTATAAAGACAGTGAAAACTGGTGATGAAATAGATCTGGGAAATCGAAGATTAAGGTTTATTGAAGCTCCAATGCTTCATTGGCCAGATAGTATGTTCACGTACATTGTTGAAGAAAAAATATTGCTATCAAATGATGCATTCGGTCAACATCTGGCTTCAGCGTTCAGATTTGATGATGAAATAGAAGAAAATGTGTTAATGGAAGAAGCAATCACATATTATGCTAATATTCTTATGCCTCTTGGATCACTTGTGTCACGGAAAATTCAAGAGATTGTAAAAATGGGAATTTCACCAAAAATAATTGCTCCAAGTCACGGAATAATTTGGAGATCAAATCCTTCTAAGATAATTCAAGCATACTTGGATTGGAGCATATGCAAATCTAAAATGAAAGCGGTCGTAGTATTTGATACAATGTGGAACAGTACTAATGATATGGCTAGAGCGATTACTAAGGGATTAATAAGTGAGGGTGTTGAAACTAAATTGTTAAAACTTAGATCTGCTGAAAATACAGACATTATAACTGAAATATTAACTGCAAAAGCAGTTATCGTAGGATCTCCTACACTAAACCAACAAATGTTTCCTAGTTTAGGTTCTTTTCTAACATACATTACAGGTTTAAAACCAATAGGCAAACTATGGAGTTTCTTCGGTTCCTATGGTTGGAGTAGGGGGGCAGTAAAATCAATGACTGAAATAGCAAAGAGAGCGGGTTTTGAGATAATCAATTCTGGATTAGAAGTTAAGTATGTTCCAACTAAAGATGATTTAAAGATGTGCTTTGATTTCGGTAAAGAAATTGCAAAGAAAATCAAATCTTAAGTTCTAAATTATTAATATAAAAATTAATTTAATAGAATCAGTCAAATCTATTAATTTTTATTTAAATCCTTGATGCAAGCAAAAACATATAGATTTTACTATTGTTTTACAAATTGATCTTTAGGTGCACCACAAATAGGACATACCCAATCTTCAGGTAATTTTTCGAAGGGTGTTCCTGGTTTGACATCATGATCGGTATCCCCTATTTCAGGATCATAAATATAGCCGCAAATACTACATTCCCATTTATCCATATTCTTTCTTCACTAAGTATTTAGATTTAATAATTTAATTATAAAAATTTGATGGATTAATTTTGGATATCCAAATGATAGATAAGATTTTAATAAAAAAAAGAGAAATTTAGAAAATTAATAAGGCTTAAAGAATTGTTCTTTAGATGCTCCACAAATAGGACATTTTTCTGGTGCTGAATATTCTACAGTATTTCCACAAACTTTGCAAACATAATAATCAAAATTATCTAGTTTCTTTCCTTCCTCTAATACAGCATTTATTTTAGCTAACAAGTTAGCATGAATTTTTTCAACTTTATTAGCTACACTAAAACTCCAAACCGCTTGTTTATTGCCTTCTTTATTTGCTAAATCTATAAATTCTGGGTACATAGTTTTAAATTCATGTGTTTCTCCTGATATAGCTGCTTTTACATTATCAGTGGTTGAATTAACTTCTCCAATTATTCTAAGATGATTTAAAGCATGCACTGTTTCGGCTTCTGCCGCTGCTTTGAAGAATTTAGCAATTTGCAAATAACCTTCATCTTCAGCCTTTCTAGCAAATGCCAAGTATCGCCTATTTGCCTGAGATTCTCCTGCAAAGGCTTCTTTTAGATTCTTAATAGTTTCGCTCATTTTATATCATAGAATACTAAGATAACGCTCTTGGTTATATCTTGCGCAAAAATACTAATTAATTATCCGAAAAATAAAATTGACTATTTCTTGATCAAGAATTAACTTTTGAATAGATCTATTTCTCATCAACTAAATAGTTATATTCACGGGAATAATAAAAGATTTACAGAAAAATAATGGAATTTTTCAAAGTTGTTGGTAGTAGAAATCAGCATAAGGTAGTTCTATTTACGCTAAGTACTTGTGCATGGTGCAAACTGTTAAAAAAATATTTGAAAGATAATTATGTTCAATACAGTTATATCGATATTGATCTAGTCCCAGAAAATGAAAAAGAAACCATTCGGAAAATTATTAGAGATAAAGGAGCCCCATTAAGTTTTCCTACAACTATAATAGATGATAGCATATTAATTACCGGATTTAGAAAAGATCAAATAAGGGAGGCACTCAACTTTTGACAAAAATATCAATAGATGAAGTTAGAGAGAGAGCAGAAATTGATGCAAAAAGAAATGGGTATTATCTAAATCCAGACCCAGAATTTCTTTCCAGTTTATTAGAGGGTCTGAAACAGAATGAGGACAGATACAATTATCCTTCATGTCCATGTAGATTAGCCTCTGGATTAATAGAATTTGATAGAGATATAATTTGTCCATGTGATTATCGGGATGCTGATGTGATGGAATTTGGATCTTGTTATTGCGCATTGTACGTTGATGAAAAAGTTAGAAGAGGCGACGTTAAACTTGGGCAGGTTCCTGAACGCAGACCTTTAGAAAAACAGGCTAAAGCCTTTACTGCAAAATCTGATAAAGATCAGAAAATTAAAACAGAAATCAATGATCAATCGGTGCCAAGAACGGAAACAGAATTAGAATTATGGTATTGTAAACAATGTGGTTATGTCGCATTCAGAGAAGAAGCCCCATTAATTTGCCCAATATGCAAGGCAAAAAAAGAAATGTTTGCGAAAATAAAAACTACTGTCAGTTATGCAAAATAGTTTTTCTATCTTGAGATTTGAATTGATATTGTTTTCCAATCTTCTTTAATACCTTTTAAAGAGGTAACTGCACCTTCAATAGTTCCATTTAATATTTTTTCCACAAATTCATTAAGGGGAATTTCCTTAGAATCTACTTCAAGTTTAAGTCCCATTCATTATTCACCCAAAGATTAGTTTAGCATGATAAATAGTAAAACTTTTTGGAGAATAAGTTAACACTAACTAATATATGAGGATATATCTTTGAACCAACCATTAATTTTTCTTGAGCCTAAAAAAAGAGTCCTAAGAATAATAGAGCTTCTTCAAAAAGAACATGATGATCCAAAAACTGCACTAAAGTATTCAAAGCCTTTGGAGTTATTAGTGGCTACAATACTATCTGCTCAATGTACTGACAAACAAGTAAATAAAGTTACGAAAAAATTATTTAGAAAATATTTATCTGTTGAAGATTATGCGAACGCTGATCTATTAGAGCTCCAGGAGGATATTAGATCAACAGGTTTCTATAAGAGTAAAGCCAAATACATAAAAAAAAGTGCACAAATGATAAAAACAAGGTATCAAAAAAATGTGCCCAAAACAATAGAAGAATTAGTTGAATTGCCAGGGGTAGGTAGAAAAACGGCTAATATTATTTTGCAAAATGCTTTCGGCATAATTGTTGGGATTGCAGTAGATACTCATGTGAAAAGACTCGCAAAAAAGTTAGGCCTCACAGAAAATCAAGATCCAAATAAAATAGAAACAGATTTGATGAAGATTGTTCCAAATAAGAAATGGATGGAAATTTCTAATTTATTGATTCTTCATGGAAGAGAAATATGTGATGCCAGATTCCCTAAATGTACTAAATGTGTTTTGAATAAAATTTGTCCATCCGCACTTTTAATATAAAATCATTTTTCCATTAAAATAGTGTAAAAAAACCTTTCTACTCCATCACCTTCTATAGAAGAGTAATGCTTTATTTTTTTATTTTAAAATATTTTGAAAAGATGTAAATTAATTGTGTTTTTGTGAAATGGTTCCAAGCAGGACCATTTCTTTTACTAACACATGTTGATAAATAAAGACCATTTCTTTTAAGAACTCGACTAATTTCTTCAATGAAGACAAATCTCAATAATAGCTATATGATGAAAACAGCCCATATCAAAAACAAAATCAAATATTTCGTTTATAAAAGACAGAGATATAAAATTCTCTAATATGATATCAATTGCAAGTTTTTCATTTTTTATTTTTTTTTGCATAACCGATAGCAGTTAATGAAATATTTATTGCTATTACTGAAAAAACCTTTTTTGCCAAATAAATGCTGTTTTTACCAGCACCACAACAAATATCCAAAATTTTTCCTTTTTGGATAATATTTTTCTTTAATAATTCAACTAAAACTAGTCTAAGTCTACCTAATTCCCATCCCAAGGTATGCAAAGGATTATCTCGATAGATCTTATCCCAAGAAGCATATTTAGAAGTCATAAAATTAATCCTTTAAATTTATTTCGTGTTTCAACAATTTTAGCCTATTTATTATTATCTAATTAAAGATGTATTGAATTATGGTAACTTGGAATAAGCAACACAAAAAAGTTATTAATTTCGACAAGTCTTTAACTTTGATCGATGGAGAATTTATTTAGTGTCTTTTGAAATCCAAGATTTACCTGACGTTATTAGAGTTATTATTTTATTGAATCTAAGAAAAGGTACTTATATTAAAAAAACGGTTCTGAAAAAAAGAATAGACAAAGTATGTGTCGGATATACTTGCGTTGAAATGAACGAACTAAATGAAGCTATAAATGAAATGGCGTCAGAAGGGCTTATTACTGAAAATAAAGACAGAATAAAATTGACACCAAAAGGATTAAGATTAGGCAAGGAATGGCAAAGTCTTCTTCTTAAAAAAGAACCCATAATGGAGATAGTTGCAGGACTTGTTGATGGATCAATTACTGGATTAGTAGTTATCCTTTCAGCAGTAATTGCAAATTTGAGTGCTAGTGTCACTATTTTTGCTGCGCTTCTAACTTTAAGCGCAGTTGCTATTACTAACTTTTCAAGCTTTCTTTTAGGGGGAATCACAGAAGATATGGCGGATATTATGACACTTCAAACCTTGATAAGCTATAGTTTGAGCGATAATCCAGATAAAAAGGAACGCAATAAATCATTGATATTAATTAAAAAATTGTTTGTAATATTAGATAGAGAGATTCATAGATCCAACATATACGCATCGATTATAGTAGGAATTACTACTTTTGCAGCAGGGAGTATCCCAATAGTAGCTTATCTGACACTAGATGAATTCTACCCTTTTAACATCATTTTGTCCTTGGGTATTGTTGCTATTGTTGTTGGCATCTTTCTTGTAAGATACCGATCTAAAAAATCAAGAGTAAATTGGAAGATAACTTTGATCGAAACGTTAACAATTATTATTATTGCAACTGTTGCGTCCTTGATACTTGGTGTAATAGCTTAGATAATTAATTATAATCTTTTTTTAAGGATTTTTGAATGTTCAATCTTGATACATCTATCTATAACTACCTTAAATCCTGCTTTTTTTGCAATTTCTGCAGCTTTATCATTAATTATAGTTAATTGCATCCAAATTACACAAGGCAAACCATAAATTTCTTTTAATTTTATAGCGTCTTCAACAATTTTTGGAATAGCATTTGATGGCCTAAAAATATCTATTATTTCTATAGTTTTTTGTAGATCCAAAGGAATCTCAAGAAGATTTTTATAGCTTTTTTCTCCCAAAATCTCCTCTGCAAAGGGATTTATTGGAATTATTTTAAATCCATTATCCTGTAAATATTTCCCTACCTTATGACTATCTTTATTTGAATTTTTGGATAATCCTATGATAGCCACAATTCTGTAAGTGTTTAGAATATCTTGAATTAAATGCTCATCAGTCATTTTTTGCCAGTATTATCTTAATTTTTCATTTAAAAAATTTTTTAGATCAAAATTTTACATTATCATCTTGAACTACACTACATATTAAGGATTTAGGTAGATAGCTTATTTTTATTCGAATTATTGGGCAAAATATAATTAACAAACTTTTTTTGAGAAGCAAAATGTGCAAATTTCAGTGGTATGTATTGATATTTTTTTTTGACAAAAGGAACATAATAATCCTTTTTCTCTAACTAAAGTGCAAGTTTTGCAAAAAATATCAAGAATCTTGAATGTCTCTATTGACTTTCCATTTATTAATAATTGTATTAGTTGATCAAGCAAAAATTGCACTTCTGGATCAGAATCGATTTTTAACAAGTTTCCACGATTTTTTGATTTGTATCTGCTTATTGCTGATTGGGATAGTCCTAAAATCCTCGCAGTTTGGCTTTCATTCATTCCATGTTGAGTTATTAGTTTTGCGGATAATAAAGCTCTGACGGCGGGAACTACTATTTTAACTCCTGCTTCACAAGGTAGTTGCATTTTTTTTCAATTCTTTATTCGAGATACCACATTTATAAATATGACTGTGTCATAATTATTATGACATGTGTCATTTTAATTTGATGACTCAAAAAATGAAATCTAAGAGGAACCCAAATAATTTCTGAGGAGAAGAAAAAGTGATTATTACACCAATAAAATCTAATTTAAAAGAGAGAAAAAGGGATTTAGTTCAAATATTAAAGGAATTAAATAAAGGATGTCAAAATTGTGCTCCTTTAAGTCCATTAACATGCATTACTCGCTGTAAAACATGGAAACTGAAAAACGAATTAAGAAAATTATCAACAAAGATGAATGATCCTAAATATATGAAAAATCTATTTAATGTTTTAAAAAATGAAACAAGACTGCATATTCTCCAAAAAAGTGCAAGAAAAAGATATTCATTGAATGAGATTCAACAAGAATTAAGGAGAGGGGGGTATTCTCATAGTCGAGATACAATAAATCATGAATATTTAGAACCATTATTAGAAGTTGGAGTTTTGGCTGAAGGTCAGGATGAATATTACGCAACAATATTTGGGAACAAAATAACGAATATTTTAAATGATTTTCCAGATTTTGTAAATGTTTTGCCTGCCCATTCTGAATGTTACGAAGAAAAACTTCTCCGCTATCTGTTAGAAGGCCCTAAAACTTTTCAAGAGATTGAAGAATTACTGACTCCAGTAATTGCTTCAAGAATTCTCAATAGATTAAAAAAGGAAAATCTCATAACTACACGTAAAGAGAGAGAATATGTTTTCTTTTTTAGAACTAAAAGGGATCCGACAAAAGAGACACTGAGTTTAACTGAGTTCAATGTTTATAATAGCATTCCAAGTGAAGGTTTGCCTGTTAAAAAAATTGCTTTAGAAACACATCTTTCGATTAGAAGAGTGTATAAATATCTAAGAGGATTAAAAGGAAAAAAATTGGTATTCACACGAAAATCACCAAAAACCTACGAATTAACTGAAAAAGGCATAAAATTAGCATTAATTTTAAAAAATTTAGTTAATCTGGTAGAAAAAACATGGGATTCTTCCATATTGATAAGCAATAATATGAATTCTTAATTTTTTTATTTTAATAAAATAAACAATAAGAAAATGCAGTTGAAAAAATTAATACATTCTTAGAATTTTTAACCGCCTGGCGCTCCATGGAAAGGGGAATTCTCCCACAGCAATTTCCACCAATCATCTTCAGTAATAGTTTCCCCATGAACAATAATATCTAAAACTTGTTTCAGCAATTCATGATGTTTTCTTTCATCAGTAAGAATCGAGTCCAATAGAAATTTAACTTTATTGTCTTTTATAGTAGGCATAATCTTTTCTAATTTATTAATAATATCCATTTCTAATTGTATGTGTTTTTCAACAAGTTCAATTTGAGCATCAAGATTCTCTTGTTGCAAAGCTCGTGAAGTTTTCATTAATAGGGCTGAAGCTGCTGCATATAATTGAGCATGTTTCATTGAATCCAAAGAGATTCCTTTTAAAACAGCTTTTACTGGAGGATTTTCAATATTTAAAAGTCCTTCGTTTAATGATTTGACAATTTCTTTCTCGATTAGAATCTGACGTTTGATAAACACATTCAACTCATCATTCGAAGCCATTCTTATTACCTATTTTTAAAAAGATCAAGCTTAGCGAATAAGGGTTTCGGAAATAGTTTTTCCTAAGATTCTGCACTTATCGAGCATATTTCCGTCTGGCTCGTATTTAGCTAATAATGGAGGAATAGGAATATTCATCTCAAATTTATTTTTCATAATTTCTAATAGTAGTTTAGGAGCTTCGCCACTCCAGCCATAAGATCCGAAAGAAGCCCCTAATTTTCCTTTTAAATTTATGCCTTTAACTGCGGATTCTTCAAAAAGTTTCTTCATGTCTATAGGCATATCATGATGATAAGTGGGAGCCCCAAGAATTATGGCATCAAATTGTGTTAAATCTTCAGCTCGAACATGGAAACTTAGTTCCACATAAGAAGTACCAGTATTTCTGGCTCCTTCAGCAACAGCATTAGCCATTTTCTCCGTATTTCCACTTCTACTATAATATAGAACGAGAATTTTAAACAAATAAATCACATTTGAAAAAACACAATAAACAAATAATAATTTTTTGTAAATTAAATAACAAGATCTTAAACAATCTGAAAAAAGTTAATAAAATTTATTCAATAAAAAGCGGGCCCGAGGGGATTTGAACCCCTGGATTCTGGCTTTCTTCCAAAATATTGACCGGAGGCATACACACCAAGAATATATCAAATTGGTTCAGTGCCTTAATCCGTACTAGACTACGAGCCCTTTAAATAAAGAATAAAACAGGTAATAATAAAAACTAACCGTTTTCATAAATCTATTAAATTTTGATTAATCCACCAAGCTTTTTTCTTTCCCGATTTTTCTCTAGCACAATAATAGAGTATCTCTTTACCAATTTGCTTTTTTGAGTATCTCTGGATTTTTCTCAATCGATTTAAGATCAACCATCTGTTTGTTTTGAGGTATTCTGCAAGTTCAGGAGTTGTGGCACCTTGGTAATGCAGCAAATATTCCACTATTTTATGATCGATTTGATCTATACAAAAGACATGAGGATTAATCTTTCCATTATGATAAGTTAATAACTCTAAGTCCGCAAGACTTTTTCTGATTTCAGCAAAATTGTTTTCTAATTCTTTAATTTTTTTTTCCAATTCAATAAGTTTATCTGGTTTAGGAGTTTTTTGAAGTTTATCAATTATAGCCTCTCTAATGAAATTGCTTCTGTTACCTTCAGGAATCCGTAAAACCATCTCGTTGTAGACATTCTCAGGAATTATTGCAGAAATTACTTTGGTTTTATCCATTGATTTTTCATCTTAAAAACAAGAATTAATTCGGGTGTATTATTTTAAATAGCAGAATTTTTTAGTAGGGTATCATTTAGTTACTACAGTATAGCCAGCAATTTTTGCTAATGCTATACATCTATTGACAGTGATTATTTGGAGTTTTTTTCTTAAATTTTCCCCGTCAAGAGTCAATCTCTTAAGAACTGCTGTTTTTTTTGCTAGTTCTATATCACCAATGCCTCTAAACCAAGCTTCAAAATCCCCTCTTTTCATATGGAAATCAACAGATTCTAGCTGCACCCTTTTGAGTTGAGAGTTAAATGTTTGGAGATTGTATGCTTTGATATCAAGAGGTTTACCAATATCTAAATAGAAGTGGAAGGCTTGTTCATGAAGTTTTCCAACAAGGAGAGTTCGAGCAACATCTCTACTTACTTCAGGTATTCCAAGAAATTTTTTGCCTTCTTTTGTTATTATGTAATATCCTTTTTCTGCCGGTGTAGCATATCCCATTTTTGTAAGACCAAGTATATGCATCATCACTGATGGAAACTCTTTTCCCATCTCTTTTGAAACTTGCATTGGTTTAACTGGTTTGTCATGAAGCAGTAGGGCTTCTAAAATTTCAAGTTTGTTAGGTGATAAACTCATTTGCAAAATTACACCAGATGGTTATATATATGTACAAGCTAATCAAAGTTTCTCAAATTATTATTGAATTGGAATTAGCAAAGTTTTAGTATAGAATATTAATATTGCTAATCCAGAAATGGTGTACTATATGAAGGTAGCTGTTCTCGTTTATGAATACCCACCCAAAATCGTAGGAGGTTTAGGAACCTACGCAGCTGAAATAACTCGAAAATTTGTTTTGATGGATGATGACGTTACAGTTTTTACAATGAATGATGACGAGGGATCTTTGCCCACCAGAGAGATTTGGAGGGGTATTGAAATTCATCGACCTTTACACATTGATGTTTCAGATTCGCTCCCTGATGTGATTGCTGAAGATATCAGAAAATGGGGAAGAGGCATCAACTTATTTGGTAAACTGCTTGTATATAATTATTTAACAGCTTCAAAACTTATCAATGACCTAATTAAAAAAGAAAATATACAATATGATATCGTAGTTGCACATGATTGGCTCTCAATTATGGGAGGAATAACAGTAAAGAAAGAGAGTAAATTACCTTTAGCTTTTCATATCCATTCAACTGAAAAAGGTCGTACCTTGGGAAATGGTTCTGCAGTAGTAAGCAATATTGAAATGCGTGGTGCAAAGATGGCTGACATTATTGTGACTGTGTCTTATGCTATGAAAGACGAATTAATCCAATTAGGATTTCCACGCGAGAAAATACATGTCAGGTATAATGGGGTTGATCCTGAAAAATATAATCCTGAAAATGTCTCGCCGGATCAAATCAAGATAGTAAGAGAGAATTATGGGATTAAGGATGACGATTTGATGATCCTCTTTTTAGGAAGATTGGTAGGAGTAAAAGGAGTGGATAAACTGATAATGGCAATGCCACATATTTTATCAAAAATCCCTCAAGCTAAACTGGTAATAGTTGGAGTTGGCGATTTGCAGGAATATCTGATGAATTTAACAAGAACCATGAGATTGGATAAGTATGTAAAATTTTGTTTCAATTTTATTCCCGAAGAAGAAAGAATTAATCATTATGCAGCTTGTGATGTAGCCGTTTTTCCAAGTCATTATGAGCCATTTGGAATAGTTGCACTTGAAGCTATGAGTATGGAAAAACCTTTAGTTGTAGGAGCAGCGGGTGTGAGTGGAATGCGAGAAATAGTCGTATGTTGCAGTGAAGAACAATGTGGATATCATGTAGATCCAAATAACCCGTCAGATATTGCCTGGGGAGTAATTAGTGTTTTGGAAAATCCCGAAAGGAGAAAATGGCTTGGAAAAAATGGAAGAAAGAGAGTTTTAAAAGAATTTACGTGGTCAAAAATCGCTGAAAAAACAATGGAATTATATGAAAAAACCATAAAAAAATAATCCTATATTAATTTGGTGAAAAATTGATTGGTGAACCTAGGCTAAAAAAGAAAGTTTCCATAGAGGCAGCAATACTTCTCTATTATGGAATCGAAAAAGAATACAAACAAGCGAAAATAAAAGCCGCAAAAATTTTTGGAGCTAGAAGACTCCCATCTAACCTTGAAATTGCATTAGAATTGGATAAAATATCACAAGAAAGAGAGGGAGAAAAGAGAAAAAATCATCTAATCAAAATGAGAAAAACTGCTTTAAGATTAATGAAATTTCTTAATGAATATAATCCTATTTTAGTGGGTAGTGTTTGGAGAGGAACTATTAATCATAATAGTGATATCGATATTTTGATTTATAGCAATAATACTTCAGAAATTTCAGATATTCTGAAAAAAAATGGGTACCATATTCTTAAAAAGAAAAGATTTTGTTTTACTAAAAAAGGAAAAAATAGCTCATCCTTCCATATTTATATAAAAAATCTAAATATGAGAATAATTGAAATTACAATTAAAAATTTAGATCAACAAAACAATATTATGAATAAATGCGAAATTTTTGGAGATAAGATATCAGGATTAAAAATAAAAGATTTGGAGAAGATATTAGAAGAGAATCCAACCAAAAAATTTATTCCAAATTAACAAGTTTCAAAGTCAGCAATGTATATAACCATTACATAAAACAAAAAATAATAGACCTAATCATAAGAAAATATTTTAGATTCTTCATTTTCTATCTCAGTAATGGAATTTGATAAAGAAAACTTTAAGAAAAAATATCCTAATATTGCTGATGAACTAGAAAACGGTAACAAAAAAATAAAAATTGGTTCTGAAAAAATCGATGAAGAATTAAATAACTCAAAGAAAAAAAATAGAGGATTTCAAGATTATGTGCCTTCAGTAATTGATTTTATTAGAAGATGTAACAATATTGAGGAGGCGGAAGAAATAATTAATTATTTAGAAAAAAGAGGCGAAATATCAGAAGAATATGCTAAAAAGATTAGAAAACAGATGAAAAAAAAGGGAATCAGAAGTTTTGGATCTAGAAAGCAAGATAATTATTATTTTAAAGATATTCCAATAAAATAAACATAATTAAGAAATAATTTACAAAATATTTTAAGAAAATGGACATAAACACTATTCATTTTAATCATTATAAAAGATCAATATTAATAAAAAATAAACATAAAAAAATAATCTGAGCACCTAAACACTTTTATCTTACATAAATAGTTTGAATCAAACTTATAGAGGTAAAAAACATGGTAAAAATAATCGTCGATAATGATAAATGCACTGGATGCGAAACATGCGCAAACACATGTCCAGTAGCTCTATATGAAATAGTAGACGGAAAAGCCGTTCCTGAGAGAATGGATGAATGTCTAGTATGTAGGGCTTGCGAAGCACAATGTCCTGAAGGTGCAATTCAGGTAATCGAATAAGCTTTTTCATATCTTCAATTCTTGATTAATAATCGATTGAGATAAAATACTCTACAGTATTTTTCTTGTAATTTAATTCGAAAATTTATTTTCAATATATTTTGATAATTTTATTTTATTATTTTTTGCCAATTTTATGAGTGTTCGATTTACTCCTGTAGAGTATTGTATGGCTTTTTTTGGTTTTTCTACTATTATTGATGGTAGTCCAATATTGTAACAAACTTTTCTTAAAATTAGTTTTCTTAAAGAGTTGGGGTTTTTTTCCATTTTTAATTCAATTGGCAATTTTAAGGCAAAGTCTATAAGTTTAGTTGATAAAAATGGACAACAAAGAGCTATGCCGTGATAATTACATATTTTCATGTCTCTTGCAAGATTATTTTCATGCATTTGCAATATATCATTAAACATTTTTTTAGTAGCTTTTTCATTCCCATTGGATAAATAAAGATCTAAATATTTTTTGTATCCTCCAAAAAGTTCATCTGCTCCTTGCCCTGCGAGTAGAACATCAAATCCTATTTTTTTGGTTTTTTGAGCCACCCAATAAAACGGTATACCAATGCTAGCTTTTAGGGGTGTAGGTTCTTCAATAATCTTTAGAACTTTTGATAAAGTTTCCTGAACATCAGTTTCAAGATATGAAAAGATTTCTATTGGTAAATCTAGAATTTTGGCTGCCTTTTTTGCCTCTTCAATCTCAGGATTTTCTGCTAAACTTACATGTATTAATTGAATATCCTTAACGTATTTCTTTGTTAAAAAGGCAATTAAACTGCTATCTAATCCTCCTGAAAAGGCTACCGCACAACTATTTATGCCTTTAAGGTGTTTTCGTATTGAATTATTAAGGAGTCTTAATAGAATATTTGATGCATTTAAGTTGATTGATTTGGTATAGCCAATTTTAAATTTTTTAACAGAAATAAATTTTATTTCTGAATTATTTGCAATGCAGATATTTCCTGGCGGAAAAAATTTAGGATTATTTATTTTTAATTTCCAAAAAATTCGACGATTAGAAGCAAATATGAAATGGGATTCATTTTGGCCATAATAAAAAGGCTGAATCCCAAGAGGATCTTTTCCAAGCACCAAATAATCTTTTCCAATAATAATAAATGTGAAAGCTCCTGTTCCATTAATTATTAATTTTTTTGCTAATTTACAGTAATCTTGTTTAGTATTTTTCTTTAATTCATTGGTTATGATTTTGCTTTTTTCCTCTAAATCAGCAAGTTCTGTATCATAGAAAAATTGGGTATTATCCATAATGTGGTATTTCTGTGAATTGTGCCAACTGTTTTCTGAATACGCATAACATATTGTTATTGGAGATCTTATATTGAATCTAGAAAGGGAGGTTAAATTTTTTTCTAATACATTTTTGACAGGGGTGATTAATCCAAATGTAGTTGATTTCACGTACTCTAAGGTTTTAAGAATTGAAATTACATCTTTAATATCATTATAGCCAATTTTTTTTATCATAACTATTGTTGTTTTTATTCTAATTTTACCTCCATTTTTTCTTAAACTCTACTTAAACTCTGTTTAAACTTAAGGAAAACATTAATGTTCTAATCAACATAACCTTTCAACAGGTGAAATAATAGTTTGCCTATTTTACCAATAGACACAGGTCGGTATGGAACATCTGAGATGCTAATGGTTTTTAATGAAAAATCACGTTTGCAAAGATTGCTTGATGTAGAAGCTTCTTTAGCTTTAGCCCATGCTGAAGTTGGAAATATTCCAATGGTTGATGCGAAAAAAATAGCCAGGATGGCATCCACAGATTATGTGAAAACAAGCAGAGTCAAAGAGATTGAAAAAGAAATCAAGCATGACATAGCATCTTTAGTTCGAGTTTTAGCTGACGTAAGCGGATCAAGCGGAGCATATGTACATCTTGGAGCAACTAGCTATGATATTGTGGATACTGCTAATGCTCTTCAGTTAAAAGAGGCTGTGAATATTATTGAGAAAAAACTTGCAAATCTAAAGATACTATTACAGAAAAAATCGTTGAAATATAAAAAAACTTTAATGATGGGGCGTACGCATGGTCAACATGCATTGCCAATTACTCTTGGATTCAAATTTGCAGTCTGGGGTTATGAGATCGATAGGCATATTGATAGATTAAATAATTGTCGTATACGGGTTCTCGCCGGCAAGATGAGTGGTGCTGTTGGCACCCAAGCTGGTTTAGGTAAACATGCAGAGCGCTTACAAGAGCTTGTAATGAAAAAATTAGGTATTTTTGCTGCTAGAATCTCAACCCAAATAGTTCAAAGAGATCGTTATTCTGAATTAATTTTCATTTTAGGAATTATTGCTGCATCATTAGAGAATTTTGCTACTGAAATTCGTGAATTACAAAGGCCAGAAATAGGGGAACTCTTTGAAGCATTCGAAGAAAAAAAACAGGTAGGCAGTTCAACAATGCCTCACAAAAGAAATCCAGAGACATGTGAAAGAATATGTGGTTTGTCTCGAATTATTAGGAGCTTAAGTATTCCTTCAATTGAAAATATTGTAACATGGCATGAAAGAGATTTAACACAGTCATCTACTGAACGATTTATTTTTCCTGAAGCATGTATTCTTGTTGACTATTTGCTTTATCTGATGATAAAAGTAATCAATAATTTGAAAGTTGATCCAAAGAGAATGTTAAAGAATATGGATTACACTCAGGGAAGGAATATGTCTGAGGCTATTATGATTAAACTGACAAAAAAGGGAGTAGACAGGCAAAAAGCTCATGAATCACTAAGAAAGTTAGCAATACAAAGTGAAATTGAAAAAAAATCTTTCAAAGAGATTTTGCTAGAAGATGAATTTGTATCAAGTTTATTGAATGAAAATGAAATCGATGAGGCATTGGATCCAAATAATTATCTGGGAACAACCTTTGAGCAAATAGAAAAATTTTTAAAAATTTAAGTTAATATTCTGAAAGAGATTCTTGTTTCCATACTTTTTGGTCAGTTATTTTTTCTAAATAATCTTTGGGTATTGTGCTTCCTACTTGTTTTTTAAGCTTTATTGCTAATCTTAGTCCAATAGAAGGTAAATTTGTTAACTCCTCTAATGATGCAATTTTGATATCATTAGGTGATTGATAGCCTTTGTTATACAGAATGCGTCCTCTAATCCGGCCAATGCCTTCAAGTCTTACAAGAGGTAATAGTTCGCTTTTTATTCCTTTAGAAACCCTCTCGTTCAGTATTGAAATCATGGAAGAAATTTTTTTTAATTTCGATAGTTTGGATAATTCAGAGGTTGCATGGAGCAGCCACTTTGCGTTTTCAATTACTCTATATAGATCACCTGATTGGATGCTAAATTGTTCAGTTAAATTATCTTCACTTTCTTCTTCAATCCAATTTTCTAATATCAATGCTGTTTTATATTCACCTAAAAATTCCTGGAAAGCAATATTATCATCCCAAGGAGTAGGAATTTCTTTGAATAATTCTTTTTTATGCTTTTCTGCCAGAATAGCAAGTTTATCAATTTCATGCGAGTAGGGTCTTATCATGGGACCCATATCAGGTGTTTGCATTATTAAATTTAAAAAACTAAGATTGGTTAATTGTAATGGTTTCTGTTTAAGCGAATCATTGATTATTAAGGCTGAAAGAGGATCAATATAAAGTTCACTAACTCTTTTTCCAAACCTAGTTGCAACTAAATCGTTTCCATAAATCTCCAACATCTCGTGATCATAGAGATATTGAAGAATTTTTGAGATAATTCTCTGAATAGTTGTAATTGAATATTGATGCGCATAAAAAGTTCTCTTAAAAAAATCAAAAACACCAGTAACTGTTTGAGCGTAGCCAGAAGCGATGGTCGATAAAACATGGCTGCGAATCACTTTTTCAACAGCAAGTTTTGACCATATTTTTTCTGGTGAGGAAAGAAGATAGTTATCCATTAAAAAATCGGCTTCATCCGGAGTTTTGGACACAAGAATTGATTCACCTATTTTATCATATTTAGGGCGACCTGCTCTGCCAGCCATCTGTTTGTAATCTAGAACTGATATTGGGAAATTTCCATAGCCTGGTATCCAACGTCTATAATCGTGAATTATTACTGTCCTAGCCGGCAGATTTACTCCTGAAGCTAAAGTAGGAGTAGCAGTTAGAATTTTTATTTTTCCTTGGCGAAATAAATCTTCGATTAAACGACGATGAACATTTACTAAACCTGCATGATGGAATGCAGTACCTTTTGTTACTAATTTTGCAAGGAATTCACTGGTCCTAGTTTTTTCTGTTGCTCTAAGGATTTTTTCTGCTTCTTGAATTAAAGTTCTTTTAATTGGTGGTGTAAGCAAATCATATAGTGAATTGGCAATCTTCATTGCAAGATTTACCGAGCTTTTTCTCGTAGAAGCAAAAACAAGAGCTTGCCCTCCAGATTTAACACATGCAAGAGCAAGATTAATTGTGGAATTATAGGTTGTTCTTTTAATTTTTTTTGTAGAACCATCTTTATAAAAAATCTCTTGGCTCAAAAGAGTACCTTCTTTTAGAACAACAGGTCTCCATTCAGTTGTTACATAGTTGGCTTTAAGCCAATCAGCAATTTCCTTTACATTTTTTATTGTTGCACTCAAAGCCAAAATTTGAAGTTGAGGATTAATATGAATGAGTCTAGCTAAAACTACTTCAAGTGTAGGACCTCTATTCCCATCGTTTATTAGGTGTACTTCGTCTACTACAACTAATGAAACCTCTGATATCCAATCAAAACGATGTCTCAATAACGAGTCAGCTTTCTCATTGGTAGTAACAATTATATCAAACTTGCCCAGCCACGAATCTACACTATCAAAATCTCCAGTAGTTAGTCCAACACTTACTTGTTTCCCGTTTGGCTTTTTTATAGAAGAGTATTTTTTGAATTCCTCAAACTTTTCATTTGCCAGTGCCCTTAGCGGGCAGAGATAAATTACCTTGCCTTTGGAAGTCAAAATATGTGATAATCCTAAGATTTCAGCAACTAATGTCTTTCCTGACGCAGTAGGACTAGCCAAGACCAAATTTTTTCCATCCAAAATCCCAGATTCAATCGCATCTTCTTGCGGGGGATATAAATCAGAGAAGTCTATGTTTAACAGAAATTCTTTTACAGGTTTTGGTATCGGCAAATCAAGAATTTTCAAATATATTCCATCAATTATTTTTATTATTGGAGAATAATTGCATTAGATAATTTAAATTATTAATTATTTATCACTACCAGAATTATCTTATTGTCAATTCTAAAGCTATACGGGTATGTTTTTTTATGCGGATTTGGATTACTAAAACAATTAACCTATGTCATCCGAGAAAAGAGTGGAAATTTGAATGGTTGAAAATGTTAAAGAATTAATTAAAGCCCATGAAGGAATAGAATATGAAGTTTATTTAGATAATGAAAATTCCACTAAAGTTCCTTATGAAATTATTGAAGAAATGCTACCATATTATAATAAACAAGGCTATGGTAATCCAACACTTACTCATAAGCCTGGTTGGGAAGCTTTTGAGATCATAATGCAATCGGCACAAAAAATTGCTAAATTTATGGGAGCAGGAATCCCAGAAGAGATTACATTTACTCCAGGAGTAACTGAAGCAAACAATCTAGCAATAATGGGACTCGCTCTTTCAAAAAGAAATACAAGAAAAAGAATTGTGATATCAGAAATTGAACCATTATCTGTTTTACATGTTTCCAAAATGTTGGAGAAGTTTGGATTTTTTGTAAGCAAAATTCAAGTTGATGATGAAGGGTTTATTAATTTAGAAAAGCTCAAAGAAACGGTGAATAGAGATGTTTGTCTAGTCAGTTTGGCAACTGTAAATAATGAAATAGGAACTATTCAGCCCATAAAAGAAGCAGTCGAGATTGTAAAAGACATAAATGCTGATACTATCTTTCATACAGACGCATCTGATGCATTCGGAAGAATCGAGTTAAATGTACAAAATTTAAATGTTGATTTAGCTTCAATTAGCAGCTATAAAATTCTAGGACCTCGAGGAATAGGAGCACTATATACTAAAGAAGGACTGGAAATTGAGAGAATTTTAGAAGGGCAAATTGGAACACAAAAACTTTGGCCTGGAATTGAGAATACGCCACTTATCGTTGGATTCACAAAAGCGTCAGAATTAACGTTTCAAAATTTTGAAAATAAAATTAAAAATATAACAGGATTAAGGGATAAACTTAAAGAGGGCATATTTGAGAGGGTTTCAGACGTAAAGCTTAATGGTCCTGGTAACGAAAAGAGATCTCCAGATAATCTCAATATAAGTATTCTTAGATGCGAGGGAGAAGCATTGACAATAGAGTTGAGCTTGAGAGGAGTTTATGTTTCTAGCGGAAGTGCATGCAGTAGAAGATTGCTACAACCTAGCCATGTTCTAGTTGCTATTGGCAGAAAATTCAGTGAAGCACATGGAAGTATATTAATGAAGATTACTAGAACCCATAAAAAAGAAGATGTCGATTATGTTTTGGAACAAGTGCCTAAAGCAGTAAATAGAATAAGAGGAATTGTTGGATCTACAGGAGTTGATTAATATATCGAGGATCCCACTGCCTTACTCTCAAAAAGTCATTGACCTATTTAGAAATCCTAAGAATCAAGGAAAAATGAAAAATCCTACTGTGATCGCTGTTGCAGGTAATCCAGCGTGCGGAGATATGATAACATTCTATATGAAAATAAATGATCAAGAAGTAATAGAAAAGATTACTTTTGAAAGTTATGGTTGTGCTGCAAATATCGCTACAGCAAGTATAGTGACCGAAATGGTTAACGGTTTAAACCTAAAAGATACTTGGAAAGAACTTAGTTGGAAAAAAGTTGTAGAAGAAGTTGGAGGTTTACCAAATGTTAAATCTCATTGTGGGATTCTTGCTGTTGGAGCAGTTAAGCGTGGAATAAGAAAATATTATCAACAAAAAGGTTTAGTCCCAAATTGGATTCCGCGAGGATTAACCTCCGAAGAAAAACAAGCATTGGAAGAGGAAGAACTCGCAGAAAAACTTTCAAAAAAGTAAATGTGTCTGAAGAAAAATGAGTCTTAATCCATCAAAAATTCGTGGAGATTTCCCAATATTTCAACGGAAAATAAACAACAATCCATTAATCTACTTTGACAATGCTGCTACTACTCAAAAACCGATACAGGTAATAGACTCAATAAAGAATTTTTATGAAAAATATAACGCAAATGTACATAGAGCAGTTTATAGTCTTTCTCAAGAAGCAACAGAATTATATGAAGACTCAAGAGAAAAAATTGCAAAATTTATAAACGCAGAACCCTCTGAAATCATTTTTACTCGAGGAACCACAGAAGCTATCAATCTAATAGCATATTCTTGGGGCTTAGATAATTTAAAACAAAATGACGAGATTCTTCTCACAGAAATGGAACATCACAGCAATTTAATTCCTTGGGAAATAATTTCAAAAAGAACTGAAGCTATTACCAAGTATGTAAAAATTAATGAGAATAGTACAATTAATCTCAAAGATTTTGAAAATAAACTTTCAACTAAAACAAAAATAGTAAGCATTAGTCATGTTTCAAATGTAACCGGGGTAATTAATGATATAAAAAATATTAGTAAAATTACTCATGAAAACAATTCTCTTATTTTAATAGATGGAGCACAATCAGTTCCACATATGAAAGTTGATGTTAAAGAATTGGATATCGATTTTCTTGCTTTTTCAGCTCATAAAATGCTTGGACCAACAGGTATTGGAGCATTATACTGCAAAAAGAAAAATTTTGAAACTATGGGACCATTCCAAGGTGGTGGGGAAATGATTAAAAACGTTAATTTTAATTCCAAAATACAAAAACCAGAAATACAATGGAATTCACCTCCATGGAAATTTGAGGCAGGAACACCCAATATTGCAGGAAGCATTGGGTTTATGGAAGCTGTAAAATATCTTGATAGTATAGGAATAGAAAAAGTATCTAGTTATGAAAAAGATTTAACCAAATATGCTCTTAATCGAATTAAAGAATGCAAGAAAACCATCGTTTACGGTCCTTTAGATACATCGATTAAATGCGGAATAATATCATTTAATGTTCAAGGTTTATCTTCTCACGATGTTGCATTATTTGCAGATACTTTTGGTATAATGATTCGTAGTGGATATCATTGTGCACAGCCCTTGCATCAGGTAATTAAGCTACAATCATCTGCCAGAGCAAGTTTTTATATCTACAATACTATCGAAGAAATTGATCGTTTTGTGGAGGTATTAAAGGAGATCGAACAATTTTAATGCCCATACTTGAGGATTATATTTTAAGAATCGAGAAGACATGTGGAGAAGAAATAAGCACAATTGTAACATTCAAGTATGGCAAAAAAGCAGAGGTTATAAAAAAAATACTTGAGAATGCTAAATTAAATAAATCTCTAGCTGGGTTAATCTATGAGTTATCATTTCAAGGAAAAACATTCAGGTTATATTCAAGTGGAAAAGCGATTTTCAAAGGAATAAAAGAAAAAGATACTATAAAAAAGATTTTAAAAGACTTAATTTTATAAAAATTATTTTTTTATGTTTTTGAAAATATGTACTAATCTTTGGGTGAGGAACTTGCTGTCATATTTCAATAATTTATTGGAATTAATAATAGATTCGAATAATTCTTTAGCTTTCCATTTCTGATAAAAATCCAATATAGAGCTTTTTATAAGGTCTGAGTTTCTTGGAGGTATAATTACACCAATATTTAGAGATTGTATAAGTTTTGAAGCCAAACCGTCTTCTGGTACAATAGCCATTATTGGTTTTTTTGAAGCTATATATTCAAAGATTTTTCCAGTTAGTATTTCTTTGCCTTTGGATCCGAGAATTGTTATTAGTAATAAAAGTACATCTGAATTTTTAAGAAGATTAATGCATTTCCTATGAGCCAGGTAACCTTTGAGCTTAACGTTTTTCTCTAATTTTAATTCTCTCACAAGTTTCTCGGTTTCTTTGCCATAATTGCCTGCAAAAATGACTTCAATATTTTTTTTCAATTCTTCATTTTTTGAAATTAAGTCCTTTAAAGTATGAAAAAAAGTTTTTGCAGTTAGGTGTCCATAAAGAGAGCCAGTATATGTTATTCGGAATTTTCGAGGTTTTTTTGAAATATAAGAATTTTTAAAATCATCAGGATCAAATCCATTTGTAATCGTTTCAATTTTTGATTTTACAAAAGGATATCGTTTAATCAAATCATCTTTTATCAAGTCACTTGCAACTGTTATGTAATCTGCTTGCATTAAAACATATTTTTCCATCTTTTTTTCAATATATCTGTGAAGTTTTGTAGGATATTCAATAAAAGAGTTTGTTACCCAGGGATCTCTAAAATCTACTACTAATGGTTTTTTAGTTTTATTTTTTAATAAAGAACCTATCAGCAAACTTGTAAAAGAAGGTGAAGTAGAAAATAATACATCTATATTCTCTTTTATTACAATTTTTGACCCATAAAAGACAGCAAATGGCAACCATCCAATATGTTCGTCAGGAAGAAAAAACCATTTTAAATTTAAATTTAATAGTCTTGGAGATCGAAATATTCTGTGCTCAAACGAAAATATTCGTTTGGTTTTTGTTAATGGAGGAATTTCCTTTAATAAAGAAGGGTCCTTTAGTTTATACATAGGATTCTTAACTGTTAAAACATAAGGCTGAAAATCATAAGTTGGGAGATATTTAGTAAATTTTAGAGTTCTGAATACCCCCGGACCTCCTAAAGGAGGATAATGATATGCGATTAACAACGCTTTATTCATTATTAACAGACTCAATCATTTTTTATTTATGAGTTTGCAGTTCTTGATCAAATACATTTAGTTTTTTTTAATTTTGATAGTACTAAACCAATTATAAACTGGTAATAAAAAGGAAATTATTCTTTGAGGTATGACATCCTTTAAATTGCGATGCAAACCCACTCTTACTGCAAGTTTCCCTTTTAGAGTTAGAATAATATAATATCTATTAAGATTAAGGCGCTCGAATCCTATATTTGATTTAAACCTATCCAAGGATGGGTGGTTACCCATTCTTCCATACATAAGCCAATTCCTGTTATGCTTTAAACAAACTTCTACTGTTTTTGCTATAAGAGAATTATTTATCGCTTTATTCCAATATTTCTTTAATGAAAGAATTTGAGAAATTATCGTAATATTCTCACCAATTATTAGATCTACAAAACCAACAAGCTCATTTTCATAATATGATCCAATAAAAACATGGTCATTTGATGAAAGAAGATTTCTTTCTACTTTTTTTAATCCTGTTCCATAATGTGGAAAAATCCTATTTTGCCTTATTGGAGTTTCATTGTAAATTTTACAAATTCCTTTAGCTAATGCAAGATTTGGTGAAGAAATTTTGGTTATTATGCCGCTTTTCTGTGATTTACGAACCATATTACGAGTTTTTTTTCCAATTTTTTTCCACCAAGAATCATAGGTTGTAAGATTAAGCATTGCAACATTATCAGTCGTTCTAATCCATTTTTTATTAGGAGAGAGAATTGGTTTTGACCAAGCTCTTTCAATGAAAGTAAAAACATCGATGTTTAAATCTCTTAATTTCCTGATGTAGGATTCATTAGGAAAAATATCTTTTTGATATTCTCTATAATCTCTTCCAATGGTTACTGACATCTTTTTTCTTTTTTCAACATATTGTAATTTATCATCGATTTTCAGAAGTTGCTTTAGAGTTTTATTGTATGCTCCTCTTCGATTCATCTTTCCTTTTTGAAATAGCCATTGAGGATGAATTTCCAAGACTCTATTCTTTGCTATGTTTTTTTGCGCTATTTTAACTGCGATAGAATCATATTCTCTGTAACATAGGGCATCAAAAGGTAATGTGGGAAAGTGATGGAAAGATTTTAATGGAAAATTCTTTGGTATTTCAGGAAATCTAGCTTTCCAACGTCTCCAAAGAAGTCTAGTCAAAAAATTTGATGTACCATGAATTGTGTAATATCGTATCTTTTGTTTTGTGATTTTTGATATGATTTCAAATTCATAATGCGGAGATTTAATTATATGAAGAGCAATTTCATGTTTCGAATTATTTATTAGCGATAAAAGTTCTTTATCTGGAAGAGTTTTTATTGTAAAAAACCAAAAAATTTTAATTTCTTCACTTGAATCATTGAACATCTTAGCGAGGATTTTTGAGTTTTTCAAATACTCCTTTGAAGTCTTTAGATTTGTTGCTATATGGAGAAAACTCTTGATTCTTGAAGGATATGGATAATCTACATCGATTCGAAATTTAATCAAGGACTTTTCTCCATTTGAAGTTTTACTTAGCATTTTTAAATCTAATTGCTAGTTTAATTTTATTATTTTCAAAAGACTCGCAGATTATTAATTTGGTTTGTTTATTTTTTTAATTCATTGTAAATTTTGAATAATTTTTTTGATAGAATTGTCGCTTGATGTGTAGATTCTACGTATGATAATTGGTTTTTTATTCTTTGCTTTCGGTCTTTTTTATCGAATAACAGTTTATATATTAATTGTGACGTTTGATCAATCGATACTAGTTGCTCTATTGGGCATTCAGGAAAATATTTTTTTAGTATGGAGTGAATAACTGGTCTGCCGCATGCCATGGCTTCTATAGCTATGGTGTCTAGTTGTCCAATTCCGCTACTTCCTAAAACAAGATTGCTTTCCCAATACAACTTGTTCATTCTGTTATGAGGCACGTTTTGAATAAAGTCAATTTTTAAGTTTAGTTTTCTAGCAAGATTCTTTGCATCTTTGAGGTCTTTTCCTGAAGCGAAGCTTTTAATTTTAATTGGTTCAGATATGCAAGCTACAGCTTCAAGCAATTTATCTGTGCCCTTATTTTTAAAATTATGAGATGATGCCAAGAAAACATTTTTTGATTCATTATTTTCTGGAATAGGTTTTGGGAAGAATATTTCAGGATCATAGGGTATGGGAAAATATTCAGCCGTATCATTAAATTCTAGAGCTTGATCTAGTATTGTTGGCTGAGCAACAATAATTTTATTGCATTTTTTTAGGTTATTTTTTATCATCCAGCTCCATTTCTTCTTTTTTAATTGATCGCGTAAATCACTTCCATGTGCATGACCAATTAGAGGTTTCTTACCGAATTTAGAAGCAAGATAACAATCCTGCAGTAGATAATTTACATGAAAAATATCTCCCTTAGATTTTAAGATCTTTAAAGCTATACCAGAAGTCTTATCCCAAAAACTTCTACTTCGAATTATATGCTGTTTTTCCAGATCTTCAGGCAAGTATTTTAGTAAAGTAGCACCCACAAATGCACAATCATTGATCATGACTAACTTCATTTATACACCGTTTTTGTTAGTTTCATCAATTCTTTCTGCAAATTAATAGCCCGTCTGTTAATTTTTTCAATCTCTTGTCTAGTTTGAGAATCTTTAATCTCGTATAGGCGTCTTTTATTTGATTCTAGAACTAACCTTAACAAATTAGAGTCATAGAATTCTAATAACAACTTTGTGTTAGGTATTAAGCAATGACCACCGATATAATCTGGAAACATTATTGGTCTATCCAATCTTACCCTATGTGTGTCTTCTAAAAAGTCTACTATATCATCAAAGTTCCCAGAACAAGACTGGGAAATTCTGTGCATTTCTTGAAAGCAGGTTATCATCCAAGCTCTATATGTTGTTTCAAAAAGCTTTGCTAATTCGGATTCTGTGCAACTTTTCAATTTTTTTACTTTTAAGCCTATTTTATTGAAATGTTCACATGCAGCTTCAGCTGAATTTGCATTAGTTCCGCCTATATATTTTTTCCAACGTTTGATCTCCCATTTCATGTGTTCTTTATTTACGTGTACTCCCCTAACTGGGGAATGCACTACTAGATGATTGTATTTTTCGTAAAATTTTTGTGTAGTTCCAGGTATAACTGTACTGTTTATAATAACTATTTTGGGTTTGAAATTCTTTGCATAATCATATACAGCTTCTATGAATTTTTTTTGATTTTGACAAGGAATACAAACATGCATTATATCTATCTTGGAGGGAATTTCTTTTTGATCTTGATTAATTGATAACATCTTTTTTTTATCAGAATCTAGACCATAAACTGCAAAACTATCGCTTTTTACTATTATTTCAAAAAGACTCCTTCCTATCTCGCCCAAACCTACTATTAGGACATTTTCTTTGGTCAAACTATCACTACCTCTAGGCGAAAAAATAAGTAATTTTTTAAACTATTTAAACATTGAATTCTAAAGTGAAGACTATGTCACAACCAAAAATGGGAAGAGGAGTAGTAGTTGGATCTAATGTAAAATTTGGAAAACAAGTTGTTATATGGAATTATGTTGTTATAGGTGATAATGTGACAATTGGTAAAAGAACTCATATAGGTAGTTTTTGTGATATAGGAAAAGATGTTAGTATAGGTAATGATTGTAATATTCAATCTCATGTAACTATCTCTAACGGTTCCTCCATAGGAGATAACGTGTTTATTGGTCCAAATTGTTCGATATTAAACGATAAATATCCAAAAAGTGATCTGATATCGCCATCCCAACTAAAAGACAATGCCATAGTTGGTGGCGGATCTATTATTCTTCCAAATGTGGTTGTGGGAGAAAATTCTGTTATTGGTGGAGGAAGTATAGTTACAAAAGATGTAGCTCCAAAAAAGGTTGTAGCAGGATCTCCCGCAAAAGAAGTAATGGATATAAGAGAATATAAAATCAAACGGGAAGGTTTTATTCAAGAATCAAGGTGAAAAAATGAGAATCTGGTATGATGCTTGTACGGGTAAGCATATTCGATATGGTTCAGCTATCACTCAGCAGCTTCGAAAAAAGGGACATCAGATAATATTTACTGCCCGTAAACATCCAGATACCATTCCCCTGGCTAGAATTCTTGGTGAAAATCCGAGAATTGTTGGAGAATATAAACCTTCATCTTTATCAACTAGGCTAGAAGAAAGTGCAAAACGAGTAATAGAATTTTCAAGAATGTTCCAAGATGATCCACCAGATATTGCTATAGCTCATCAATCTGTTGAATTATGTCGAACCGCATTTGGTTTAGGTATTCCAATTATTCTTACAGCAGACACACCTCATGCTTTAGCAGTTAACCGTTTAACAATACCATTTGCGACAGTAGTTGTAGCTTCAAAAGCAATACCATCTAAAGCTTTAAAAGAAAATGGTGCAAAAAAAATTGTTTTTTTTGATGGAGTAGATGAACTTGCGTGGATTAAGAATTTAAAAACTCCTGCTAGCCCTAAACTAAGAAAGCCTCTAATAGTTGTTCGGCAACTCGAAACAAAAGCAGTTTATGCAAAAAACCAAACAGATTATTCAGATTCAGTTGTTAAACAATTAAAACCGCTTGGAAATATCGTCTTCCTTAAAAGATATAATAAAAAGAAAGAGTTTATTGATTCAGTAAATCTGGTTGCGCACTCAGATTTAGTTATAAGTGCTGGAGGCACCCTTGCCCGAGAAGCAGCCCTACTAGGGGTTCCTAGTATAGTGGTAACGGAAATAGGTAAAACCTATGTGAATAAATACCTTACAGAAAAAGGATTTCCATTATTTTTTATTAGTAAGGAGAAAATATTGCAAACCTCAAAAAGATATGTTGGAAAACGAAAAGATGTAAAAAAAGAATTATCCAAGCTTCAAAATCCAGTCTACATAATAGAAAAAATTGTCAATAAAATATCAAAATAATCTAAATCAGCAAGCATCACAATAGAAAAATAAAAATCAATGAAACAGATGATATCAAAAGAAATTGGGCCGATCGTCTAGCTTGGTTAGGACATTGGCTTTACGAGCCAAAGGTCGCCGGTTCAAGTCCGGCTCGGCCCAC
>LFWW01000037.1 GCA_001273385.1 miscellaneous Crenarchaeota group-6 archaeon AD8-1 | reverse complement strand
ACACCTTCTCCACCTCAACCAGAATTCCCTACTATGATTGTTATTGTTACAGCAGTCATACTGGGCATGGTAGCAGTTGGAATCTTAGCATACTTCAAGAAGAGGAGAACCTAGATGAAGATTAATCCAAGTAGAAGCTTTGCTGTTCTATTGGTTATTTCTATAAGTTTCTTATCAATAGCAGTCCTAAGTGTGAAAGCACAAGAATCAGTTACTCCAGAACAAGCACTCCTTAGCTAATTCAGGATAAAGCACTCCAAGATTATACTCAGGTGCCAGCCTCAAATTGATAAACCAACAGCAAAATTGTTAAATAAATTCACTCATAATACAAAATAAGATTGTTTCTGATATTATTTCTGTCTGAGAGACCTATCTTTTTAGTGTCCTACCCTTACCCATTAGTGTCTTACTAGTATTATTACCGAATTTCAAGTTACTATTTTAACTCACCCTATCAAAAATTCAGCTTCTCATAAAAGATTTTATTAATCGCTTACCTTTCACTTAATTTGGATTGCCTAGTGGAAATTTCTCCAAAACAATCTAATCTATATTCTTTCTTAAAGATTGGATTGGCAATAGTTATCATCCGTTCGACTATGTCAGACATACTCAATCCAGTAAGGTCTGAATACTCTTTAAGTAATTTGCATATCGTTGGATTTATGTAAAAACTTGTGATTTTGCCCTTTTTTCTTGTCATTAATCTACTCACCTCTTTTCACCTCCTTTTTAGAGATATCCCACAACATATCCTCTATCCAATAGATGAAAATCTGTTTAGCTCTAGAGATGTGTTCCTTAGAATCTATTCTTCCCACAACACAAACACGAATATTATTAACTTCCAAAAGGCAATCAATTTCCTTACTCCATTTCTTTTCAGTAACAACTAATCCTCGTTTTGGAATCGGTATGCCTAGCTCTTTTTCTTGTTCATCAAATCTATAAAGCACTTCTTTTTTTATCCAACTAATGGTAACATATCGTGTTCCAACTAAATTCTTACATTCAAATCCAAACCCTTTTGAACCATAGATAAAATCCACTGGTTGATGGTATTTGTGTACTATTTCAGACCTAAATCCAATTCCTTTAAGACAACTCGAAACAAGTTTTTCCAATTTTGCTCCAATATCAGTCTTATTAGGATCTTTTGGTCTTTTTCTAAAACTAGAAGTATATATTGAATTATCTAATCTAGAAGAATCCTCGACTGTGAGGTACCCATTTGGTTTTTTCTTTTCTCTGTAATTCATTCATTTGTTTCCTTTCGATTTTAGGCACCTCCTTGCCTCCTTCTAAGATTACAATATGAATGAGTTTATATTTAAAATTTAGAAACAATTATGGTATCTGAGAGCTATTCTCTATGAATGAGTTTTGTTTATGTTGTATTTCTTAGAAGTCTGAAAAGTTGAAAGTAAGTTGATAGATTGAGGTTGATTGCTGTAAGATCACTGTAAGAGGCTAAAATACTAAAAGAAATGTTTTTCATTGAATAAAATATAGATATGATTACTTATTTTAGGACAGTCATATTTGCTTTGTCATATATCTCTTTTAGAGTACCTATAGAGTAGTCAGTATACCTTTGAGCTAGGATAGATCTTGGTAATCTACCACAATATGCATCCACATACCTATCAGGAACATTTAACTTTGCCATTTGGGAACAAAACCACTCTCGCAAAATCTGTGGAGTGATCTTAATCTTGGTTTGTAGATATCCTTTTTTGAACCATCTACGGATTGATACTTCAGATACTTTAAGATCATAGTTAATTTGTTTAAGAAGATCTTCTGCCTCCGAGTTATAGAAACTCATGTAGCTATTTTTAGTTGAATACTGTTCGTGATTGGTTGGAATTATTGCTCTGATGGATGGTTTGATCTCTGCATTCAGAATTTCTGATTTTCTAAGACCTGAAGATGCATACACTAGGAAAAGTGCTTTTGCTTTAGTGTGAGGAAGAGCTTCATAGAATTGATTCAGATCTATTCTTGATGGTAAGTGGGTAATTAATTTTGGTTGTATCTTAGGAAACTTCAGAGTTTTAGTCCATTCTTCTTTATTAAGAAAGTCTCTGCAGAATCGTTTGATTCCACATAATAACCATCGATAAGTTCTAGGATTGGTTTTATTATTTTTTGTTTTGAGTAAGAAAATTCTGATTTTTTTTGCATCTATTGAATTACCTGTCTCTTTTATGTAACGATTTAATGCACAAAGGTGCACTTTCACTGTTCTCTCTGAAAGCTGTAGATCTACTCTGCAGAATAATGCAAAGCTATCCAATGCTTCCTTAGTTATAATAAACGAACAATTGTAATGATCCTCGTGCATCTTAGACTGATAATCGAAAGGTCGCCGGTTCAAATGAATTTAAAGTGTGATTTAAATTTAAATACGTTTTATCCTCTTTAAAATAAAAAGAGATTTGTTTATAGGAGTTTTCGAATTAATTTTAAACAAAAAAGTTGTTATCTAAATGATTGAAAATAAATTAAATTATTAAACAGAATTCCTACTAATTTTGATATTCTTTATAGGATAATTTAGTTGAAAGTAAGGGTTTAACCCGCAAAACCTTCTTGAATTGTTAAGATTATTTTTAAAACTTGTTAGATTAGAAAATATTTAGTTGGGTCTCTTTTGGGTGGAGAATTTTTTGAGGGATGGAAATTCAAATCATAAAAATGTCATATTTATTTAAAATTATGATCTGAAAAAATTATTATGCGAGTTTTAATTAAATCAGGTTTTTGATGTCTATTAACTTTTAATTTATCGAATTATTTCTGAGATGATTCTTCTCAAAATAATTATTCCATCTTTGATTTTCAATTTTTTTTCGCCTAATCTTTTTCTGTAGGCTATTGGAATTTCTTTTATTTTGTACCCACTTTTTTTTACTTGATGATTAAGTTCAACCTCAATATCAAAGCTTTGGGATTTTATTTGCCAGTTTTTGAAAACATCAGTTCTTATTACTCTCAATCCTGTTAGAGGATCAGCCAAGGCTACTCCGTTTAGTAAGCTATGTGCTATCGATAAAATTCTATTTCCAAATAGAAACTGTTTCTGTAGTGCTTTTGATTCTGTGTCTCCGCTAAATCTGTTACCACAAACCATTCCTATTTTTGGATTTTTTTCAATAATCTCAATCATTTCTGGAACAAATTTGGCTGGATAAGTATAATCTGCATCAGTTAATATGATGTATTTTATACTAGGATCAATTTCTTGGATTGCTTTTGCTATAGCATCTCCTTTTCCCACTCCGTTCTGAAAAGATACTTCTGCTCCCATATTTTTTGCGATTTCCACAGTTCTATCTCTACTATTTCCATCAATAACAAGAATTTTCATTATTCCTAGATTGTCAATGTAATCTGCCAATGTGGGACCTATACCTTTTTCTTCGTTTAATGCAGCTATAATTAATTGAGTTGAGTATAGTTGTTCTATGACTTGCCTTTTTAATAGCAACTTTTTCCACCTTTAAGGTTATCTGTTATATTGTTTATTCAGAAACGAGTTATAAGCAAAATTTCTACTGAGAAATACATCGAAATCTGATACATTATTTAATTTATTTTTAAAATTTTTACATAGTGTTAAAATAATCGGTTATTATATGATGTTTCTAAATTTCTTGATAAAATCTGATTTATAGCTTGAAAGATTAGAATTATATCCAATAAATGAGGATTTAATCTTTTTTCTCGATTCTATATGCTTCATATAGTTTTTGAGCAAATATTACTTTTGGAAGTATTAAATTTTAATAAAACTCAAACCTTCTTTAAGAAAGTGAAATCTTAAGAATAAAAATTTGCGATTTCAATAGTTAAATAACATTTGCTGAAACCTTCGCGGTGTAAATCTTATAGACTAAAAATTTTTGCTACATTATTCTGTTCGTTCAAATTCAGAATTAGAGATAATCCTTAAAATTGAGAATTTTTAGAATAGCTCGAGTGTAAGCGTTGGCCGTAAAAAAATGGTCCAAGAAAGGAAAAAAAGTCTATAATTCAAATTCAAACCTTGAAAATAGAGTTGTTAATTGGCTAAATTCTCAGTTTCACTATAACTGTAAGAAATATGAATCATTAACTTTGCCAGGAATAACTGTAAAAAAAGAATATAAGGTGGATATTCATGGTCTTTATAAAACTTTTCTTGGAAAAGTTAAAGCTAAAAAATATGGAGATGTTCAAAAGTGGTATGCTGATATTCTTATGCTTGTTTCAAACATTGGTTTTGAAATGGGTGCTATAAGATTAGTCGATATACATAATATTTACTGTGTTAAAGCCAATAGCTCTTTCAATTTTGTAGGGAAGCATGATAGGAGTTCCTTTGAATATCGAAGAGTTAGTGATTATTAAAAATATTTGATCAGAATTTTTAGCAAAAAGAATTCTATATTTAATGAAATCTACTATTTTTTAGTCAAAAAACTAAATGCCAATAACTTAAAACATAAACAAAATAAAATATAACAGATGGTTGATTCTAAATGGAAATTAATGATATTAACAAAATAATTCTAGAAACTAAAAAATATTCACGACAAATGGTTCCGAAAGATCTGCATCATGGTTTTGAACATTGCCAAAGAGTAAGAGACTATGCTTTGCTGATAGCTAAAACGGAAAAAGCCGATAGCAATATTTTGGAGATAGCATCATATCTGCATGATATTGGAAGAGGACATGAAAAAAATCAATATCATACAAAAACAAGTGCTGAACTAGCAAAAACTTTTCTTACAAACTTGGGTTTACCCGCTGAACCAACCCAAAAAATAATACATTGTATAGAGACCCATAGCCGAAAACTAAGGCATAGAAAAACTCCAAAATCAATCGAAGCCAAAATCCTCTATGATGCAGATGGACTTGAAATGATAGGAGCTGTGGGATTACTTAGAACAGCATTAAGTGCACAAGTACAGGGCAAAGACTGGAAACATGTGTTAAAAAAAGCAAGATGGAGATTGAAAATAAAGAACGATTTTCTTACTTTGACAGGAAAAAAGATAGCAAAAACGAGACAAAATTTACTCGTAGCTTTTATAAACCAGCTAATGAAGGAACTAGAAAACAAAACTTGTGCTTTAGAGGATAATAATTTTTGTTCAAAAACAATAACAAAATAAAAATTTTAAAATTGTCCAAATACACAACTTCGAGATATTTAAAATTTTAATGATAATAGCGTTATTGAAAACCATAGAAAAATTCAACAAAATTAATCCAAATTATATTCTCCAGAAGAAAAAGAATTCTAACTCATTTAATATCATAGATTTTTTCACAAATGGAACAGTTATAATAAAACAGATTGTAATCAAAAATGCTATCCAAAACCTCTCTGAGACTGCTACCTCGCTTCTATAAATAGCTAATAAGCTAAACTTAACATATTCACTATTCTGTTTTTATCTGTGAACAAAAAATTTCATTAGAACAATCTGCCTTCAATATTTTAAAAAGTGTTTGGGAAATCCAAATCACAATTGAAAAATAAAATATTAATTTTCCAAGATCTTATGCTTTGACTACAAAACTTAAATAAACTATTGTTTATGTTTAAGATTTTGAAGAAATTGCTTAGAATTAAGCTCTTTATGAAATATTATGATAAATTTCAAATACACAAAGTGTTATTTATTTAAAAATTTTTGGAGGAATTGAAAAATAACTGGAAAAAAAAGGTTACTTGAAAGAGCAGAAAAACATTACTTTTCTATGGGTCTTGGAGACGGAGCAGCTTATTTGTGTCGCGAAAACATGAAATATGGTTTGGCAAAAATTCATATTGTACAGGAAAAGCTAGGATTCAGTCCTGATGCTACTTTTGTTTCAACTCCTGATGAGACAGTTACTCGAAATAAAACTCGATGGAAGGCTGGATTTGGTTATGGTGGGAAATTGGTTTGGGGTTCAGGAAAAGATCCTTTCATTATTTTGGACGCTAAACCTAATGCTTGCGGAATGCTTGTTGGAGGCCTAAACACACTGCCAGATCCAACTCAACTTATTGAAAACATAACTACTTACAAAAATGAATGTTATATTGACAATATTAAATTAGATTGGGATTTCGCACATAGCAACCATTTTATAGATCTATTTGAAGTTGAAACTCTCAAGTTGGATTACAATTTTCCAAAATATGTTTTTGTTATTCACGGATCTGCACCTGAGTTATGTAGAGATAACAAGAGAGGCATAGGCTTGTATCTTGATAAAAGTAAAGTTTTGCAAAATATTTCTAAGAAGATTGAAACTGAATTTGGAAGTCTGAATGTATTAACTGATGATGAGGCAAAAGAGTATTATACTTTTTATAGATATGCTGAGCGATTTTCCAAAAATAAAAGAAAAGTTGTAGCTAAAACTATTTTTGGAAAATTTAAAGAAATATGTAATGTAAATCATCAGGGTCTTTTAAATTATAATGAACTCCTTTTGGGATGCCATAACACAGGGGGTAGGAAGTCTATTTTTCCAGTGGCTTTAAAGGCTGACCTTCCAGGTTTTTTGTTTGAAGGAAAAGAGAATATTTCTGATGAGATTATTGAGGTATGTGGCTTTTATAGGCGTGCAGAGAAATTAGGGGTTATTGATAGACTTCGTAAGTCAAATATTCTTCCCCATGGCGGTGGTTATTCATTTAGTGATTTTCTCAAAGTTAAAGACGTTATTGAAATCGCTGATCGTCGCTATTTCATTTTAGAGATGAGAGCGGAAATTGGCAATAAAATCTGTTCTGATGTTCGTGATATGGAGTTTGATTATCGAGGTAAAGCTGTGGTCTTAAGAACAGTGGAACTACAACTTGGTCAAATTGTGGCCAAATTAATTCCTAAGTTTGTTCTTAAAATATAATAAAATGGGTATGCCTTTCAAAGGCTTGTATTTTGTATTTTTGATGAAACATACCTTTTTTCTTTATTTTGTTTGTTCAAGAATCTCTAAAATATCCCTTTGAAGCTAGGAACATTGTTTTACTGATGATTTAGAAATCATAATTAATTTATGAGGTATCTTAGCTTGAAGCTACGAAATAAGAAAGTCTTTTTATGTAAAGTAACCAAATTATTAAAATAAAAAAAATTAATCATAGAAATTTAGAATTCTAAAACCTGCTAAGAAAACAAAGTTATGGCTAAAAGAGCAGATTAAATTGTTGATCCTTGCGATGAGATTATTTCAAGCTCTTTCTTCTTCTTTTTTTCCATTCTTGCTCTTCAATTCTTTTATTTTTTTCCCATTCATAATAGAGCAAAGATTCATCTTCCCACTCTTTGACATACCTGTTTTTATCAAACATAAACAGATACCTCCAAAAAATACCAGCATCAAAACTACTATATACGCTTTATTCTTAAAAATAAATCAATAAAATCAGTTATTCAACCAAATAAAGCTTTAGAATTGTTCATTTTAAAGTATATAAATAAATTATCGAGATAGTGTTTTTAGCAATTTTTTCTATATATAACATACAATCTCTAAACATAAAATGGATTTTTCATAAAAAATAACATATATAAAAAAGAATTGGAATTGCTAGCTTTGAATTAATTTTCCTAAAAATTCACTTATTAATACGAGTTAGCGAGTTATTAAGGGCTGTTGCAATCTGTCTGGTAAACCTTCTGTGAATCCCAAAAATCCTACTCAAAAGGTTATTCCGGTGAATGTTGGTATTTTTTGCTTGTGAAGAATCTATAGAAAAATGCTAGCAGCAGAACTGCAAAAGTAAAATCTTTCACCTCCGTAAAGGTCTACAATCATCTCCATATCTTGTTAAAAAATGATATTTTCTTCATACAAAATGATTTTATTAGATTGCAGTTAATTATGAAAAAGATTTCTAATTATTTCAAATTTGAATATAAAAAAACCAGCAAAATTAAATAACTAATATTTTTAAATCTATCAAAATTACTCCGCAAAGTAATTATACTAGATTTAATTTGCCCACAAAAAGCAATAAAAATACAACTATAGGTCAAAAGAAGATATGAACCTGAGGCTTTATGCAAATAAAAGTAATTTCGGCGAACGGCATTATATTGAAACTCGAAATAAACCCATTCAAATAAGACTTGCAGTAATTGATCTTGATATTTCTGATAAATATCCAACAAATTTTGTTTGTGTACTTCCAAGAAATTTTAATTCTAAAACAACAAATCAAAACCATTTTCAATCGAGGTTCAAGGAAGGGAGTAGAGAATTAGCAATTCAACTTTTAGAGAAAGCGTTAAAAAAAGAAAAAGATCCAGATATAATTATGGAAATTAAAGAGCGTTTGAAACTTCTTAAATCTAAACCAAAAGAAATTGGTAAATGTGCTTTATGTAACAAAGATTTTTATCCAAGAAGATTTGGATATTCGATACAAAGGACTTGCAATGATTGTTGGAATAAATCAAAACCATAAGAAAATAAATGTCCAAACCAAAGATTGTAAATAGACATTTGACTAATGAAATCTTAAATTGCATATTAACCCTTTTACTGTTGCTTTTGCTTTGAGGATTCTTGCAAACTTTGAACATAGATTCAAGCATGGCGATGGAATTCTAACCCTAATTTATTAGAAAGTATTATTTAATATCAAAAACTTGGAGTGAGAATTGTATTCTACGTAAATTGAGCTGTATTCAGAAATATCCAAATTTTTTCTGCAAATAAATTTAAGATTATTTTTTTACTACAAGAACGTTGCAATCAGCTTTTGAAACCACTTTTCTTGATACACTTCCCATTAAAAAGGAAGCTGCATCACTTAATCCTCGACTGCCAACTACTATGAGATCAAAATTCTCATTTCTAGCGGTCTCTACTAAAGCTAATGATGGGTTAGAACCTAGAATAGCTAAAAAGGAGCAATCGATTTTTTCGCTCTCGATAAGGTTTTTTGCTTTATGCTGAATTTTTGATGCTTCCCTCTCATCATCTTGCTTATATACGCTGATAACTTTGATTGAACCATTGAATTTCTTGGCTAAACTAATAGCTTCAAACAAAGCCCAATTAGAATAATTTGAACCATCTAATCCAACCAATATCTTAATACCATCTTTCATTTCTAATCAACTTGTATGTATACAATATCGCTTTAATTATGATCAATTTATGGTTTTTCTTTCGTTTGAATTTCATTCATTAATCCTGGATTCCTTTTTATTCCTCTTGCAAGAATGGGTGCAAAGGAAAGAGTAGTTATTATGCTCATTGCCACTAATGCTGAAAAAATTTCATTAGGAATCAATCCATATTGTAATGCTAGCAAAGCAACGACCAATTCTGCTGCTCCTCTGGAGTTCATCCCCCAACCTGCATAATATAGTTGCTTCCAGGTTAAAGTTGAAAATGGTTTTATAATTAATGTTCCTATCATTGTTCCTGAAAAAGCTATAATTACAGTTGCAATAATCAAATAGGAATTAGAAAATAGTGATGTTAAGTCAAGGCTAATTCCGATATGAACAAAGAAAAATGGAACAATAAAACCCAAGGCAATTAGTTTGATCACATTTATCATTTTTCTCTTATTCTTTGGAGCAATTTTTTTCATAGAAGATTGCAAAAGAAAACCGCCCAATATCGCCCCAACTAGGTATCCAATGTGTAGTGCCTCTGAAAGGGCTGCAAGTACTAAAATAAAGATCATAACTACAGAAAAAAGTGCTGTATCATCACTTGGATTCTTATCTAAATATTTCAATACCTTTTTCATTAATTTGAAACAGAAAAAAGCAATAGCAAGAAATATTACAATCTCAATTGGCAAAATCAAAACGTTAAGTAATGTTCCTTCTCCCTTTGCAAGTAACACAACAATTGATAACAATAGTACTTCAAAGATATCATCTATGGCTCCTGCAGAAAGCATAATTGCTCCTAATCTTGTATTTAAACTGTTTAGATCCATGAGAACTTTTACTTTTGTGCCTTCTGATGTTACCATCATTGCTCCTCCAAAAATTATGGCTGTTAAAATTCCATATTGAGGAAAAACTAGAAAAATAAATAAAAATCCAAAAATGAAGGGAACAGTGACTGAACCTAAACATATAAGAATAGAATCTTTTGAGTTTTCTTTAATTTGATTAATATCTATTTCTAATCCAGCTAAAAAGAGGAGTAAAACAATTCCCAGCGTAGCTAAAAATTCAACTATTAACAAATTTGAAGCATTATCAAAAAATACTTCTTTAAAAAACGGCAATCCAAAAATTAAGCCAGCAAGAATTTGACCGATAACTGTAGGTAATCCAATTCTTTTGAAGATTTCTCCTAAAATAAAAGTGACAATAAGAATAATGGGGATTAGAACTAATATTTCCACTTAAATCACTTTAACAGAATATTCGATAAAACTCGAAAAAATAAATAACATTGTATGTTTATTATTGTCGCTAATAATTGTAAATATTCTATTTGATCTATACAAAAGTAATTATTGTTATATTCGTCTTGTTGGATTGTGAGATTCGTAGTCTCGCCTTCTTTATGAATTTCCAACGAAGAATTAATAGTAAGATATAAACTTTTTCATTAATTTTAAAAAATGCCCCTCTTTAAAAATCGAAAAATGATAAAGAAATCATTGGTTTAGGAAAAGTTGAATGATGGGATCTTTGGGTATCTAAAAACTAACTTATTTTATTTGTATGATTTTCAATCAATTATTCACCTTTAATTTGATTAGCTGACGATCCCGTCAAACCGGTTTTAAGATAAAAACTGTGCTTAGTTGATGCTTTTGTATCCAAAGGGAAATGTCCTCAATTTTGTATACATAAATTTTTAGTAAAAACCTATCACCCAAAAGTAAACCATGTCATTTTTAACACAACTTTAGTTAAAATTATTTAGGAACGGGTTTAGCATGGTTTTTCGTAAGTTTCAAAGAAAGAAGCTCTAAGAGCCCTTATTTGTTTAGTCAATGTTTCTTGACCAGAACCAGTCAACCTTTCTTGACCAGATTGGGCTCTTTTTGTCAAAATATCTTCACAAAAACCCTTTTACCACATTCCAGACCAGTATTTAGTGGGGATTAGCATTGAACAAGAGCACACCAAAGGTCCTTGTAATCTTAGCTGTTTTTTTAGCAAGCACAATGCTTCCCTCAATCCCCATTGTAAGAGCACAAGAGAACACATGGACCACACTAGCCCCAATGCCAACCCCCAGATCAAACTTTGGTCTAGCAGTAGTAAACAAAAAAATCTATGCCATAGGCGGCTCCAATGATACAACAATACTTGCTACAAACGAAATGTACAATCCAGAAACAGACACATGGACAACAAAAACATCTATACCAACACCAAGATCTCTCTTTGCTATAACAACTTGCCAAAACAAAATATATGCAATAACAGGATCAAAGCCAAGTAGACCTTATTCAGCAGGAGGATCTTACACACTAGCAAACGAGGTTTACAATCCAGAAACAGATACTTGGGAGACCAAAGCTCCACTAAATTCACAATACCCAAGATACTGGATAAATGCACACACAATAAACGATAAAATCTATTTGATAAGTGGATTAACAAACGAATTCGTTATTTGGTCATCAAACTCTCCTGAAATTAACATTTATGATCCCTTAACTGACACCTGGACCAAAGGAGAGCAAATACCCCATCCAGTTCACAGATATGGTTCTGTAGCAGTTGAAAATAAAATATACGTTTTTGGAGGAGTAGATTACAAACCACCTGAGGGTCTACCTATTGGAACTGTTTACGATTTTACTCAAATATATGATACTACAACTGATACATGGAGTTTAGGATCTCCAATGCCTGTTGCTGTTCGAGACAGCTTTGCAGTAGTAACTCCAAAATTGCTTGGGTTAAATCAAATCTATGTTTTAGGTGGAGAACCCTATGAGGGGCCAAAACCAAACTTAAATCAAATCTATAATACGCACACAGGTGTTTGGAGTAATGGAACTGCACTTCCTGAAGATTTTATTCCTAGTGGTATTGTAGCAATTGATGATTGTTTATATGCTATTTCTGGAACTCAGAACCTTAGCTGTATGTCAATAGAATCTGAAACACCAACACCTACACCTACTTCTTCTCCTGAGCCTGAACCTTTCCCAACAACAATCGCATTAGTTTCAATAGCAACAGTAGCAGTAATTGGAGCAGGAATTCTTGTTTACTTCAAAAAATACAGAAAATAATTAGTTTCTTCTAATTTGATCATTTAATTCAATTTTGGAACATTAAATTAAAAAAAATCTGGATTGAATTGGATATATTATAAATAATAGAAGCTTAAATAATTCAATTATCAATTTTAGGAGGAAATAAATGAAAACTCAATATGCTAGAAGGCTTTCTGTTATTGCTATAATTTTGGTTTTGAGCTTTAGTTTGCTTATGGTAACTCTTCCTGTTGGCGAATCTGTCATTGTTGAACTAGATAGACACTTATTTATTCTTGAATATTACTCCGCGTCCTGCGGGTGTCGGAGAGACGGTTCTTGTTTCTTTTCAGCTTGATAAAACCAGTGATACAGCAGTTGGAGCAGCTGGAGGAGATCACTTTCAAGGTTTTATGATAGATATTACTAGACCCGATGGAACAAAGGAAACCAAGGGACCATATGAAGCTTGGGCTACTTCTGGAGCAATCTTAACTTATGCTCCGACCTCTATTGGTACTTATACTTTTCAGGCTAGTTTTCCAGGACAATGGATTAACGCTTCAGGTTATGAACGCTATTTTAAACCATCAACAAGTAATCCCGTTGAACTTATTGTAAATGAAGAACCTACAGATTTTGGAATAACATCTCCACCTTTGCCCACTGACTCTTGGACAAGACCGATAAGTTCAGAAAATAAGGGTTGGTGGCAAGTAGCTGATAATTGGCTAATGAAAAGTTATGATTATAACATACGTCACTTTTGTATGACTCCAGCATTCTCGCCATACACAGCTGCTCCAGATAGTGCACATGTTATCTGGAAGAAAGATATACTTTTTGGAGGTATTGCAGGTGGAGTTTTTGGAGATAGCTCCTATTACACTGGCTTGTCTTATGAGCAGTTCTATGATCCTTTAATACTTGAAGGGCGAATCATGTTTGTTGAGCATCCACCAACTGCAAGTGCTGATGTTTTTGGCACACGTTGCATGGATCTTTATACTGGAGAGGATTTATGGTATTTAGAAGGGATCAGCATTGATTTTGCTCAGATATTTTTAATTGATAATCCTAATGAGCACGGATTAATAGCGCATCTCTGGGATGTTAATGGTCCTTCCTCAAACGCTACTGCAACTATTTATGATGCATATACATCAAGACATATTTTCACTATTACAAATATTACTTGGGGTAGAGGGGTATCTTTCTATTGTGGGCAACCAAGCTTTGGTCCTTCTGGAGAAATATTATCATATTCTCTTGATACAGCTAATGATAGATTGATGCTCTGGAACTCAAGCAAGGCGATTTTTGAAGCTTTTCCATGGATGGGAGGCTTTCCTGGTGAAATTTATAGTCCTAGAGTTGGAGCAATAGTTGATGGAAAACTAGGAATTCAATGGGACGTTCCTATTACTGTTGATGTTGACTCACGAATGACTATTGAGTTACTTGATGTTGATGAGGGATATATGTTAGCCTATGTGGAATCCAAACTCTCAAGAACTGCAGGTTTTACTGAGTATCCAGCTACAGCTACAGAAATGGCTTTTCCAACAGAAATATCTGAAGGGGCAACTAGCGTTAGTCCAATTTGGACGAAGACTCGGGGAGATATCCATAATCGTAACTTCTATAGCAGAAACATCGAAGACGGAGTCTATACTCGTTGGGATGGAGCTTTAATGCGGTTAATGGGATATAGTATCCAAACTGGAGAAGAAATATGGAGAACTGAACCAACATCAGATGTGGGATGGGGTTACTTTACTTATCAATTTATGATTGCTTATGGAAATCTGCTAATGGCTGGATATGACGGATACCTAAGAGCATTTGACATTACTGATGGTTCACTATCTTGGGAGTTCTACTTTGGAGATGTTGGATTAGAGACAGCATACAATACCTTGCCTAATTATTCTGGATTTAACATCGCTGATGGAAAAATATACATTACCAATGATGAACACTCTCCTGACAGTGTTTTGTGGAGAGGAAGCAAGCTTTGGGTTGTTGATGCCTACACTGGAGAGGAAGTTTGGTCTATTGCAGGAATGATGCGCCACGGCGCTATATCAGATGGAGTCTACACTGTGCTAAATTCCTATGACGGACAAGTCTACACGTTTGGCAAAGGTCCAAGCAAGATAACTGTTGAAGCACCTCTAACAGAGGTTATTTTAGGTGAAAAAGTGATAATTATGGGCTCCATTATGGATCAATCAATAGGTCAAATGGATACCCCCTGTGTTTCGGATGATGATATGTCAGCTTGGATGGAGTACCTGCATATGAACAAACCAATTCCGTCTGATGCTAAAGGGGTTGAAATTACTCTGGATGTAATAGATGCTAATGGTAATTATCGTAATATAGGAACAGCAACTAGTGATTTATCCGGAAAGTATAGATTAGTTTGGGAACCAGAAATTCCAGGTGACTATACCATTATTGCAACCTTTGTTGGTTCAGATTCTTACGATAGCTCTTTTGATGAAGCATTCATTTATGTGGAAGAAGCACCCCAATCAACAGCACCACCAGATGCAACACCTGCTCCTATGACCGATATGTATGTGATGGGCTTTGGAATTGCAATACTAGCGGTAGTTATCATAATTGGCATATTATTGCTACGGAAAAAATAAGCATTAAAAAGATAAATCTAATCTTCCCCTCTTTTTTATGATTAGCATTATTCCAGCAAAACTTTTTTGACTCAAAACACAAATTGAAACACAAAAAACCATAACCGAGATTAGGTATATTCATAATGGTAGATGTCTTCTACAATAAATTCGCCTTTTTCAAAGTTAGATTTAACGATCTAAAGTCAATGTTTGCTTGGTTAATTTACCAATAAATATCATATTAGGAGATTGTGTGTTAAGAATAATGGTTCTTAATTAGTGTAGTAATCCTGGTTTATATTTTCACTCAAAAAGCTTTAGTTATTTAATAAAATAGAAATACACAATTATAAACACTTGAAATAATAGAAAGAGTGGAACCAGCAGAAACTTAATTTTTCGAGTTTTATGTCTAAAAAACAACATGCCAAAAAAAGCGCCAAATGGTCCAAAGAAAGCAATCATTAAAAGCCTTGATTCGGGAATTCTATAGCTTCGCCTTTTGCTCTTCAGCTTGTCTATTCCAAAGACTGTTAGAGAGATAATATTCGTAACTATAAGAAGAATTTGTAAGGATGATATTTCAATCATGTTAATTGTCAATCAACTCTTCTGCTGCTCATCATGACTTTAACTTAAAATGGATGCCTTTGCCTAACTTAACTTTGAAAATAGATGACTATTTGACTTTTTCATTTTAAATTTCCTTTCCGTGGATAAACTTCACTTTCTTTTATCTCAGTATGAATTGTGTGGATTCTTTTTATCAAATGCTATCTTTTCCCATTTTCAGGTTTAAAGAATTTCTTATGAACTAACTAAGAGATAATAATGTGAGTATCTGCAACATTAAATTTTAGTGTTATAGCTGATTCTGTCCTTGCTTTTCTTGTTGCTTTTTGTTCCACTCTTTTCTTAGTTTTGCTCCAAGATAACCTCCTTCTAGTATTAATGCTCCTTTATAACCGCATTCTTTGCATTCCCACAGTGACCACAGTTGAGGAAGTCCAGAAACCCAAAAAATGTTTGTTGAACCACAGGTAGGGCAATACTTTATCTTATCAGTTATTCTTTTTTTTGGTTTTTTCTTTCTGTCGATTTTTTCAATATTATTCATAACCTTTTCCCCTTTTTTCATATTTGGATTAAATTTGATTTCCTTCAAAACTCAAAATGTTTGAAGTGCCAAAAAAGGTTTTATTTTTGGGACATAATAAAGTTATTTGGGGGTGAAGTTTTTACCTATTTTTGTAGTCTTAGGAAATTGGACTGAACAAGGAATAAAGAATGTCAAGGATGCACCTAACCGAGCAAAAGTAGCCAAAGATATGGTTGAAAAAGCAGGAGGCAAAATGCAAACTTTCTATACTCTTGGAAAGTGCGATTTTGTGTCTATTATAGAGCTTCCGAAAGAAGACGATGTAATGGCTATTCTATTGTGTTTAGGAAGCATGGGGAACGTTAGAACGATAACAATGAAAGCATGGAGCGAATCACAAGTAGCCAAAATGTTAGCTACTCCACATCCATGAATTCAATATCGTTCGTAACCTTTCCCCCTTTTTTCATATTAGGATCAAAATTTAATTTAACCCAAATAAGAATTGAAAAATCAGATGAATTTAATTTATTTAGTTAATTGTCTTTTGCATTTGGTGCAAAAGGTAGCATTTTTCTCTATTATTGATCCACAGAAGGGGCATATATGCAAATTGTTTTTTGGGACTTTTTTAGGCAGTGGTCTTACCATTTTCAATAAAATACCAATTCCTGCAAAAAAACAACTACCTGCCGCCACTAATAATTCTGGATCAGAGACACCGCCAAACAATAAAAAGTAAAAACCGAAAATGCCCATAAGTAATAATATTGAACCCATTGCAATAAAGAGAAAAAAGTATTTGTGAACTTGTTTTACTAGTCTCACAACCTATATATTGAATCTTATAAGTAATTTCTATTTTTAATTTAATGTTCCAAAACTGAATTTTTCTTTAACATAATTCAAAATCTTAATTTCTGATATATTAAAATTAAATATTAAATTGACCCAACTTAAGCTCAAATGAATCTGAAGGATGTTTAAAATATTCTTGGATTAGATTTTTTTATAATACTATTCTTGATTTGGTTACCAGTTATATTTTTGTTAGCTTTAAAAGTTCATAAACAGAAGAATTTTGAAGAAATTCTAGAATTAGATACTCCTGAAATTGAACAAGCTCACAAAGAATTATTATCTATTTGGGATAAAGATAGGTACCTTGAAAAAAGAGTCATAATGCAATGGATAAAAAAACATTCCAATCTTCAATCCTTATTGATAGATTTAGAAAAATCTAAGATTTCAAATTTGGATTTAAGAGATAAAATTGGTTGGCTTTTTTCTGTATTTGATAAGCCTGAAGAGACGGTTGCTAAAAGAAACGAGAATTTTATCCAAAACGAAATGCTAGAATACAAAGATCTGTTTGATACAGTTGAGGAATATCCTTTAACTCAAAATCAAAAGCGCTCTATCATTACTGATGAATTTTTCAATTTAGTTATTGCAGGTGCAGGAACAGGTAAGACTAGTACCATTGTAGCCAAAACAGCGTATATTTTAGAAAAAGGATTAGCTAAACCCAATGAAGTATTATTGTTATCTTTTGCTCGTGATTCAAAACAAGAATTGTTCAATCGAATAAAAGCTCGCTTAAATCATAAAGTAAAAGTTAAAACATTTCACAATCTAGGATTGAGCATAATAGCAAATGCTGAAGGTACAAAACCTTCTGTTTCAGTTTTATCAACCGACAAAGCAAAACTTTGTGCTATGATTAGAATCTTTATAGCTGATAACCTAAAAGACAAGGTCTTTAACAAGCTGCTAAACAATTTTTTTCTTTTTTATCTTCACGAGTATAAAAGTATGTTTCATTTTTGGTCAAAAGGAGAATATATTGAATACCTTAAGAAAAATGAGGTTCGTTCACTAAGAGGAGATAAAGTAAAAAGTCTTGAAGAATCTGCTATAGCTAATTTTCTTTATACTAATGGAGTAAACTATGAATATGAAAAGGAATACGAAGTTCTAACATCAACGATAAAACATAGGCAATATAGACCTGATTTCTATCTTCCAGATTATGGAATATATATTGAACATTTTGCACTAAACGATAAAAGAGAACCTGCTTTTTTTATTGATCAAGCTAATTATCTTCAAAATTATGAATGGAAAAAACAATTGCATAAGGAAAATCATACAGAACTTATTGAAACATTTAGCTATGAAAAATCCGAAGGTACTCTCCTTCAAAATCTTAAAAATAATTTGGAAAATTATGGAGTTACGTTCAATAAAATTCCAGAAGATAGGGTTTTTAAGGAGATTAACGAGGTTGGATATGTCAATTCTTTTGTTTATTTGCTTTCAACATTTTTAAACTTGTACAAATCTTCAAATCTGACACTTGATCAGCTAAAAAAGAAAGCTTTCAAGTTTAAAGATCAGGAAAGAGCAAAAGCGTTTGTAGAAGTATTTTCCTTCATAATCACCTCGTATAATAATTATTTGATTTCTAAAAATCAAGTTGACTTTAATGACATGATATATTATTCACAGGGATACCTTAAGACAAATGGAAACTTAGCAAACTATCGTTATGTTTTGGTTGATGAGTTTCAAGATATTTCCCAAAGCAGACACAAACTTCTTAGCACTATCGTTGACCAAAATCCTGATTGCAAGTTATTTTGTGTGGGTGATGACTGGCAGTCAATTTACAGGTTTACTGGAAGCGATATGTCGCTTATGAGAGATTTTGAAAACCATTTTGGCTACACAAAGCTAATGTTTCTGGAAAAAACCTTTAGGTTCAATGATAAAATATGCGATTTCTCTAGCAAGTTTATTATGCAAAATCCAAATCAAATCCCAAAAAAACTACAAGCCATTGAAAGCAGTGAAAAACAAACTGTAAAAATCATAATTTCTGAGGATGAAACAGAAACAGTTGAAAAAATATTAGAAGAAATTAATGCGAAATCTTTGAAAAAACAGGAAATTTTCATAATAGGACGTTACAATTATCAAAAACCAGATTACCTAAAATTATTAAGAGCAAAATATAGTAGACTAAAAATAAGATTTATTACAGCTCATAAATCAAAAGGAACAGAAGCCGATTATGTAATTTTGATTGGAATGAAATCTGGTGTGTATGGGTTTCCTTGTCAGATTGATGATGATCCTTTGCTTAATCTGGTTCTTTCTAAGGAAGATAATTTTCCTAATTCTGAAGAAAGAAGGCTCTTTTATGTAGCCATAACAAGGGCAAGAAAGGAAGCCTACTTAATAGCAGACAAAAGTTCTGTTTCTCAATTTATTGTTGAGGCTCTCACAAAGGATTATAATGTAAAAGTTTTTGGTAAGGCTTTAGGAAAAACTAAGTGTCCGGATTGTGAAACTGGATTTATTGAAATAGTGGAAAGAAAATATGGTCCATTCTATTCTTGCACTAATTATCCTTATTGCGAGTATAGACCACCTCAGTGTCCTGAGTGCAGGAATGGATTTTTGGAAATCGATAACTCTGCAAAATATAATTGTGTCAATGATTATTGTGATTTTAAAGCTCCATCTTGTCCAAGATGCAAGGAAGGCTACTTGTATTTAGTATCAGGTGTTTTTTCTAATTTTATTGGTTGTTCAAATTTTCCAGATTGCAAATACAAAGAATACAAAATCGCTTAATTCTATGGTATTTTTTTATAAAGCTTCATTTTTTTCATTTCAAAAAACACAGATATTTATATATTCAATTCTAACCCATCACCAAGTTGTGATATCATCTACAAATCTTACCCCTTTATTTTTAAATTTTGAATTAGCGCTATTTTTAATAGGAAAAAAATATTCAAATCTTAAAAATTCAAGTGCTTCCAATATGGCTTTAGATTTGTCTTTACTTTTGCAACAACCTTCTTAACTTCTTCAAGTAATTGTCTTTTGCTTGGCTTTAAAGGAAAGGGTTCGGCAAGATTAAAATTGACTCCAGCTAAACCTGAGATCAAAGCAGTCCAAGCTCTTGATAAAACCTCAGGCTTATATCCTGAACATATCAAATCAACTTCTTTTCCATCACAAATCTTAGATAATTCTGCTAAGGCTTTTCCAATGTAATTGAATCCTTGCAAAGTCAATCCTAACTGGGTAATCTTATCAGAAGGATGAGGATCAGAACCTCCATTTCGAATAATGAGTTGAGGTTTAAATTCCTGAACTAAAGGAAAAACTAGTTCATTAAACACAAATTTGTAAGCCTCATCACCAGCACCTGGAGGCAAAGGTACATTCACAGTAAATCCTCGACCTTTACCCTCTCCTATCTCAAATTCAAATCCTGTACCAGGATAAATATACTTTTGATGCAAATCTACAAATAACACCTTTGGATCAGAATAAAAAGCTTCACATGTACCATTTCCTGCATGTGCATCCGTATCCAAAACCAAAATACGATCTAAAGAAAACTTACGAATAGCGTGTTTAACACAAATAACCACATCGTTATAGACACAAAAACCCTCACCATAATTTGACTTGGCATGATGAAGGCCTCCACCAATCGAAATTGCTTTCTCAAAGCTCCCTTCCATAACAAGATCACAGGCAAGCATAGAACTAGCAACAATCACCCTAGCAGCAGATTCAATACCTAAAGGAAAACGTCTTGTTTGAGGATTTAAGTTATCGCTGCTTAAGAACCCAAATAGATCAGAAACCTGAATCCCACAAGATGCCTTCTCCATAGCATCAATATATTGCTTTGTATGCCAAAGTTTCAAATCGCTATCGCTTGCAAGTTTATTATTAGCTACAATTTCAAATCTACCCTCTAAACCAATTTTTTTTTCGAAAAAAGAAAAAAAATCTTCAAATCTATCACCTCTAAAAGGATGACCGGCTCCAAAATCATACTTTTTGAGTTCTTTACCCTTAACTATTGCCAATTTCAAAACACAAATGCACCCACTATCTCTTTCTTTACTATAAAATATTTTACTAATACTACTTATGCATACTTTAATTACAAAAATACAAAAATCTGAAAAATAGTCTATCTTCACAAAATCGAGATAAAGTATAGTGGGTTGGTGAGTCTTATACTCTCCTTATAATGAAAATGTTAAACGCTAACTTTTTCTATTTTTTTGTTTTTTAGAGCTTTTTGTTTTGCAACTCTTTTTTTTAAAAGAACTAGGATATCTTCTGTGTTTATCATGTTTATAATTGCAGGGTATTGTTCAAGCTATTTATAAGCTAATTTTTTCCTAAAAATGATAGACTTTGCTCGTGCTTTCTTACTAATCAAAATTTTTCTTATAATTCCAATTTTTTTCATAAATAATTAGCAAATTTATGCCTAAAAAGCATATAGTCAGGGAATAAAGAATGTGTTTTGGGTTTTTGAGCTTTTATACTCTTTTATTTTAATCTTTACCTTCAAGTATTTAAGTGATAAACTTGTAATATAATTTACTGAAAAGCATCAATTATTTTTGGAGACAATGATTAGCTTTTCTAAGATGTGAATAATTAGGCTTAAAAAAATGTTAGTAGAATATAAGAAATTAGAGGAGAGTCTCCTCTCATTAGAAGAATTAAATAAATATCTCAAGTTTTCATCTTGTGAACTCAAACAATTTGATGATATTGTTCATGTTCATCCTATGCGTATTAGTGCTTATTATATGTCTTTGATAGATTGGGATGATCCAAATGATCCTATAAAAAATATGGCTATTCCCTCTTTGGATGAGAGTAATCCTGAAGGTTTTTATGATACTAGCGGAGAAGCAGAGAACACCAAAATGCCTGGATTGCAACATAAGTATGCAGAGACTGCTCTTATTTTATCCACTAATAGGTGTGCTACATATTGTCGTTATTGCTTTAGAAAAAGACTTGTTGGATTGCCCTCAAAAGAAATATTAAGTCGCTTTGACGAAGCTGCAGATTATATTTCAAAACATAAGGAAATAAATAACGTTCTTATTAGCGGTGGAGACCCACTAGTTCTTTCAAACGAAATAATCGAAGAATTCCTAAAAACGCTTACAGAGATTGACCATATCGATTTTGTTCGATTTGGAAGCAGAGTTCCAGTAACTCTCCCAAATAGACTTAATGATCCTGATCTTCTTGCACTTTTTAAGAAATATTCACTTTTGGATAAGCGCATTTATGTTGTAACCCAGTTTAATCATCCCAAAGAAATAACTCCTCAATCTATCAGTGCTATTAATAATCTTCTTAAATCAGGGGTATTGCTAAGCAATCAAACAGTTTTGTTAAAGAACGTAAATGATGATTCAATCACTCTTTCAACTCTCCTAAGACAGTTAGTTCGTGTTGGTGTAGCACCTTATTATGTTTTTCAATGTCGTCCTGTTAAACGAGTGAAACATCATTTTCAAGTTCCAATTTTTAAGGGAATAAAAATTCTTGAGGAAACTAAAGCTAGATGTGATGGACTTAGCAAACGTTTCAAGTATATAATGTCTCATAAGACTGGAAAAATAGAGATACTTGGTATTATGAAGAAATATATCTATTTTAAATATCATCAGGCTAAAAACAGAGAAAATTTAGGGGTGATTTTTAGGCGTAAAATCGATAAGAATGCTGGGTGGCTTGATGATTTTTAAAAAAATTACTTCTTATGCAAAAAGCAAAAAGATAAAGAATCAAAAAAGTTATAATTAGGCTTCAGCTAAAGTTTCTGTGCTTCTAATCCCTTCAATACCATTAATTTTGCTAGTAACCGCTCTTAACTCTTTATAATCTTCTACTTCAACAAAAATTGCAATGTCAAATCTACCATGCGTTAAATACGCTTTTCTAACGCTTTCAATTTGTTTAACATCAGATAGAATAGATTGTGCTTTAATTCTCACAACTTTCAATAATATGCAAGCATTCAACATTTTCCTATTCTTTCTCCTTAACCTCAACTAAGGTTTCTGTGAACACTAAGCCAGCAAATTTATTCATCTTAAGTATTGCAGAGGATATAGCGTTGAGATCCGAAGCTTCTAGATCTACCACTACATCATATCTGCCAAGTACTGGAAAAATACGTTTAATGCCTTTCTGATTACTTAAAAATTCAACAACATCTTCAAATCTGCCATGTGAGGTTCTTATTAAAACACAAGCATTTAACAAAAAATTACCTCAATAGATCCTGTGTTTTGGCGATGCTTTTGTATGCTTCTATAGATTTGAGTATTCTAGTAACATCTTCTAATAGATCCGGATATCCTTAAAAAATAAAAAAAAGAAGCTATTATGAAAAAATCTCAAATACTCTATGAAGAACTAAGCATTAGCTTAAAGAAAACAGAATCTGAATCAAAGAAAAAATAGATATTATTTTTCTTAATGAATAAATTTGGGATTAAAAAAGATTGAAAAAAGGATAAAAATATTCTATTTTTTAAATAAATAATTTAAATGAACATAAAAAACTTAGTTTTATGCTCGAAGAAAATAAGGAAATTAGGAAACTGAAAAAAGAGAAGAAAATTGTGACCGCAATAATATGTGTTATATATTTGTTTGCTTTGATCTATAGTCTGTTATTTTATAATTCCTCAATAAATCTAGCATTTTCAACTTCTTTGTTTGTTATTGGTTATTATCTAATGGATAGCGAGTATAATAAACGAAAAAAAACTATTATCGAAAATTATGAAAAATAACAATAACATAATTTTTGGATAACTCGCGATACCAGCAAATCTTTT
>LFWW01000081.1 GCA_001273385.1 miscellaneous Crenarchaeota group-6 archaeon AD8-1 | reverse complement strand
GAAAATAAGTGATATTAAAGAGGGAGATAATGAGATCAACATTGAAGCAGAAGTTGTGGAAAAATCTTACGCACGTGAAGTGCGCAGTAAATATGGTCGAGTTTTAATGGTTGCAGATGCTACACTTAAAGATGAAACAGGAAAAATAACTATGACTCTTTGGAATGAACAGGTAAAACAGGTTATGGTTGGTGACAAAGTTAAAATCGAGAATGGTTATGCCAAATCTTTCAGAAATATTTTGCAGCTTTCAACTGGAAAATATGGAAAATTAACTGTCATATAGACTGAATGTGCGTATAATGGTTTTGTAAAGAAATGATAAAATAGGCTGTTTAAACGATCTATATGGATTCTTTCCATGGAAAAATATCAAAAACAATACTGGCAAGACATTATACATATTTAATAAGCATTTTTGGTTCTTGTGATAGTTAATTGATCTTTGATTGCACTTATTTCATAATTTAGAAGAAGATATTTTTCGTTTCTCGTTTAATTATTAACCGATATGATAACGGATAATCTAAAATTGATTGTTAGAAAGCATGTAGCAACAAACAGAATTGTCAAAGAAACAAATTTCTTTATTTACTTCTTGGAAAAAATCTCTTTTAGATACACTAATCATTATGGGAGCTTCTCATAGCCAGATTAAAAAAGCTCTAATCTCAATAAACTAACTAAGGATATTATTAATGTTGAATCTCTCCTTATTTGAACAAGTTTTAACTTGCAAACTAGGTGCTGATCCACAGGAAATAATACCAAGAATTAGAGATGTGCTTAAAAATTCGCAATTTACATTTTATAATCCAAAAAAATTTATCTTTTTTTAAAGAGAAAAACCACAATTGATTAATTTGGATTAAATATTTCCTAATACTGAAAATGTAATTTTCAAATAAAACATCTAAAATTATACCGATACTCTTCGATTTTTTCTTTTTTCCCATTATACATAATTATAGCTTTCAAGCTTTACCGTAGGATTTTTTTAAAAAATGATATAAAAGAGATAATTGATTTTCTAGATGTGAATATTTTACACTTCTATTATGGAGGTACTTTTGCTGTTCGTCTCCAGCGGTATCTTCAAAGCAATCGGAATATGGGATTTAACGCATCCGTTTTTATTGATAAATATGCAAATAAAAATTTATGGATTCCAGATGCCAATAATATTGATTGTTTTTTTTATGAAAGAGATCGCAGGTTTGCTTACTTGATTTCTGATTTGCTTTCAGGATTCTCTGATTTCCTTGGACTAAAAAAAGTTTTTATTAACTCAAAGTCTGATTTTATCCATGCTCATAATTTAGAATCTGCTTTTTATTCATTTAAATTAGGTCTACCTACGATATTTGATGATTGGGAATATTATCTTGAATATTTCGACTATAACCCCGATCCTAAACCGAATCCATTAAGTTTACCGATTAGAATCCTTCGTAATCGAAGAGCAAAAAGAATTGTCAGAGATCTAATAAAGAACATTCCTATTATTGTTACTAACAAGAATGTAGCTTTAAAGTATGAATCTTTGGATGCTAAGAGAGTATTTGTTGTTCCTAATGTTCCCTTATCTCTTGAGAGAGAATATGCCTTTAAAGTTAATATAAATAAATTGCCTACTTTAACAACCGGATATATAGGACGGATGAATCGTGATAACTTATCTGTATTAAGGAATACTCGTGGTATAGAGGATCTTTGGAAAAAATTCTCATTAGGAGATCTATATATATTTGAAGGAAATCGATATTGTCCACATTTAGATGTGCTAAGAAAATTAAGGGAATTTCATTTTAATCTTTTATATTGGAAACCCTTGTCAGTACACAAATATTACCTTCAGAATAAAGCTTTCCTAGCTTCTGTTGTTGGAGTGCCTACAATTATTTCTTCTTCTTTAACAGCCACCATTGATTTACTTGGTGAATACGCATTAACAGTTGATAGCATAGATGATATTCCAGTTATCATTGCGAATTCAAAAGATTATTCAACTTTTATGCTGAATCCTAAGCATTTATGGGGTTTCTATGAATCAGAGATTCGCGAAGCATATAACTTCTTAATATGATTGATTATCCTTCTCGGAGTTTTTGCTTTAACTCTACCATAGACATATTTCTCATATTCAAATGCCGTTTTTATTGGAAAATCATCCATCTTTGAACTCTCTAATTCGTTATTTTCTATGCCTTTTTTGATCCATAATAACGATTTTTTAAGATAATTTTGGATCTTACTTAAATTTTGTTTCTCTTCCTGGGAGTAAGCGAGTGGAGGAATAAATCTCTCAACTTCATAAATCCTATTAGGATATATAATGCGCTCCTTATTTGCTACAATACCAAGAACGTCATTTATTTTACCTTGATATGAGAGTGCACTAAAAGGCGTAGCTTGTGTTAAAGCAATTATTCCCGCATGCAGATTGTTTGTTACAATCCACTGTGATTTGGCAATTTCACATATAGCGTCATTAAAATTTTTCCAATTCAAGAATTTTACATTATAATTTTTAGATGAGAGTTTTTTATATAATAAATCGAACTGAGAAGCCGAGATTTTTTCATAGTCTCTTGGTGTAAGCTTGATAAAATTGCTTGGTATACGCAGTTTTTTTTGCAAGAGTATTTCATTTGTTTTTTTTTCATTATATTTTTTTGTTAGAAAACCTAAATCAGGAAAAAGATATGATTGTTTATCCCATAAACTATCAAAAATTAATTTACTTACGCTATCACGAAAACCAAAAAAACAGACTTTATTAATAAAATAATCAATCTTATGAGAAATTAGAGTATATCCTTCACCATGAGGAATACCCATACTAATAATTATTATTGGACAAGAAATTTTTTCGAATAAATTCTTTGGGAGGTGAACCTCTATTGCTATATCATGTAGGAATCCACCACCACAAAAGAAGAGGGCATCTATATCGACTTTTGCAATTTCTTTAATACTGTAAGTTTCCAGTTCAAACTTACTTGTAATTTCTTTTGCAGATTTTAAGTCTGTGGCAAAACATACAGTTTCTTTACTTGAATATGCTTCTAAAAAATTGTATTATAATAAATCGTCTCCAGGATTTTTATGTCCAAACCACCCTATTACCGCAATTTTCAACTGATCACATCCTAGAATTATTATCCTTAGGTAACATGTTATTCTTTCTTAATGTCAAAATTTCAGAAATTAGAAAATAGTGAAAAATAAAACTATTCACTGATCATGTTCCCGATAAAAATATTCCTAAATTATTGATTTCATAAACTATCTAACAAGTAAAGATTTCAAAAGGCCACGAAATTTCTTTCTTAGTAGATCCTTTTCGGCAAATTCTTCATCTGACATTGAAAGTATTCCTGCATATTCTTGCACAGTTTGATTTGTCATGAAATCTATATTGTCGAGCTTTGAAATTGCGTTCTAAAGCTTTAAGTGCAACTTTTGTTTCTTCTTTTAAAACTTTTTTACCTCTGGAAGTTTTCCCTATAGTGAAATGAAAGACTTCGGCTGTGGCTTGGTAGTAGCTTTCAATTAAATGATGAGTTATGTTGAGTTCGTGAGCGATTTGACTTACAGTCATTTCTTTTGCTCGAAGGAGAAATATGATTTTTCTTCTAGTTTTGTCTGCCATTAGTTTAAAAGCTTCGGGATCACTTATGTTCTTAAAGGGTTTCATTTTTTTGAATCATTTATACCACTGTATGTTAGGTATAAAAATATTTGCTTATTTAAATGGAAATATATTTAAGTTAGTATATATATGTCTATTAATATAAAGATCTTAATGTTAATATGGATGTGTGAAATTAAACTGAAGATAAAAATTGAAAGATCTTTCAAGAAACCAATAAATAAATTTCCAAAAAGCTATGAAAATATATCAAAAAAACTAGGACTTGAAAAAAACAGCCTAGAGCTCTTTGCAAGTAAGAATAATCTTCCATTTATAGGATCAAATCAAATTCAATTATCATCAAAACTAGCAATACACAAAGAACTAGCGCGACAACAGTACAATGGTCTCATTTACGCAAATATTACTAAGTTTAGATGAAGATAAATAGTTTCAAATTTTTTTAAAAAAAAGAAATTAATGAATTTATGCTAAATTCCTTTAAATTAAAAATTATAAAATTAAAAAATTAGTGTAAAAAAGATCATATATAAAACACATAACCAAACAGGAATGTTTTTATAAAGATTATATGAATGGCATTAAAACGGTGAGTGATTAAAATTGCCTAAGAGTAAAAAAGAAAAAATCGCAGGTTTAGAAAGACATAAGCAGCAACAGCGAGAAAAAGAGAGACAAAGAAAAGAACGGAGAAAGGTTTCACTCCCTAAAAGTGTTAAAAAGAAATAGTTTTATGTAGTTCTTTAAATGGTTGTTTCAACATCCTTCTTGTTATATTTTCTTACTCAGTCAATGGAAAAAGTTGAATTTAAAAAGCGAAAAATTTTCCGAATTTAGAAAATAGGAAAACCAGATTTTTCAATAGAAGTTTTAGCCAAAATATATTGTGCCATACAGTTGAGACTTTTTTAGTCAGGTAGTTGCTTTAACAAAATGTATCTGTTTCTTATCGATTTAAAATGAAAAAATAGACAAAAAAAGAATGTTATTGCCTTTCTTTATGCCAATTTAAGTTCAGTTATGCGATCGTTAATTATTCTTGTAAGTGTAGTTCTTAGTTTCTCGCCATGCAAATCTTTGGGGATTTTACGTATATTATTTGATAATTCAATATCACCAACAATATTTTGCACCCATTTTTGAAAGTCCCCACGCTTAAAATGAAAATTAATTGATCTAATATCCACAGATTTTAGAATTGAAGAAAACTCTTTTAGACTTCTAGCATTTTTTCCTGTGTAGTCTCCTTGCGATCTATTGAAGCGAAAACCTTCATAGCTCTGGACGGTTCTTAAGATTTTTGCAACAAGAGCTTTTTCTACGCTTTTCTTTGTTTGTTTCATAGTCAAGATAATTCACCTCCAGTAAGATTGTTGAAAAAATTAAAAAAATAGATAATATTGTGCGTTCATATTGTTATTTTGATTTTGGAATTTATGAATGTGTTCAGTGAATCTGAAAATCAGTCTAAGGCACTTGCAACATTAGTCCATACCCGCCAATTCCACCGCTAATATGTTCCAAATCTAAGTACACTTGGTGTATTCCCTTTGTTGCAGTTGAGCTGACTGTTAATGTTAGAGTCGATGACAAAGTTCCACCAGCAGTAATGGAGCCACTGGTAGGGTTAAGCACTCCTGTTACTCCTGAGGTTGAAGCGTGACAACTCATAGATACTTCACCAGCATAATTATTAAGTGATGTTACCGTTACTATTACAGTTTTACTGCTTCCCTGCTTTATGATTATGGCACTAGGATTTGTTGATAAGTATAGGGGATCCTGGTCTGGAACTGCATACATGTAGATTTGAACAGTTGTTAATGCTCCATTATTTATGGATGTACTCAAAACATAGTGATTACTATAGCCCACTTTGGTTGCTATGGCATTATATTTACCGTTAGGTAAGCCCGTGAAGATTATTTCACCATTGTTTCCGATTACTCCCGTTTTTATTGTTTCTTCAGGACCCAAAATAGCTACGTTTACGCTAGTCACTTCTGACTGAAGCACCATGGTTCCATCAGGAGTTGTAGGGTTATTATTTGCTAGTAAGGTGTTTAAAGCAACTATCCCCGCAATAGAACCAGCTACTATTACGATTATCGTAATCAATATTTTCTTATTCACTTTTTTTTTACTCCTATTATATCGCTGCAATAAACAGCAAACTCTTTATAAAATGGCGCATATTAATAAGTTTTTCTAAACCAAATTATATTATTTAAGAAATTAATTAGGACAAAAACTTATATTTCTGTTGTGAATATCTTTTATTGAAGGTTACAATTGTGCCAAAAAACATTATCGATGCACTTGACATAGAATTATTAAAACAACTCCTTGAAGATAGCACACAATCCAGCAGGACTTTATCAAAGAAATTAAATGCGCATAAAGATACAATTCGCAAACGCACTCAAAAATTGTGCAAATTGGGAATTATTGAAAGATTCTCTATCTTAATTAATCAATCTAAATTATATGAAGTGTATCCGTTTATTTGGCGAGTGATTTTCTCAATTGGTATTATTAAGAATCGAACTGAGCTAATTAAAGAATTGCTCGAACTTCCTAATGTTATTGAAATAGACGAAGCTACTCCTTCTGCACCTCATGATATTCTTGTTCATGCTCAATTTAGTAATATGAAAGAGTTTGACAAGTTCACGAAATATATAAAATCTAAAGAGAACGTCGATTCCTCTAAATTTCAAGTAACTCCCATCCGCAAGCAATATAGAAGAAGAAAAAGAATCATTTCGGCAATAATCGAAAAATGAAAATTAATGGCAAAAGGTCTTAGTTTATGAATAACAACTAAATAATCCTATTCAATCAAACGAAAATCTAAACCTGAAATGAAACATACTGCAAAATCCAGAGTCCTTTGAAGTATTCCCTGATTTTCAAAAATGTTTAGTTCTGATTTTTAACTAATTTCTGATTTTGGATTTAGATTTAATTTA
>LFWW01000036.1 GCA_001273385.1 miscellaneous Crenarchaeota group-6 archaeon AD8-1 | reverse complement strand
TTTAAAATCTTCAAAAAAGGGAATTAGGTTTGGAGAGGAAGCATTTGATGACAACATTGAGCAAATTCAAAAAATTATAAAATCATCGCCTGAAACATAATCCTAGATAGTTTTTAATTGAAAGAATTTACTTTATAAATTAATATTTACGACCGATTAGATTTTTAACTATTTTAGCCTTATATTCTAAAAACAACATTATTTAACGCAGCAACTTTGCTTGATGCCCAAATATCCAACTATCCTTTCACAACCAAAAAACCTAATATTGGTACAGCTTTTGTCTGTGATATCTGTGTTCACCAAGAACTCGGATTAGATGATAATCCTCAAAATTCAACCTGTATAGATGGTTGGCGATATGCTCCTATACGCCTAATTGATGTTCCTGGATTAGTAAAAGATGCTTGGACTGGAAGAGGTCTTGGTAACCAATTTCTTTCTGCTTTGGGTCAAGCAGATGCACTTATTCATGTAGTTGATGCTTCAGGCTCAATTGATTCTGAAGGACAGATAACTCAACCTGGGAGCGGAAATCCTGTACAAGATGCTATGGATATAGAATTTGAACTTAACAGGTGGATAGCAGATATAATTGAGAGAAATCATGAATCGATTCTTCATCAAACTGCTTCTTTATCCCTTGAAGAGGCAATGTCTCAAAATTTATCATCTCTAAAGGTTAAATCAAACCATATTAAAAAAGCTCTAAATCAAACTAACCTCTATAAAATAAGTTTTCGAGATTGGACCTTTGACCAAATTCTCAGTTTCTCAGCTGCTTTGATTCCAATAATTAAGCCAACACTAATTGTAGCAAACAAGATGGATATTTTAACATCTGAAAAATACTTTGAAATGCTGACGAATTACTATGGACAAAAGCTTGTTGCAGCTTGTTCTGCTAAATCAGAGTTAATTCTTCGAAGAGCTCAAAGTTTAGGATTAGTTCAATATACACCAGGTCAGGAAATCTTTAAAATCGTTCCAGATGCAGATCTCAATCCTGGCCAACAAGCAGCTCTAAGTTATATCCAAAATAGAGTTTTTAATAAATATTTCAACACTGGAATACAACAAGCTCTGAATATAGTTGTATTCAAATTGTTAAAAACTAATATGATCTATCCTGTAGCTGATGAAAATAATTATATGGATCATAATAAAAACGTGTTACCAGACGTTCATTTGCTACCAAAGGGATCAACACCAGTTGATTTAGCCAGACAAGTCCACACTCGATTGGCAGAAAATTATCTTCTTGCTATAGATGCAAAGACAGGAATACGACTGCCCAAAGATCATATTTTAAACCATAAAGATGTAATAAAAATAATAACAAGAAAGCCGATTAGAAAGAAAGCAAAAAAATAACAAAAATTATCGTGGATTAAAGTTTTTGTATGCATTTTTAATAGAACAAATTTATGAAATTGGAAGGTTTAGATGATCTTTTAATAGATGATGGTACTGATCAATTGTTCTCAAGGATCTAAATGCTCTTTCAACTACTTCTGATAAAGCAGGATGAATATGCATAGCTTCAATAAGAGGCTCTGCACTCTGATTTTCTGTATACATCAAATTTATTATTTCTTGAATTAAAACTGAAGCTTGTGGACCAACTATATGGGCACCCAAAATTTTTCCTGTTTCCCTTTGAAGGATAGCTTTCACAAAAAAATCTCTGATTTTCATCGCTTCCCCTTTAGCAGTATCTTCATATCTGTAAAATCCGATTAACACATTATCTCTCCCGAATTCTTTAACAGCTTCATTTTCTTTCATTCCAACACTACCGATTTCAGGCTCACTAAAAACCGCATGAGGGATTGCATGATAATCAACTTTCATCTTCTTTTTTTCGATAGCATTGAAGTAAACCACTTTTGCTTCATAATTTGCAGCATGTTTAAATAAAAATTTACCATTAGCATCCCCTAAAGCATAAACTCCCGACTGGGAGGTCTCTAAATAGTCATCAACTGCAATGAATCCTCTTTTATCGGTTTTAATTCCACCCAATTCAGGTCTTAGAATATCGGAGTTAGAACGTCTTCCAGTAGCAATTAGTATCTCTTCGGCTATAATTTTTTTCCTCTCTAAATTTTCCCTATTTTTGGCAATTAACATCTTCCCTTTAGAAGTTTTCTGGGTTTCAATGACCTCAAAATTTGAAAGAATAGTGAGATGTTTTTCCAGTTCTTTTCTGGCAATAGCAGAAATTTCCGGCTCTTCTTTGGGGAGAAATTGAATATTTCTTCCAATAATGGTAACTTTAGATCCCATTGCTGAAAGAAAATGACCAAACTCAGCAGCAATATAACCTCCACCTATTATCGCGACTGATTTGGGAAGCTTTTTTAGATTGAGTAAGGTATCACTTGTTAGAAATCCAACTTCATCTAGCGATTTTATCGGTGGAATTAAAGGCCTAGAACCCGTACATAATAGAATTAATTTTGAAGTTATTTTCTGGTTTCCCACTTTAATTATGTAGGGCTCAATGAATTCTGCTTGATTGGGATAATAATCAATATTTTTTGAGTTTGTTAAACCTTGACGAATATTTTCTATATCTCTATTTATGATCAAGCGCATATTGTGCATAATTTTTGTAAAATCTATTTTTTTTAATTCGACTTTTATTCCAAATTCTTTGCTTTTTTGTATTAATCTAATGATATCAGCTGGATAAATTAAAAGCTTTGAAGGTATACAGCCTCTTGTGAGACAAATTCCCCCAGGTTCATCCTTGTCTATTATTGCAATTTTGAGATCTGGTGACTCACTAATTGCCGCTTCTGCAACACTGGTTCCTGATCCAGTTCCAATTACTATCAAATCATAATTTTTCATCAAAAGAACCGATACAAATACAATTTTTCAGTTAGAAAAACCTTTTCCAATGGCTTTTATTTGCTTTGATTTTAATATTCTAATTTTGAAGTTTCTTAAGCGAAAGATTTATTAGTTTACATATTTTAGTTGTGTACTTAAAGTTGTATAGTGGAGGTGGTATAATTTGAGTAGTGAAACAAAAAATACAAAAGAAAAAAAATTAAAAAAGCAACCCTGCCAAGAAACCCAGCTTGCAAAAAACTTTGACTCAATATTCAAGGATCTAGCGAGAACATTTGATTATATGTTTTCACCATTTTTACCAATTAAGACTTGGTGGACCTCTACAATAGAAATTCCATCTTTAAAAACCCCTCTAGTTGATTTAGTTGAAAAAGGTGATAGATATCTAATAGTAGCTGATTTGCCCGGATATGAGAAAAATGATATTGAAATACAACTAAATAAAGACTCTATGATGTTAAGTGCCCAAAATAAAACTGAAAAAGAACAACAAGATCATGAATATCTTCATAGAGAGCGTACCTACTCGTCCTGCAAACGAATAATAAATTTCGCTGAAGAGATTGATCCAAATACAGTTGTGGCAAAAATGAACAATGGTGTTCTGGAAGTTGTTGCACTCAAAAAAGAACCTAAACCTGAAGAAAAAATGAGAAGAATTGAGCTTAAATAGCTCAACAACCTTTTTTTTATTTAATTTGGTGGGAATAAATATAGAATCAAACTTGGATAGGCTACTAAAGATTATTGAAAATCCAATAAGAAGAAAAATTATAGAAAGATTAAGCCAAGAACCCAACTATACCCTTCAACTGGCAAAAGAACTCGGTTTAGGTCAACAGCTTGTAGCAAAACACCTTAAAATAATGGAGAAAAATGGACTAGTAAAATCTATAATCCAAAATAGTCCCGCTGGTCCGCAACGAAAAGTTTTTGGACTAACAAAAAGTCTATCAATTACATTAAATGTAGCGCCCCATTTATTCAAACAAAAAGTAGTTTTTTTTGATCCTAAACCAACAGAGAATCAAATATCAAAGATTCATGATTCTTTTATAAAACGAAAAAATATTATAGAAAATTTTCCTGAATGGAAAGATAAACTAAAACCCTACGCTAAACTTATTTCTGATATTGACTTGGAATTAAAAACGCTAGAGAATAATCGTGTATTCCTTCTGTCAATAAGAAATTCAATCATGAGAGATATCTCCGAAATGATTCAACAAATGAGAGATTATAATGCTCGTCGAATCTTTCATTTGGCACTTGATGAGCATGATCAAAATGTAAAACGAATATCTCAAGTTCTGAATATAAGAGAAGAAATTGTAAAACAGGTTATTAAAAATATAAAAAGAGATTTTGAAACTGAATTCTTTGAATAAATCCTCCTCACCAAAATTAGAAAAAATGATTCTTTAAACTTTTTTCATTAATTCTATTTTCTTAAATTCTACAAAATATCCTTAAATTCGAATACCAAAATTAACAAAAAGATAGACATATCATTTTTATAATTTTAAAAACCAAAGCTATCAGGATATCAGTGCCTATTGTTTATACATGCAAAAATTGTGGAATTCATCATTCAAAAAGTCAATATTCAGAAAGCAGATCATGCAAAAAATGTGGCAATCTTCTATTATTGCAATTTGTAGCATCTACTAATAATTCAGAAAACTTGCCAAATAATAATTTTTTAAGAGAAAAAACCTCTCAAAATGAATTTTTATCAACTTCCATTAAATATTCCTCTTTTAAAAGAGCTGCTAGAAATATCTCTAATGAAACAATAAAACACAAAGAATATACCATTTTTTCAGAAATGGAACTTAACAAAAAGCCTGAAATTAAAGAAAAACAATGGTGGCTACTTCAAATTGAACAAGAAAAAGCACTTAACCTTAAAAAAAAGTTACTGGAGAAATATAGAAATAAATCGCTGGAACAAGCAATTCCTGGAGAGATAATCTCAAATAAGCAAGGGAAGTTTTATTGTATTGATTCGATCTCAAATTTAGAATTTAAAAAGATCGGTTATAGAGAATGTGAAAACAAAATTCTTTCAGATTTGAAGATCCTTTCTGGTATTGGACCAAAACGTGAATTGAAACTAAAAAAGGGTGGTTATTCTTCAATAAAAGATTTGGAAAATCATCCGTTATGGAAAAGAACAGCATCTAATTTTGTTGATCTTATTAGAAGAAAAGACATCGGAAGACTTCAATCTTGTTTATGGAAAAGTCTTCCAAAATCCCATCCCCTTCTTCATTATTTAGCTGGATTAAATAATGCAGAAGATTTCGCCATAGTAGATATAGAAACGCTTGGTCTCTCTGAGAGGCCTATTGTGTTGATTGGAATATCAACAATAAAGAATGAAAAAGTTCTTACATCTCAGTTTCTTATGCGTTCTATTTCAGATGAACCAGGAGCTATTTGGGCTTTTATTACTCGAATTCATAAGAATTCATTAATATCGTATAATGGGAGGAGTTTTGATATACCTTACATTCAGCAAAGATTAGCATATTATGGAATAGACTATCAAATTAATAATCCTCATTTTGATCTTTTGCATTTTACAAGAAGAGCCTTAGGGAATAAGTTGGAGAATTGTAGATTAGAGACTGTTGAGGAACATCTCAAAATTGGAAGAGAAATTAATATTCCTGGAGCATTAGTCCCAGAATTCTATCGATCATATATTGAGACTGGTAATGCTGGACCCTTGGTGGCTATCGTAGAACACAACAAGCAAGACCTGTTGACCTTAGCTGCACTTTTTTTGAAATTATTTGAGGAATGGAATAATTGATTAATAAATTCATTCGTAGTTTAGAAAATATCTATAAAAAACAAATCGTTCATAAACAAATCATACCTTCTAAAAAACCAACATTTGGTTCATTAGAAAAACCTCTACCTAAAATAATTCAAGAATATCTTTTAGTGAATAATCTTTGTTTATTTGTTCATCAAGCTGAAGCTATAAATAAGATCCGTAAAAATAAAAACGTAGTTATTGTAACTTCTACAGCTTCAGGAAAAACTCTAACTTTCAATCTTCCGGTTTTTGAAGCAATTTATAATGATATTAATGGTACATCACTATATCTGTATCCTACAAAAGCTTTGACTAATGATCAATTAAAAGTCATTAGAGATATGGAAACACAAACAGGAATAACAGCAAACTCAAATATTTATGATGGAGATACTCCAAACTATCTTCGACCAACTATACGTAAAAAATCTAGGATAATTCTTAGCAATCCTTATGGAATTCATTATTATCTACCTTGGCATTATAAATGGAAAAGATTTCTTGAAAATTTAAAATATATCATTATAGATGAGGCACATGTTTATCGTGGTGTTTTTGGCTCAAATGTTGCTATGTTATTTCGTCGTTTATTAAGAATTTGTGAATATTATAATTCAAATCCAACCTTGATAATTTCTTCTGCAACTATAGCCAATCCAAAAGAGCATGCAATCAAGCTTACTGGTAAAAATTTTGATATAATTTCAAAAGATGGAGCACCAAAAGGCAAAAAAATTTTTATTTTCTGGAATCCATCCTTTACTGATTCGACAAAAATTACTCGTCGTTCCACTCATCAAGAAACTAAAGATCTTCTAGTTAATAGCATTGAAAATGATCTTCAAACCTTATGTTTTACTACCTCAAGACAAATGGCTGAATTAATTACTAGGTGGGCTAAGGAAGATCTGAATAAGAAATCGCCTGCATTATCAGCTAGATTAACAGCTTACAGAGCCGGATATCTTCCAAATGAAAGAAGAGACATTGAAAATAAATTAAGAATGAAACAGTTATTTGGAGTAGTTTCAACAAATGCGCTTGAATTGGGTATAGACATAGGAACATTGGACTCAATAATAATTTCAGGATATCCCGGTTCAGTAATTTCAACTTGGCAACAGGCAGGAAGAGCAGGAAGGAACGAAAAAGAAGCTTTAGTGACTTTAATAGCTTTTCAAAACCCACTAGATCAATATTTTATGAACCATCCACAGGATTTCTTTAATAGAAAAAATGAACAAGCAATAATTGATCTACATAATCCATACATAACATTGGGGCATGTTATGTGTGCTTCCAGTGAATTGCCTCTAAAACCTACTGATGTTCAATATTTCCCAGAATTGTTTCTTCAAAGCATATATTCTTTGGAAAAACAGAATTTGGTTGCGAAAACAAATAGAGGTTATGTTTATACTGGTTTAGCAAAGCCAACAGATGTTATAAATTTAAAAGGCATCTTTCAAAATACTGTAACTGTCACCTATAATGGGAAAATTCTTGAAACTCTTTCTGTTAATAAAGCTTATGATGAAGCTCATCTAGGAGCAGTTTTGCTTCATCAAGCAGAGACTTACATTGTTGAAGAATTCAATTTAGAAACTTTAATAGCCAAAGTAAGAAAAGAGGATGTGAAATATTACACTGAATCAAAGAAAACTGTAGATGTTGCAATTTCAGAGAGATTTCAAGAAAAAGAATTAAAAATAAAAGTTGGTCTTGGAGAGCTTTTGGTTACAGAATTTTATCATGAATATGTTATGAAAACTTATGACGAAATTATAGGTAGAGAAAAGCTTGATCTTCCGCCTTTAACTTTTTCGACAATAGGATTGTGGATTCTAGTTCCTGAAGATATCCGAGAGACTCTATCTAGTATGAGGTTAAGTTTTGAAGGAGGTTTGCATGCTATTGAACATGCTATGATCGCAATTTCTCCTTTATTTGCAATGTGTGATACGAGAGATATTGGAGGTTTATCAGTTACTCTGCATCCTGATACTTTTAATCCAACAATTTTTATCTATGATGGTTTTGAAGGAGGGATTGGAATATCAGAAACTTTGTTTTCTGTAATTTCTGACTTGATGCATAAGACTCTGGACTTAATTAAAACTTGTGAGTGTGAGTTTGGTTGTCCCTCTTGTATTTATTCCCCTAAATGTGGTAATGAAAATGAGCCTCTTGACAAACAGGCGGCTATAATACTTTTAGAGAGACTGGTTAGTTAATGGATTACTTTTTTTAGCGGAATTTTCGTTCGATATCATAACGATATGTTTATATGGACATAAGGTGATTTATCCAACAAAAGGTGACTTAGAAATAAATACAAAACTTTTAGCTATAGCGCTTGTTGTAATAGTAACTTCAGCGATCGGGGTCTATGCTGTATTTGAACTTACAAAACCAAAAAATCAGAATCTAATAGTATCAACCACTACAAGTTTATACGAAACTGGATTATTGGACGTTCTAAAAACTGAGTTTGAAAAAGAATATTCGCACATTAATGTATCTTTTATTAGTCAAGGAACGGGATTAGCAATTCAGACAGCGATGAGGGGCGATGCAGATATGATTTTGGTACATGATGCTGCAAGAGAATTAACTTTTCTTGAAGATGGCTACGGTGCAAATCGAAAAGTAATTGCATATAATTTCTTTGTTATTGTTGGTCCAGAGGATGATCCAGGTATAATTAGTGGTATGTCTCCTATTGAGGCTTTAACACAAATAAAAGAAGTTGGTGAGACTGGTGCAATTCAATGGGTATCAAGAGGAGATGATTCGGGAACTCATGCCAAAGAAAAATCGTTGTGGACTGCTACTGGTTTTGATGCATCTGAACTAAGTACTGAACCGTGGTATATCGAGGCTGGTTCAGGAATGACTGCAACATTAAAATTAACTGATGAGAAAAAAAATGCTTATACCTTGTGTGACATGGGTTCATACTTAAATAATTATGCTAACGGGAATATTGCGCTCGAAGTTGTTGTGGAGGAAGGAAAAGACACTCTTAATGTGTATAGTGCTATTGCAAATAATCCTGAAAAAGAAGAATTAGTTACTAATAATTTTGATGCTTCAATGCAATTTATTAAGTTTCTAGTTTCTGATAATGTTCAATCAATTTTAGCTGATTTTGGAACAGAAGATTTTACCAGATCACTATTTAATCCATATATTCCTTTGCTTGAGAATGAACCTGATTCAGATTTGGTTGAATGGATTCAAGAGTTGGCATATTTTGAAGGAACTGAATGTCCTGAAGAATACAGGTATAATGCAGGCAATCTTTATGGTTAATGGAATTAAAGAAAATCAAGATTTTCTTTTTTCCTTTTTGGAGGATTTAAAATGCTTGGAACTACTCTAATAGAGGCGATTGAGGAAGCTTTTAGATTAATTATTACTGGTGATCCCGAGGTATTTTCTATTGTGGGTAGGTCTTTGTCTATTTCAGGCTTTGCGACAATTTTAGCTTGTGTTTGGGGTATTCCAACTGCTGTATTAATAGGTCTATATTCATTTCGAGGAAAAAAGTTTGTCCGATCTATTTTTCAAGCTTTTTTGGGGATTCCAACAGTTGCTTTGGGTTTGGTTTTATATTTGCTTTGGTCTAGGAGCGGACCTTTTGGTTTTCTCGGGTTATTGTATACTCCTTTGGGTATTGCTGTTGGTCAATCCATTTTGGTTACACCTATCTTGGTAAGTTTTGCTAGCAGTGCTCTCGGAACTGTTGATAGTGAAATCAAGGATTTAGCTAAGACTCTTGGTGCATCGAGACTTCAAACAAATATTGTGATATTGCGGGAGTCTTTTTGGGAAATTTTGCTTTCGATCACTGCTTCTTTTAACAGAGCTTTTGCTGAGTTAGGTGTGGCTATGATGATTGGTGGGAATATTCGTTATGTTACAAGAGTGCTAACAACTTCAATTGCTTTGGAAACAGCGAAGGGTGATATTCCTTTTAGCATTGCTCTAGGAATTATTTTAATGACTATTGTTCTTTCAATCACTTTATTGTTGAATTATTTTAGAAAGGAGTAGATAATGCTATGAATCTTGAATTAAGGAGTGTTACAAAAAAGTATGGTTCTATAATAGCTGTGGATTCTGTTTCGTTGAGTTTAGTTTCTGGCAAGATTACGGTTCTTGTTGGTGTCAACGGTTCAGGCAAGACTACTTTGCTTAGGATTTTGGGAGGTTTGGAAAAACCAGATGAAGGTTCTATTTTTTTGGATAATTCAATTATAAAGCCAGATGAGTTGCAGCAGATTGCTACTGTAGTTTTCCAGAAGGCGACTATGTTTAATAGGTCTATTTATTCTAATTTGGAGTTCGGGCTAAGAATTAGAGGTTTTGAAAGAGAGGTTATTAAAAGAAAGATTTTTGAGGCTTTGGAAACTGTTGATCTAGAAGGATTTCAAAATAGGAATGCTAAGAAACTTTCTGGTGGTGAGCAACAAAGAGTTGCTTTAGCTAGGGCTTTTATCCTTCAGCCTAAAATTTTATTATTGGATGAACCAACTTCGAATTTGGATGTGAATAGTGCTAAGATTATTGAGAAGGTGATTTTGGAGAGAAAAAATTTTGGTACTTTTATTTTATTGTCAACTCATAATCTTTATCAGGCAAAAAGATTAGGTGATCAGATCGCTCATATTCATGGGGGAAAAATTGTTTATCAAGCAAATTCAAAAGATTTTTTCAATAAGTCCAAAAATGGCATTACTGAAAGATTCATTAAGGGAGATATTCAATTTTAGAATTAATAAAAATATGTATTATCTGATTGTTTCAGTGAATACTGATGAAGATTAAACCTGCTTTTAAGGTATGGTTCGAAAGTGATGGTTCTCATCTATTCGGTCATGGTACTATAGAGCTTTTAAAGCAAATCTTAGAAAAAGGCAACCTTGTTGAAGCGACAAAAGCAATGAAGATTTCCTATAGACATGCATGGGGTTTAATAAAAGAAGCCGAAAAAAGGATCGGAGAGCCTCTTGTTGAAACTCATAAAGGGGGGGAATTCGGAGGCGGTGGAACAAAGCTAACTAAAAGAAGCCTAATTTTGATTAGACAATATTCAAGAATAGATAATGTATTAAAAGAAACAATAGAGGATCAAAATATTTGGGAGGGATTATTTATAAAAATAAGTGCAAGAAATAGAATAAAAGGAAAAGTTATTTCAGTAAGCAAGGGACCTGTAGCAGCTTCTGTGAAAATAAAAATAGAGGTTCCTGCTGTTATTACGGCTTTAATTACTAGGGAAGCTGTTGAGGATCTTGATATAAAGGAAGGAGATCATGTTGCAGCTGTTGTTAAGTCAACAGAGGTTATGGTTTCAACAGAAAATTGAGATACTCCTCTTTATGGAAAATTACACTGTATAATGTTGCTTTTAACCAAAACTGCTAAATGATTCAAAGATCTAACAAGCATTTTTTCCAAGAAATAAAGTCTTTTCCGGATATTTTTTAGGAATCCTTGGGCTTAACTAAAGGAGAAAGAAAACGAAAAAGAACAGCTACACTACTGATTAATTTTCTTCCAAGGATTCCCCAGTTCTAACATACTCCAATTAGAACTGCGTTTTATATCAGTGTTATACTGGTTATAAAACTTTTTTATCAAGAAATCTTGACTACCAAAAGAATTCCTACAACAACATATTTGTCAATATTTCTTGACTAAATCTAGATCTAGCCAACTATAAAAATAGGTGAAATGGTAGATATTATAATGATTTTTGTTTATTTTTTGCGTAGGGTATCAAATCACTAAAAAGTATTAAGAATATCAAGCATTCTATGCAAAAACCTATCACATACTTATCGGCCATCAGCGCAGATGTTTGAAATAGAATTTATACTATGTAATCTTGGTTGTTTTTCTCAAAATCTTTTACGACTTCAATTGGTGCTTTTTGAGAAGAAAGATTATTTATTATATTTTTATTGAAAATAATCCATGGGTTTTTCCTAGCTAATTCTGTTGTGATATGGTTTTGACCAAAACATTCTTGGCAAATTCTGTATACTAATTGGCGAACTTCTATTTCTTTTAGGTAACCAATAGCATGCAAATATTCATGAGCCAATAGACTATAAGTGAATGCGTTTATTTTTTGCTTTGATTTTATTGTAGCTTTAGCTAATTCTACAAGTCTTCTGTTTAAGACTATATTGTTCGTACCAACAGGATAATAAGCGCCAAGACTAAGCGATAAATCATCTAGAAATAGCATCATTCCTGCGCGATATTCTCCTAAATAATCCTTAACAGTATTTTTCACTATCTGCCAAATTTCGCTATAATTTTTTGCTGCATCAAGCTCTGAACAATTATTTTCTATTTTTGATTCTCTTGTCTTCATTAGTTCGTTCTCCATGATTGCTAGAAAATGTAAATTTTTCTATTTTGTAAGGAATATTTTGATGTTATTCAAAAAATAAATATTTCCTTAAAAAATATTTTTCTATTGAAAACTAGAAATACTCCAATAAATTCTATTAGTTTTTATTTATTGCTTGTTCAATAAATTAGCAAAACTGAATAATAAAATCGAAAATATCCCAAAAAGAAAATAAATTAATTTCTAAAATGCTTTGCTATTAAATTTATAAATTTCCATCAAATTTTTTATTAACCATTTACCAATAGTAACTTTGCAGGTAGATTTTAGTTGACCTCAGGTTTTCACAAAAACATATTAAGAGTTGATTTAACAAATCAAAAAATAAAAAATGAGCAAAATGACGAGCTTTTTTACAGAAAATATTTTGGTGGCAGAGGATTAATTAGCTATTTTCTTCTTCGAGAACTTGAACCTAAGCGTAGGTTCAAAATCTCCATTAACTGGTGGATATGGTGAAGCTGAAGCAGGAGGTTATTGGGGAACAGAATTAAAGAAAGCAGGATATGATGCAGTTATAATTGAAGGCAAAAGCGAAACACCTGTTTATTTATGGATAAACGATCATAGAGTCGAAATTAGAAATGCCTCATCGATTTGGGGAAAACAAATTCTTGAATCGAACAAATTCATAAAAGCAGACACAAAATCTCATCAAACCAAAATAGCTTCCATTGGTCCGGGAGGTGAAAAACTTGTTAGGTTTGCTTCAATCATACATGATATGAGACATGTTTCAGGTAGGTGTGGAATGGGAGCTGTTATGGGTTCTAAAAATCTCAAAGCAGTAGCAGTGAAGGGAACAGGACATGTAAAAGTGGCACGGCCAAAAAAACTTGCAGCTCTTGCTAAGTGGATGGCAAAAAATGTTGATAATTTAGTTCATGATTTGCACACGTTTGGTACCGGTGCTGCTATGGATGTTTATGAATCTTTGGGAGCCTTGCCTGTTAATAATTTTAATGAGGGGGTTTTTCCTCAAGCAGATGCTATTTCTGCTCAAACAATTAAAAAGACTATAAGTGTTGGAATGGAAACTTGTTTTGCTTGTGTTGTGAAATGTAAGAAGATTGTAAAAATTGATGAAAGTCCTTGGAAAGTAGATCCAGTTTATGGAGGTCCAGAATATGAGACCTTGGGAGCTCTTGGATCCAATTGTGGAATTTATGATATAAAAGCGGTATGCAAAGCAAATGAGTTATGTCAAAGGTATTCTTTGGATACTATAAGCACTGGAGTCACTATTAGTTTTGCAATGGAGTGTTTTGAAAATGGCCTATTAACTCCAGCTCAAACGAACGGTGTCAATCTAAGCTTTGGGAATAAAGATTCTATGCTAAAAATTATTGAAATGATTGGACAAAGAAAAGGAATTGGAGATATTCTTGCAGAAGGTTCAAAAAAGGCTGCAATACAATTAGGTGCTAAAACTGAAAAATTTTCAGTCCAAGTGAAAGGACAAGAAGTTCCAATGCATGATCCTAGACTAAGGAGAGGACAAGGTTTAGGCTATGCCGTTTCTCCTACTGGTGCTGATCACGAACACAATATTTATGATACTCTATATTCAAAAAAAATACCTGATGAAGTTGAAGGTTTGGGAGTGCTTGAACCAGTCCCTATTGAGGATTTGGGTCCAAAAAAAGTCCGTTTATTCCATTACATTTCAACTTGGAATAGTTTGGATAATTGCTTATGTTTGTGCATGTTTACACCATGGAAAGTTAGTCAAAAAGTTGCAATAGTCAATTATGTGACAGGTTGGAGGACTACAGCTTTTGAATTAATGAAGGTTTCTGAGAGAGCCTTTAATCTAGCTAGAATTTTTAATATTCGGGAAGGTTTTAACCGGAGTATGGATATTTTGCCATCTCGCCTTTTAAATCCAAAAATTAATGGTCCTCTTTCAAAAGTATCAATAAATGAAGACGATTTTGAGAATGCAAAAGACATTTATTATAAAATGATTGGTTGGGATAATAATGGTATACCTACTCCTGAAAAACTTGAGGAACTAGAAATAGCTTGGGCAATAAAACACTTGATTACTAAATAATTCGTGTTTATTACCAATTGGAATTTATTTTGTAGCTCCTTTTTTAGAGCTTTTTAATAAATTTTTAGTCTAAACTGCATTTTTGTTGAACAGTTCATATTTGATTCTATGATTATTAGGTCCTTTCTATTCTCGAGTTTACTTTTTGATTTCTAATAACCAAAATTTATACTATCTTAATAAGAATATTTAGTAAGATGATGTTTTTTATTGTATTTGAAAAAAATTCAGCTTTAGTTTTCAATAAAATAAGTAATAGGTGATTAATTATCTCAGAAAAAAAGATTTTTGATCCTAAAAAAATCTATCTTTTAGAAAGAAAAGAAAGAAAATTATATCTAAATTTTAAAGAAATTTTTTCTTTATTGGATTTGAATCATAATTATATAGCTGCTGATCTGGGCTGTGGCAGCGGGGTCTTTACTATTCCTCTTTCAAAAAAGGTAAAGAGAGTTTATGCGATTGATGTGGAGCCAAAAATGATAGAGATTGTTGATCAAAAAATCATAAAAAATAAGATAATAAATATCGCAACAATGCTTTCTCTTGATAATAAGATTCCTTTAGCAAATGATTTTTTGGATTTATTGCTTACTATAAATACCTTACATGAATTCAATGATTTGAATAGAACTTTAAGCGAAATTTATAGAATTCTCAAACCAAATGGTAAAGTTGCTGTAGTTGATTTTAAAAAGAAAAATGAAGGCTTTGGACCACCACAAAATATTAGGATTTCGAGCCACAAAGCTAGAAAATTATTTATTGAAAAAAAATTTGAAGTTTTAAAGATGAAGTATTTCAGATTTGATTATTTCTTACTATTAAAAAAATATATTTAAAATTTAAAAGTTCGCTTCATTTTTTTTAATTTTGTTTTTAGTTTTGCACAAAATAAAAAAAGGGATACTCATTAATAATTAGCTATGTCAAAATTATTAGTATTCACAGTTACTTTTTTTTCTATTTTAGGCTTAACCCTAATTTTTCCATTTTTGCCGCCAGGAGAACAATTACTAACTTTTTTGAATATTTCTTTTGAATCTTGGTCAATTTTTGGAATTTCTGGAACTGTAATAGTAAGTGGTATTATTAATGGTATACTTTGGGGTCTTATTTTTGCAGGTATTTATATAGTTTATCGAACAGTGACCAGAGAGGCTCTACCTCCTATGCCAAGTCCGCAATACATTCCTGCACCTGTGCCTCCAAAAACTGAAGATATCCTTCCTAAAAAACCCGTTCCTGTGATTATAAAAAGAAAAACTTTTGTTCCTTTAGATCAACAAATTGAAGCGATTGAAGGTATTGGACCTACCTATGGCAGTAGATTTAGAAGAATAGGAATAAGAATAGTGGAAGACCTCTTGCGTGCTGGATCAACAAGAAAGAAACGCCGTGAATTAGCTTCAGAGATTGGTGTAGCTCCTAAAACCTTGCTTAGATGGGTTTATCGAGCAGATTTTTTCAGATTGAGAGGAATTGGTCAGCAATATTCTTCCCTTTTGGAATCAGCTGGAGTTAATACAGTGACCGATCTTTCAAGAAGGAATCCTCAAAGTTTGTATTTGCTTTTAAAAGAAACTAATGAGAAAAAAAATCTAGTAAGAAGAGTACCTCCTCTCAGTCTTGTTCAAGATTGGATTGAACACGCAAAAAAATTAAAATCTATGATTCTCTCATAATTTTTTGGAATATTTAGTTTTTCATGAATGTTTTTTTCCATTTAAACAGTCTTATCTTATATCTTAATATGTTTGAACACATTTTATATATGAAATCAGGATAAAAACGAATTTGATTCATAATGAGACTGCATTTTTATGAAAAAGAAGAAAGATATAAACCTGAATTCATCTCAGAAGGAGAGTTTCATTTCATAAAAAAAATAAATCCCACTCAGAAGAAAAAAACGAAATCTTTTCTGCTAAAAAGATAAATCAGCTCATAAATCATCTCTACAAAGTATTAATGTTTAATTTTCAATTTTATAACTTGAGAAAATATATTATTACTCAATTAAGACTTAGCTAGTTTAAAAATTCTTAAAGGTATTGAATTTTGTAGTTTATGGAAACTTTAAAAGCAGCTAGGCAATAGCAATTAGATTAATACTATAGTATCGGTGGCTGAAATAGTGATTATTTCAATTGAGATTCTCGGGGAAATTCTCCGGTGGATTATTGCGATAACATTATTTGGCGCTGGAATTTTGATTATTCAAATTTGGATTAAGGATAAAACAAAGCGTATTAGTTATACAAGAATTATTATTCAACTAGTTTCACTTGCATTTTTTTATTTTTTATTATTCAGTTTTCCGTGGTTACTCATTATTCTCATTGTGATTTTGGTTTTGACAATTTTTATAGGCAGGTTTTTTTGTGGTTGGGTCTGTCCTTTTGGTTTGTATATGGATGTTATTACAATTTTTAGAAAAACTTTAAAAAAACGTTATCTATTATTGCCAATATCTTTTAACAAGTTTCTTGATAAATTTAGATATCTTATCTTTGCAATAATTTTTGCTATTCCTTTTATTATAGCACCGTTGCATTCTCAATCTTTTCAATTGGCTTTATTTTTTGCTGGACCTTTTAAGCATTGGACAATTTTTCTTGGTCCATTAGAAACTTTGATAGTTCCTGATAGTGGCGCTTGGGTGATTTATGGTTTGAATTTGAGTTATCCTTATGTTCGAGATGTTATGTTTTATTCAACTGGATTTTTTATTCAATTTAATTCAATTCTATTTATTCTTCTTACTTTTGTAGGTTCCTTTTTAATTAGACGTTTATGGTGCAGATTTTGCCCACTTGGGTTATCCTTTGCAGTTTTGAATAAAGTTAAAGGTTTTAGTTGGCTGCCAATAGTTCATTTAGATAAATCTGAAGAAAAATGCACTAAATGCGGTGTTTGCAAAAGGGTTTGTCCAACACAAGTTACCGAAGTCTATGAGAATAAAGGTGGAAATGTTTCCACTTCAATATGCACTCATTGTTTTAGGTGTGTTGAGATGTGTCCTTATGAGGGATGTTTATCAGTAAAAGTAGCAGGAAAATCTGTTTTAAGTTCTAGAAATTGGCTTGAACCATCAGAAACTGAATAATATATTTTAATTTATAATTATTTGTTTTCTTTATTTATGAGGTTGCTTATTTGTAATACTGTCTATCAATAAATAAGATTTAATTTTGCTAATTTACCTTCTCATCAAATATAATTGTAAGAGGTTAAAGGAATGGTTATAGAAATTAAAGAATACAATTCCACAGATGAAATCTCAAACACGTTAGATAAAGAAATCGCCTATACAAAGAGTGCCCTAGGTGGATATCTGAGAAGATTGGACGAAATTAGATCATTAGCTGAAAAAGCGAAAAGAATCCGAGAAATTGTAATGAAATTAGCAGGCAAGAAATATGAAAAAGAAAATTTAGGTGAAATCTCAATGGGTAATATAAATATAGTTTTAGATGCGAATCCTTTAGATGAGCTTGTGGTTATTGAGTCCGTTGTTAGAAGTCAACAAGAAAGATTACTTACTTTGCAAAAAGCTCGAGAAGGTCTTAAACCATTTGAACAATTCAGCGAAACTGATGGTCTCAAATTACAGGTAATTCAAAATAACGGAATCCCTGAACGTGTACTAGTTAGAATCTGTTAGAAATCTTATCTTTTTAAGATTTAACCCTTTTTTTCATCTTTTTTGTATCCTGCATCTTTGCTAAATAATGCTTAGCGAAATTATTTTTATTCAGACTCTGAAAATAAACCAAATTATAAATAACAAATTGTTAAATTCAAAATAAAATAGTCAATAAAAAATCGTCTCCAAAAATCCTATAGTGGAAGATTCAATACTTCAATTAATATAGTTGGAAAAAATTGAATTTGCCACTAAAGGATTAGCTAAAAATTTGGTAAATAATATAATGATTAAAAACTGAGAGTAAGTATAATGATTGCAAAACATAGATTTTTACGTCTTATATTATTACCAGCTGGATGTTTTCTTTTTATGATGGGTTGGACTATAGCTTATTTTGAAAATAAAAAAAGAGAAAAAAAACATAAGATTACTTAATATTATACAAATTTACACAATACAAGTACTAGTTATGTTTTTTACCAAATATGCTTGTTAATAAAATAAATTTATTTTCTCTATCAGAATCAGACAAGAGATAATTAAATTATGATAATGGTTAAGAAAAATTCCATAGAGACTCACTCATTCCAAGATATTAAAATTCAAAATAAATAAGAAAGATATTGGTTGCGATATTTATGACTAATAATTTTGAGTGACGTACTGTATTGCTTTTTTTAGATAATGAAGATGAGTAGAAAATTAAAAAGTTGATTATTGAAGTAGGAAAAGAGTTTCCTTGTTTAGCCTGTCCTTCAAAAGATGAGTGCGAAAATTTTAAATGATTAGTGCTAAAAATCAGAAAAAAGATTAATCTATTTTTATTTTTGATATCTAATTGATTATATATCTGAAAGATTTGATTTATATTGCAACAAAACTCGCAGTTCGATTTTATCCTTCTATTTGTGAAGAGTTGTTTACTTTACTAATATAGTACTAAAGTTCAAAAATCAGAAATTTTTTTTAACGTACATAATTTGTTCTTATAAAAGAACAAGGTGTTCTTATAGGAGAGCTAAAAGTGGGTTTTGAATTAAGTAGAGGGTAGTGATTGTTATGTCCTTTCCTAAGATAATTAACCTAAAAAAAGAAATTTTTATAATATTTCTCTTTTATGCAATTATTTCTACTATGGTTACTTTTAATTTACGAATCAGTTTTGCGGCTTCTAACATAATAAATGTTCCTGAAGATTTTTCTAGCATTAGTCTGGCAGTGGAGAATGCATCTCCTTATGATACAATTTTTGTAAAAAAAGGAATGTATTATGAAAATATATTGATAGATAAGCCTGTGCATCTGTTAGGTGAAGATGTATATACAACTGTAATTGTTGGAACTGGTGATCTAAATGAAGGAAATGTGATTACACTTATTGCAAATAATGTAACTCTAAGTGGTTTCACAATAAGAAGTGCGGAATATTCAGATCCAAAGCGATATGCTAATGCGATAAATATTCAAGGAGATAATTGTTCTATAATCAGAAACAGGATTGAAAAATCTTTTTGGGGGATATTATGTGCTATTCAATCTTCTACAATGATAAGTCAAAATAATATTACATCGAACCTGAAAGAGGGTGTGAGATTCTATGGCGGCTCATATAACAAAATCTCTGGAAATTATATCAGCTCAAATCAAGCATCAGCAATAGCTATTGAAGGATATTCAAATATAATCTCGCAGAATCAGATTTACAATAACACACGGGGGATTGGTGTTGGAACATCCCATTCAGTGATTTTCGGAAATTTTATTTTTGATCATACTGAGAGTGGTTTATATTTCTCTGGCTCAAATAATATTGTTGTTGGTAATACAATAACTAATAATAGCTATGGCATTTATTTCCCACCTGTTTTTGCAGCTCCAAACAATAATTATTTCTATCATAACAATTTTCTTGATAACCAAAAAAACGTTCATGTCAGTTCAGTTCATAATATAAATTATTGGGATAACACCGAAGAAGGAAATTATTGGAGCAATTATGTTAACGAATATCCTAATGCAAAAGAAGTTAATAACTCTGGAATAACTGATACTCCTTATTCAATCACTTTTAATGGTAAAGATAATTATCCTTTAGTTGAACAATTTGAATTGGATAATTTGTATCCAATTCCAATCGCATTGCAACCTAAAAAGCCTGAGGGAGGAGTTGTGTCTCTATGGAGTTTTGAAGAGGCAAAACCAAACCTTGTAACAGTTGATTCTATTGGGGATAATCATGCGATTCTTGGTTCATTTTCAGATGGAATAAATTATACTCCTGGTTTGGTTCCAGGTAAAATTGGGAATTGCTTGAGTTTTGATGGATGGGCTTATGTTTATGTACCTGCCTCACCCACACTGGAAATTCGTGATGAGATTACGTTTGAAGCATGGATATATGTCAAAGAATTCAAGAACGTATCTTATAATAATATTGTAATTTATTCTATTCGTGAGGATAAATCATTTCCAAAAAGAATAATGGGATTAGCTGTTAATGGTTTGGAACCTGAAAATAATACATCTTTGCCTATTGGATCAATACGTGGCTATGTTACTACTGATGTAGATGGTTTTAATGAAATTGCATCTACAAAATATGTCGTAAATCTTGGAGAATGGGCTCATGTAATATTTTCACGCAGTTTAGAATCAGGATTAAAATTATTAGTGAATGGAGAAGAAATAGAGACTAAAATTGTTCAAGGAACTCAAAATCCTGAAGGAAAACTAAAACTTAGCACATACTTGTATTTTGGACATGATGCTAATGCCCTATTGGATGAAGTTAGCATCAGTAATGTTGCTTTAAACTATTCAGATTCAACATCTGAGTTATTAATTCTAATTGCTGCTATTATGGTCATCATTGTTATTTGTGTTATTCTAATTATCTATTTAAAAAATAATCTTAGATTGTAATCTAAGGATTTCGGTTATTTAGGAATAAGAAAATAAGTTTTGAGTTTGAAATTAAATCTTAGTGCATCACCTCTTCAATCTTTTCTATAATAATTGTGCTAACTACAATACGAGGTTTTTTTATCATACACAATAATAATAGTTAAAATTGTGATGTTTGCAGTAATTAAAATGATCATAGTTATCTAAAAAATATAAACGGAAAGACCTTGAATAAGGAAATTTTTCTAAGAATTCCTTTATTATTCTTTTCTTCGACTCCATGCAACCGATTGCTCAAAATGGTGTGCCTTTCCTACAATCCAAAAAATACCTAATACAAGGAAAAATATCAAAACTGTAAAGACCAATGCGTCAACTCTCAATTTAACCCCTCAAAAAAATGATAATTAATCCAAATTGAGATTATCAGTCCATTTTCTCCTCTCTGTTTTGGAATTATCTTATGTGTTGCTACTTAAGAAGCTGATTTCTAAAAATATTATATTTCTAAAATAGAAATATATGATGGTTATAATTTTTTAGACATTTAAAATAACTAATTTGAATTCAGGGTCATAGATTGTCTAATATAAGAATCAAAAATTCTAATAATCTGATTTTAGAAAAATATGCTTTTAGGCTTGATAGGTATGCTTTTGTTTGTTAAATGACAATTTATTATCCAAATTCAATTATTTTGATTGTCAAAATTAGCTTTTAATTCAAAATATTGAATGTGTATTGACGTTGAGCAAATATGCAATAAGACTTAAATTTTAGAATGTATATCGCAAATCTTAATAAAACGTACGTTTGGAATTAATATGAGCTGGTTTGTTATCACATTGAACATTACAATAGCTTCCATTGCCAGCCTAATATGTTTGCTAGGCTGGAAAACTCTAAAAAGCATTAGACACTTGAATATGGGAAAATCTTTCTGGGTGCCCATACTTGTGTCAGGTTTTTCCTTCTTGATTGGCTCTATAATAACAATTTTTAATGAAATGGGCTTTATGCTTGCCACAATTTCTAATGAAATAATACAATTTACTCAGCTTCTTGCTCTTTGTTCTCTATCAATAGGTATCTACTGCTATTCTAAAGAGATTAGAAAAAATTTATCTGAGAAAATCCTTATCTCAGAGGCTATTTCTGCACAGAATGACGATCCAGAGGTTGAAGTAATTCCTGCATCTACCATTGATAATGTTAATAGTAGCTCAAATGGGCTAAGACTCAAAGCTGTTTCAGGATGCAATCATCAATTGGGTTATTTACGTACTTTTCCAATCAATGCTTCTCTTCCTGAAGAATGTTTAAATTGCGATAAGGTAATGAAGTGCAAGCATTATTAATTTAGTATTTCTAAATTTAGATATAAATAATTCATATGCCTTTATAGTGGTGTATGCTATTCGATCCTTACTTTTGTTGTAAATTATTTTTATTAAGAATTATGAGTAATATTATATAATGATTTTAGCTAATTCCTTTGCTCAATTATATATTAAATCCAAGATTTCGTATGTCCTATACTCCGTTTTTTGTCTCTTTAAACCCCGAATCTTAAAGTTGCATTTTTATGCTTGACAGAGTTTTTCTTAGAAATCAGGATATCATTAAAATCATAGATACCTCCAAAAAAACCCCAAGCAATTGGATTTAGCTGCTATTGATTCGCTTTATCTTTAAGATAGATATTTTCTTTTTGTATTCTGTATTGCCTTATTCTTTTCTTTTTCTTTATTTAGGGACTTTCTGCTACCACAAAAAACAAAAAGTGCAATTTTCTTTTTTGCTAGTTCTTTCTGGAATTTCATTGAATCAAATCTTTATTTGCAATATGTAATATAAAATAAAGTGAAAAGAGAATTTGTAG
>LFWW01000080.1 GCA_001273385.1 miscellaneous Crenarchaeota group-6 archaeon AD8-1 | reverse complement strand
CTGCAAGATTATTTGTTCCATCTGTACTTCCATCTTCAGCTATAATTATTTCATAAGAATTCGTTAGGTTATCCAGATACTGAATTACTTTATTTATAGTGGCTTCTAAGACTTCTGCTTCATTATAAGCGGGGAACACTACTGAGACTCTAACTGTATCTCGATTATTGTTATTTTCCATATTAAAAAATCCATCCTGAAAGCCACTTTAAACTGTTAATCACCGAGTCTGGAGCAGGAGTACCCGATATAATTACATAGAAATATCCAAATAAAATGGCAACAATTGAAAAATAGATTATGCTTACTATTTTGGCCCATTTTGATTTCCAATATTTATTTATAAAATAAGCAGAAGCTAGGCATAGTAAAGGTACATTAATGTAAAAATGATAGAGGAATGTAATTCTTGAGATCAGCATGTAGGGAATCCAATTAATAAAGAAAAATGTAACTATGAATGCGCATTCAAAAATTTTTTTCCTTACAGCTATTGCTGTGACTAATATTATTGCGGGGAAACCAACCCACCAGACAGCCGGATTGCCTAAAAGTGCAATAGATGATTTGATGTTGATTGATAGTTGGGACACATATAACCACACAGGCTTTAATATTAGGGGCCAACTCCACCAATCTGATGAGAAAAAGTGTGTAGCTTCTAGAGTTGAATGATAATAGTACATTCCTCCTTGCAGACCCAAAACCTCTAAGATAGTTCTTCCAACAATAATATCAGGAATATATGTTAAAAAGTAGATTAAAACAGCTATAAGTATAAATTCCATGATTTTGGTGAAAGGATACTCAATAAATTCGTTTATTTTATCTATTAATTTGAGATCTTTGTACTTTAGTATTTCATTTATTCTTATTGCAGATAGTATTACTATCTGGGCAATAAAACCATATATAGCAATCCATTTTACTGAAAATCCTAATGCAAAACACAAAATTGCTAAGAACAATAGTTTAGTTGGTGTTTTTTGCCATCCATAAATTAGTAGTTTTTTCAAATATAATAAGAAAAATAATTGCGAAGCAATTGAAAAAAAGATAACAAAAGTGTCAACTGTTGCCATTCTTGCCATTGTGAAATGCATGAAATCAAAAATCAATAGAAATGCCGCTGAAAAACCTCCAATCCATGTTTGAAAAAGTTCTTTTCCCAGAAAGTATATTAATGGAATCATTAATGTTGCAAAAATTACTCCCATTATTCTCCATCCAAAGGGATTGAAACCAAAGATTACAATTCCTGAAGCAATTATTAGTTTTCCTAATGGTGGATGAGTCCATTCATAAGGATATTGAATTTTTAAGTAGTTCTCTGCGGTTTTTACGAAGTATATCTCATCAAAAAAAGTTTCTCCCATATACGTGTTGGGAAGATTAATAATATTTTGTTCATCAATTAAATATGTGAGATTTATATCAGAAGAATTTTCACTAGAAATGTAATTAATTTTCATGGTCTGATCTGATGAATCTATAATTGCTAATTCAGCAATTTCAATAAATTCACTATCTATAACAAATCCTATTTGTTGTGAATCTTTGTCAAGAATTAATCCATCACTCCAACTGTAGTATGAAACTTGGATCTCAATTGTTCCATCAAAATTCCAATTTCCAGGAGATCCAGTGTAAACATCAATCTGAGCCTCTGAACTATTTTTTACCAAGAAATATATTGTTCCAACTCTTTCAATTTTGCCAAAATCAACAAAAAAATCAGCTTTTTCTTTAATCTGCAAATTATTTTGAGGAACTTCTGTTGAACCAAGATTCCAAGAAGCTAAAGAGAAAAATACAGTTGAAAGAATGAAAATTGTTAAAACATCTGCTTTGTTAATTTCCATATTGCTTTTCCTCTGATTTAACTTTTGAATTAAATTTAATAGAGTCTGATCTAATCCATGACTTGCCTTTGAATTCATCCCATAATACTGTTAACGCATACATTAAAATTATCAAATTTATACTACTAACCGCTAGAACCACAGGATCACCCTTTGAAATAAATATGCCTAAATTGAGATGATATAGAACGTAAGCTTGATTAATAAAAAAAGTAATTGATAAAATAATGTATATTGGTCTAATTTTTTTAAGAAATGGGTAGGCTAAAGCTAGAATACCCAAGGCTGGAAACAGATATCGTTCATGAATTCTTGTGGGTAGCATAAAGAAACCTAAAACAAGCAAAAAAGCTACAAAAATCACTAGTAGATCTCCAGTATTGGTCAATCGTTTTTGAAGAACATATAAAGAAAAGACAACTAGTGTTCCAAATAGTATCCAGCCAATTAAAAAAAGAAACGTTGTTTCTCTAACCCAAAGCCCTCCTAAAGCCCATAGGTTGAAAGCATTTACAGTTGTGTAAGTATACCCTTGATATGCACCAAAATAAATATTGGATAAGAAGGAAAATGGATTACTCCATTGGAAAGGAATAATTACTGCAAACATTGTTAGAATACCTGCAAATAGAGAGACAACGAAAGTTCTTACGTCTGTTTTTTTGAAAATTACAAATAAAATTAAAGGAGCTATTGCGATACTCTGCGGTTTAGTTAAAAGACTAAGAACTAAAAATACCATAGAAAGTTTGGGTTTTAAGGCTAATGCTAGAGTTAATGATAATAACAATAGAAAAGTGTAAATAGCATCTAATTGTCCCCATACCGCTGAATTAATGATTATTGCAGGATTAAATGCATATAATGAAGCAACTATAATGGCTAGTTTAAAATTAATACGATTTCTTAAGAATACAAATATTACAATTATTGTTGCAATATCAAATATGCTAGGTATTAGTTTGATTAAATATGCCATTTGAGGTGTTCCAAAAATCGAGAAACTATTCGCAATCGAGCCAATTCCCCAAAATACATAGATATTTAAAGGGGGGTAATCACACCATTGAACAACATTATAGAAAACTCTTGGACCATATTGAGCAGCTGTATTAAACCACGAAGAGAATGTATTGAGATCAATCTCATATCCTGGTACTGGAAATAGTATTAGCCTAATTATGAATGCGCTTGATAATAGCAAAGATAAAGTTATTATCTCACGTTTTTCAAAGGAAAAATTGATAGTTAGTTCTCTCCATTGAATTTTTATTCATGTGAACTCTCAATAAAAGTATTTTTCATAAATTATCTTTTTAAGTTAGAATTTGAACAATTCTGGACTTGATTGTTCGGAAAATTATTAAGTTAGATCTAAATGCTAAATTATGCTCGAGGTACAGGGTTTGAAAAAAAAATTGGATGTTGCAAAATTTGGGGGAAGTTTATTAGATGTTGAAGGTCAAAGCATACCTAAAATTCTCCAAAGAATAAAAGAACTTGCAGAAGAAACTGAGATAGGTCCTATTATTGTGTTATCTGCTCCAAATGGGACAACTGATAAACTTATTGAAATAGGGAATTCTTATGCTCAGTCTTCTCCTATTGAAGTAATAAAAGAGATTGATAATCTTAAACTATTGACTTTAGATGCTTTAAGATCGATAAATAAACGTTTTAGTGGTACTATTAAAGCTCGAATTTTAACTTTTGGAGGAGAGCTTGCAATGTCAACTCTATTAGATTATATCCTTAAAAGTAATGGCCTTAACTCTACCCGTATTCCTTTATCTGATTGGCCAATAATTACGGACGATGTTTTTGATGATGCAACACCAAATTATGACCTTAGTAAGAAAAAAAGGCATGTTTTAATAGAACATTTAGAAAACGGCAAGATAATCTCTATGGCTGGATTTCTTGGAGTAACATCAGATGGATTGGAAACTATATTAGGCCGAGGTGGCTCGGATTTAACTGCGGTTTTTCTTTCATGTTTATTAAGAAAACGTTTTCACGCTCAGACTCTCCTATTCAAAGATTTTCCAATTCAAAGTACTGATCCCAAAGTGGTTCCAAACCAACTTACTGATCATATAACTTCACTCACTTACAATGAAGCTCACAAAGCTTCTATAATGGGTATGAAAATTGTGCAACACCCTGCAATTGCAATGGCCAGAAGGTTCTCTCAGCCACTCTTGATTGTTCCTTTTGATAATCCGAAAAAATACTCAATTATTCAGTCTAAATCGATAAGCAATGATATTGTTAAATGTATAACCGGAAAAGTTGGTGCAGCAATTCTTTCTATGAATGATGAAAAAAGTCATACTTTAGAAGACTCTTTGAGAATATGGGAAAAACGAAATGATTTCTTAGATTTAGGTGCTGAAACATTGGAAACAGGAACAAGAATTCGGGATTTCTTATTCTTAGATTCTGATTTTCTAAGAAAAAATGAAGAGAAATTAAAAGGATTTGATGAGAACCTTAAGGTGGAATATGGATTGGGAGTGGTAACTCTTATTGGCGATAGAATGAAAAATTCTGCTGGAGTTGCTTCTTTAGCTATAAGTTCGATATCAGGAATTAACATTAAGCGCGGTATTTTTGCTCCTCATACTTCACAAATAATAATTGTTGTCGATGAAAAAAATGTTAATACTACCATTGCAGCGATTCACTCTAAAATATCAAAAATGAATAGAAAGTAATTCAAAAAAATTTAGTTTTACTGATTTGGTGGATTCGATTATTTATAACAAAAAATTGAGTAAAAGTCTATCTTAAAATATCACAATTCAATTTAAGGAAAAATCAATAATTATACAAGATTTAACCAAAAAATCAAAGATAATCATAAATGTGAATAAGGTTGAAAAAACCAAGTAAGGATAAAAAGAAATTAATAGTGTTTGATGTTGAAGGAGTATTAATCCCAAAAAATCGCTTTATTTTTGAAACGGGGAAAAGTCTCGGATTCTTTCAATTAATTCAAATGCTTTCTATCGGATTTTTTTATAAGATAGGACTTTTATCCTTAAAATTAGCTCTTAAAAGAATTTTCTATTTAATGAAAGACATTAGATTCAATAATCTTGCTGAAATTTTCAACAGAATTCCTTCGACTCCCTATGTTCAAGATATTTTTGTTCAACTCAAGAGGCGAGGCTTCAAAGTTGCTTTAATTAGTTCTGGATTACCTACAGAACTTGTAAATAAATTGGGGGATAATCTTGGAGCTGATTTTGTATATGGAATAGAACTTGGGTTAAAAAATGGAATTTTAACCGGTGAAATTTCAGGAGATGTCATTGATGCTAATGGAAAATTTAAAGTTCTTAAGAAACTTCTTTCTGTTGAAAGTATTGCCAAAAAAGATTGCGTTGTTGTGGCTGATGATAGGAATAATAAATCGATCTTTATTCCAGAAGTTGATAAAATCGGTTTTAATCCAGATTTTATTATACGAATGAAAGCAGATTACATAGTGAATGGTAATCTTACAGGTATAATTCCTTTTATAGATAAAGAAGAAAGAGTTCGATCTTCCCTTTCAAGAAATGATATATATAGGGAGATTATTCATGCATCTGCATTTTTTGTTCCTGTTATAGCTAATTTATTTGGCATTATTCCTATGGTATTTTTTATCTCTCTGCTTATGCTCTTTTATTTCTTATCTGAATTGTTTCGTATGAATAGAAAGAATTTCCCGATAATATCTCTTATAACGCGATATACTGTTTCAAAATCAGAGACTTATACTTTTGCTGCAGCTCCTCTTTATTTTGCATTAGGAATATTGTTAACTTTATTGGTTTTTCCCATGCCTGCGAGTAGTGCTGCAATTGCTATTTTTGCTTTAGGTGATAGCAGTGCATCTATTTTTGGTGGTAGACTTACAAAAAAACCATTTCTTTTTAATAAAGATAAAACTTTGGAAGGTTCAATAATTGGTTTCTTTTTTGCTTTTCTTGGAGCTTTATTTTTTGTTTCGCCTTCAATTGCTTTTTTAGGTGCAGCAGTTGCGATGTTTTTTGAATCTCTTCCCTTGCCTCTTAATGATAATTTGGTAATTCCTTTGTCTACCGGATTTATTTTATCTTTTGTTGTTTAGTTTGGCGAGTAACTGTTTTTAATAATTAATTTTTGTTTTTGTGTATGTGACATTTTTTTGATATTCTTTTCTCGTTTTAAGGCTTGAGAACGTGAATCAAATAATTCAACAAAAGCTAGTTTTATCGGTCTACGACTTTTTGTGTATCTAGCCCCTTTACCATTTGTATGTAATTTTATTCTTTGAGCTAAATTTTGAGTGTAGCCAGTATAATAACTTCCGTCGTTACATAATAGAATATACACAAAGAATGACAAATTTACATTCTTCCGATTAAAGATTATGATTAAAAGATAGTCCTTTTTGAATAACTCGGTTGACATAGGCTTCTGGATCGATTTCTTCTACTTTTGTTCTATCTACATCAATTAAATATATTTCATGTAGTCTAGCATTGCAGATTTCCTCATTTGTAACTGGGGGTTTTTTATAGTATCTATCGCAGAGGTTTTTGATTTCTTTGATTTCTGCTTTTGTTCTTTTTCTTGGTGGCTTAGCCAAGGTTTGTGGTATTGGTAAAATGTAATGGGGGGGCATTCCTAATGCGAATTTCCCTGCAAAGCTACTATACCTGATAATCTTGCTAGCTAGTCGAGCTGAAAGATATGTTAAGGGGTATAAGGCTTGATCAGGAGGAATAAAACCAGTTTCGATTTCAACCACAAGATTCCCATACCCTTTTATAGAATACAAGTCGCAAGTTAATGTATCATTTAGAGGATATTCTATCTGTACTTCATATCCTTCTAAAATTAGATGTTTTGCACAAACAAGTTCCATTACTGAATGATTAATTTTTACAACGTTCTCTTTTTGTAATTTCATTAACCAATCCTTAAGCATATTTAGTTTGTTTTCAACTTCTTTGTTTGTGTTTATCGTAAGTCTATACATTAATGAAGATAAATCTCTTTCAAATCTTTCTCTACTTTTCATTCTATTTTCCTTTTCAAGTAGTATGATTGGCCGTTATTTAGCTCTTTAATTATCTTAGCTAGGTATTTATCCAATTATTTTAGGCATTGGTTTTTTTAAATCCGTTAATAAGTGGATTATTGCAATATTAGCACCTTGAAGAATTTGATATTATTGATTTCTATTTTGGATTTTTCTATTTAGACTAATATTTTTATTTCTTATCTGATTTTTTGTGGGATTCTTTTTCAAAAAAATAGTTTTTTATTGAATTTTTTTTAAAACAAGTTTGGCGTTATTTACATCTATTTCAAATATTTTGTAATTCTCGAACTCCCTAACCTCGCCTAATACTGTTTTTACTTTAATTACGTTTTTTTCGTCCTTAGCATAAATAACATCTCCGAAGGTTTTTATTCCATCTATTATTACATTGAATTCACACATTTTGGTTCACATTTTGGAAAAAGTCTTTCAAAGTTATAAGGGTTTTTTAACTCTTATAAAATACCAATTATTTTGGTTTATCATAATCTAACTACTTGTTTTTTCTTTTTATTATTTCAAAGAATTCTAAAAGATTTAGTTGCTCTGATGGTTTATTGAATTTGCCAATTTTAAGAAAGAATTGTATTATATATCCGAGACTTAGTGCTGAAATTACAGTTCCTACTCCTAATGGTCCTCCTAGAATGAATCCGGCCAATACAACAATAATATCCATGGAAACTCGAATGTGTGAAATTGGCTTGTTTAATCTTTTAGCTAAGGCAACCATAAGTCCATCTCTAGGACCTGCTCCGAGTTGGGCTCTAAGATAAAGAAAAACACCCCCTCCAAGGATAAATATGCTCAAAATCAATTGTGTCAATTGCCAGATTATCTCTGTCTGCGTTGGAATAATATTCAATGCAATTATTATGTCAATAAAAAATCCTATGGTGATCATATTTGCTATAGTTCCGAAACCTGGGGAAAAACCGATTAGCCAACTTATAACAATTATGATTAATCCAACAATCTGGGTAACTTGTCCTAGGGTAAATGGTGTAATGTAACTTAATCCTACATGAAGTACTCCCCAAGGGCTAGTTCCAAGGTTTGCATATAAATTGACAACTATTCCGATAGCTAAGATAAAAAAACCTGCAAATAATATTACCATTCGAAATATTATACTTAATCTAGTTCTTGGAATATTCAACCTATGAAACCTTTTCCACTTTACTTATATAACTTATTAATAAACATTGAAAATCATTCATGCAGATCATATTTATTAGTTAATTGTAACTTAAAATAATCAAATCCTTTATTGAAAAATATAATTAAGTGGTTCTAAAAAATAAAATACTGTTTAGACGATAGGGGTTTTATTCTTGTCAGTTTATGTGATAAAAGCGAATGGATCTAAACAAATGTTTGATAAAGAAAAAGTTATTAGAACTTGTTTAAGGATGGGTGTGAATCGGAGTATTGCTTATGAGATTGCAGAAGAAGTTGAGAATCAGAGTTATAATGGAATAACAACTGATAAAATTCTCGATCTAACTTTTAGCTTGCTTCGAAACTATAAACCCCACATTA
>LFWW01000035.1 GCA_001273385.1 miscellaneous Crenarchaeota group-6 archaeon AD8-1 | reverse complement strand
ATGTCAGATAATTGTATTTTCTGTAAAATAGTTCAAAAAAAAGCACCCGCAAGTATCGTCTATGAAGATAAACAAACTATGGCATTCATGAGCATTCAACCAATAACTTTAGGTCATACTTTAGTTATACCCAAAAACCATTATGAAAACATCTATGAAATCTGTGAAGAAGAAATCGGATATCTTTATAAAATTGTAAAAAAAATTACACATTCAATAAAGGAATCATTTGGAACAGATGGAATTAGAATAATACAAAATAATGGCAGAATTGCAGGCCAAGTAATATTTCATATGCACGTTCACATAATTCCCATGAAAACCGAAAATCAGTGGAGACATCCTAAAAATCGTGATGCAAAAATGCTGGATCAAGATGCAGAAAGAATAAAACACTTAATTTCATGACAAAATAATTTAAAAATAAAAGAGAAAATCTCCAAGAAAGATTATAGGTACCTAAAAAAGCTAAATTATCATGAACCAAATGATTCCAAAAACCTATTTAGCATAAAACATAGAGACACCTATAAAAGAAGGGAGAACATCTTCCTTTTCTAGAAAAAGCGGGTATAAAATGACGAAAGAACCTATGGAAAATGAACAAGTTGAACCTGAGAAACTATTAATTGATGATCCAACCAACTTTTTATTTCATGCAGCATACGCAACTTACTCAGATCTTTTTGATTCGGCAAATACAATTGAAGCAAAACAAGATTTGAATGAGAAAATTAAGTCATTAAAAGATAAAGAAATTGATTGCAGTACTTTTTACATAAATATCATGCAACATCGTAACGTAGGAAGAAAAGCTCACCATGGAAGATTTACTCTAAATACACAAAGAAAAAAAGATTGGCGGAAAAAAAGCCAAAGACAGGATAGAATCAAAAGACATAAAAAGTAAGAAAAAATTTGAATTTTTTCAAGCTTTTCAAAATAGTTTATTATAAATCATTTTAGGTTTCAAAAAAAACTTTCATAATTTTATAAGCAATCATACTTATTCATTAGCTTTGAGTTTATATTGTGAATATTTATGACAGAAATCGAAAAAAATCTTGCAAGATTATGTAAACTAGCTATGGAGCTTGGAGCAACAAATGCTAAACCTTTCAATGCTAAAGGTGTTGTTGTCGACGAAAGAGTTAGATTAAAATGTCTTATACCTCCATGTGATGACTACGGATTAAATCTAATGTGCCCTCCATATGTCATGAGTGTTAAAGAGTTCAGAGAAATATTTTCGAAATATCAATGGACTATACTTATTCAGATTGAAACACCGTTTACAACAGAAATGAAAAAACAAATAAAACAAGCTAAAGAAGTTTCAGAACTTTATGCAAGTAAAAAATTTGCCAACACGTACAAGGAAAACTTTGATCCCGTAAGATCAAAACTCCATAAAATTATAAATAAGGTAGAAGCTCAAGCAACCATGCTAGGGTATCGTTTTGCTACAGGTTTTCAAGCAGGTCCATGTAAACTTTGTTCCGAATGTGTTGTTAAGGACTCAAAATTAATCTGCAGACATCCATACCAATCACGACCTTCTATGGAAGCTGTTGGAATCGACGTTTATAAAACTGCAGAGAATGCAGGATTACCATTCGATCTTCCTACAAAAAACAAGGCAGTATGGAATGGAATAGTATTTATTATATAATAAAACAAAAAAAATACTAATAGCCAATTAAAGACTAAAAACAAAAATATCTATCCATTGATATAGGATAACAATAAATTGCAATAGGTTATTACCTTGAATGTTTTAGAAGCAATCCAAACCCGAAGAAGCATAAGACGTTTTATGAAAAAACCAATTGAAAAAGAAAAGCTCACAAGAATATTAGAATCAGCTAGACTATCACCTTCAGCTAATAATAATCAACCTTGGCATTTCATACTAATTACAGAAAAAAAAGCAAAAGAAAACCTTTTTCCAGCCTATCCAAGAAATTGGTTTGTTGAAGCACCAGCCATAATTGCAGTTTGCATAAAACCCAATGATGGATGGTCAAGACAAGATGGAGAAAAATATTGGAAATTAGATGCAGCCATTGCAATGCAAAGCATCATGCTCACATCTCACGATTTTGGCATTGGCTCTTGCTGTATCGCAGCCTTTGATGAAAAAAAAGCAAAAAAAGTATTGGAAATACCTAATAATACACGATTAATTGCTTTGATCTGTCTTGGTTATCCCATAGAAAAAAAAGACCCTGTAACTGATAGAAAAAAATTAGAAGAGATAGTTCATTATCAACATTGGTAAGACATCCTAAGAGAAAATCTTAAAATTCAAATAGAAAAATATAGGTACTTGCTACAAAGCATTAGGAGTTTAAATATGTTTAAACAACCGATACAGAAAACTTAAGTGAAACAGATTTTTTTGTCTATATAAAAAGATAAGGGATATTAATTGAAAACATTAGATGTTGTCGCTTTTGCTCTTAATGCTGCATTATATGTTGTAACAGGCATAATCTTTTACACTATTCTGCCTTTAAGTTTTGGTGAAGTTAGATTCTGGCCACAAGTAATAATTCCAGCAGTTTTTGCAGTAATTTTTGGACCTTGGGTTGGAGGTTTTGGAGCTGCTCTAGGAATTTTTGTAAATGACCTTGTTTTGAACAATAATCCTTTGCTAAGTCTAATGGCAGGAGTGACATCTAATTTTGTGGCTTTCTGGCTCATTGGATATATATCAAATCAAAAATGGAAATTGAAACCAGTGGTTTTTTTATATGGGTTAATTAGTGCTTTGCTTATCATCATTGCCTATTTTTATACTGATATAATTTATGTGAGTATTATTATATTGAGTTATATTTTCTTCCTAGTTGTATCAATTGTCTTTCGTAAATCAAAATGGTGGAACTATGAAATCGGCTCAGTAATTGGATTACTAGTTGGAAGCGCAATAATTGGAATAATGGTTCCGTTGTATTTACAGTATTTTGCCAATAGTCCAGATAGTTTTACTGCTGCATTAATTTTTGGATATTTCATTTGGACTTTTGCTACTGAAATACCTTTCTTGATTGTATTGGGTCCTCCTATCATCTGGGCTATATTCAGAGCGTTTCCAAGATTTAGGAAACAGGATAAACAAAGGGAGAAAAATTGAGAGAAACAGCTTCAGCTTTTTCTCCTGGAGGAATTTCAAGTTTTTTTGAAATCTGTGATAGAACAAAGGATGGAAAACCAATTAGAGATTTACTAAAAGCAGGAGCAAGAGGAGGAGGATTTGGTCTTCAAAAAGGTACATTAACTAGAGCTTATGCGACAGAGGCAAAAAAGAATAGTGTTGCTATTTTTATTAATGGAATGTTAGCTCCTGAAGCAGAAACAACAAAAACTGTTCTAGAAATGCTCTTTGAAAAAGTGGAAAAAAAATACAAAATAACTATCGATCATAAGGTTGAAATTCCAATAGGAGCAGGATTTGGATCAAGCGCAGGAGGAGCACTGAATACAGGTTTAACTGTGTCAAAAATTTTGAATCTAAATCTAACTTTTAATCAAATTGGTAAGATTGCACATATAGCTGAGATCAAGTGTAAAACTGGATTGGGTACTGTAGGTCCACTTATGATTGGGGGATGTGTTCTAACAACTAAACCTGGAGCACCGGGAATTAGTAAAATTGAAAGCATACCTTTAACTAAAAAACATGTAATAATTTCAGGAGTATTTAATCCAATTAAAACAAAAAAAATATTAAACTCCGAAAAAAAAAGAGAACTAGTAAATTATTGGGGTAAAAAAACTCTTAATAAGATATTAATTAAACCATCAGCAGAAAGTTTATTGAATTATTCCTTGGAATTCGCTAAAAAAACCGGATTTATGACTTCTAATACTAGAAAATTAGTAAAAATAGCTAAAGAGTTAAAGACGATTGGTACTGCCCAAAATATGATTGGAGAAGCAACACACACACTAGCAGTTGAAGAAAACGCAACAAATATTATAAACGAATTTAAGAAAATTCTACCAAAAGAAAGAATTCTAGTTTCAAAAATCGATTTCCAAGGAGCCAGATTAGTATAAAATATAAAAAAGTAGCTGTTGGAGGAACTTTTGATGAACTCCATAAAGGACATAAAATATTGCTGCTAAAAGCTTTTGAAATAGGAGAAAAAATACTGATCGGATTATGCTCAGATGAATTTGTAAAAAAAATGGAAAAACCTCACATCACTGCAGATTATAATGAAAGATTAAAAGACCTAAAAGTTTTTTTAAAAAAACACAAAATTGATGATAGTGCTAGTATAATCACATTAAATGATGCTTATGGAAGTACTATAAATGACAAAACAATAGAAGCTTTAGTTGTAAGCGAAGAAACAATGAAAATTGCTTTAAAAATTAATAATAAAAGAATTAAATTTGGTTTTCCTCCACTTGAAATTATCGAAGTAAACATGGTTCAAGCTGAAAACTATAAACCAATTTCAACAACAAGAATACGGCAAGGTGAAATAGATAGAGAAGGACATATTCTGAGAAAAACGAGGAATTAAAATACCCAAATTTGGTAATTTATGTAAAATGCTATAAATTATTAAAATTTTAAAAAAATTAAATAGTAAAACTAATTTATTGGCGGGCCCGGCGGGAATTGAACCCGTGACCCGCGGATTAAGAGTCCGCTGCTCTGCCTTGCTGAGCTACGGGCCCACTATAGTTCGATAAAAAGAAAATTCCTCAAGAAATATAGAGCTTGCGGTTTAATAATTGGGTGTTTTCAGGAAAAAATGCAGTTGTTCAAATATTATAAGAAAATCTAAATGTTAAAACATATAAAATTTCTATTTGAAGATGCCTAATGTTTAATAATGAAAGGATTTCAGTAAAAACAATTGGATATGTAAGAACTAAAGCAAGAGGTTCTCAAGTAAGAGAAAAAACAATGCTCTCTCAAATAATCATTTTCAATGAATATATTAAAGCTTTAGAGGGCATAAAGGATTTTTCTCATATAATTGTTTTATTTTGGCTAAACAAAATTTCATCCAAAGATATGTTATTAAAAGTACATCCCAGAGGTAGAGATGATTTACCATTACTTGGAATTTTCGCTACTAGAAGTATGTTTAGACCAAATCCAATTGGACTTACTATAGTTGAATTAATCAAAGTAGAAAAAAATAAACTAACAGTTAGGGGGTTAGATGCATTTGATTTAACTCCAGTTATTGATATCAAACCTTATGATTTCTGGGATACAAAAGTAGGAATAAAGGTTCCAGAATGGTGGAAAAAACTTGAAAAAAGTAAAAAGACATAAAATAGATCTTTTTAAAAGTAGGCTATTCTACTATTTTTATTTGCGGGAAAAAAATTGACTGAGAATGCAATTATTATAACGGTTACAACAGATTCAAAAAAGGAAGCGGAAAAAATAATTTCGCTTTTATTAAAAAAAAGATTGATAGCGTGTGGAAACATAATTGGACCCATGTCATCTGTTTATTGGTGGAAAGGCAGCATTGAGCATAGTGAAGAATTTTTGATATTGATGAAGTCTAAAAGGGATTTATATAAGAAAATCGAAAATGAAGTTTTAAAATTACACAGCTATGAAACGCCAGAGATTTTAGTGTTTTCAATTTCTGAAGGATCTAAATCTTACTTGGATTGGATTTCCAATTGTATAATTTCATCATAGAATATTTAATGTACATTTATGTACTCAAAAGCCTTAAATAAGACATTAGAGTAGTTTCCTGAACTTAAGGAGTTTAATTACATGAGGGATAGTATTTGGCAATCAAAAGAGCACCAAAACAAGAAGAATCAACAAATTAAAATTTAAAAAAATTCCCTTTGAAGAAACTCCCTTAGCAATCTTTTCCAAATTACATAGAAAATACAAAAAAGCTTACATCCTAGAATCCATGGAAGGACCAAAAAAACTAGCAGAATTCTCTTTTATAGGATTTGATCCTAAAGTTAGCATCAAAATAAAAAACGGAAATGTAACTATTCTAAACGAAGAAACCAAAGAGGAGCACATAGAAAAAAGTAATGAGCCTCTAAAAAAACTTCAAAAGTTCTTAATAAGCGAAACTGTTTACAATAATAAGTTTAGGCTAGTTGGAGGTGCAGTAGGTTACATTTCCTATGATGCTATTAGGTACTGGGAAAATTTACCCAATAAGGCAAAAAATGATTTAGATTTTCCAGACATTCAGCTCGGAATTTTTGACGATGGGATTGTTTTTGATCATAAACAAAAACAGGCATTTTATTATTATCAAAACGATAACAGAATATCAGAAATCAAAAAATATTTTAGCAAAAAAAATGAACTTCAATCTTTAACTTTTAGTGAGCCAAAACTGAACATTACAAAAGAAAAATTTGAAAAAGCAGTAACAAAAGCCAAAGAATACATAAATTCAGGAGATATTTTTCAAGTAGTATTATCTAAGCGATATGAGTTCACAATAAAAGGAAACTTGCTCGCTTTCTACAACTGTTTACGCCAAATAAACCCTTCACCATACATGTATTTTCTTAAAAATGGAGAAAAGCAAATTATTGGATCAAGCCCCGAAATGCTAGTGAGGGTGGATAGAAGGATGATTAAAACTTTTCCAATAGCAGGTACAAGACCATGTACAGATAATTCAAAAAAAAATTCACAGTTAGCTAAAGAGTTATTGGCTGATCCAAAAGAAAGAGCGGAACATGTAATGCTTGTTGATTTGGCTAGAAATGATATTGGCAGAATTGCCAAATTTGGTAGTGTAAGAGTTCCTGAATTTATGACAGTTCATAAATACAGCCATGTACAGCATATCGTATCCCAAGTTTCAGGTGAACTTAGTAATAATTATGAAAGTTATGATGCTCTAAGGGCAGTTTTTCCAGCTGGAACGGTTTCAGGTGCACCTAAGATTAGAGCAATGGAAATAATTGATGAACTTGAACCAACCAGAAGAGGACCATATGCAGGAGCTGTAGGTTATTTTTCATATAATGGAAACTCAGACTTCGCAATTACCATAAGAACATTGTTCGCAAACAAAAACAAAGCATACATCCAAGTAGGAGCAGGAATAGTAGCAGATTCTATTCCAGAAAGAGAATGGTTTGAAACCAATCATAAGGCTGAAGCCTTGATGAAGGCTCTAAAACATTGCGGAGATAGAAATATTGAAAGTGTTAGTTATAGATAATTATGATTCCTTTGTGTACAATCTTGTCCAATATTTTGGAGAACTTGGAGCAGAAGTCAAAATTTACAGAAACAACAAAATAACCTTGAATCAAATTAAGAAGATTAATCCCAAAAGAATTGTGATATCACCTGGACCAGGTACACCTGAAAAAAAAGTTTTTTTTGGCATATGTTCAGAAATTCTACAAAAAATAAGCAGAAAAATCCCAACTTTAGGTGTATGTCTTGGACATCAAGGAATAATCCACAGTTTCGGAGGAAAAATCTCACCTGCAAAAAAATTGATGCACGGAAAAACAAGTACAATCAGACATGATGGGAAAACAATCTTTAAAGGAGTCAAAAATCCAATAACAGGAACCCGCTACCATTCCCTAATTGGAGATAAACAATTTATTCCAGATTGTTTGGAGGTCTCAGCAACAAGTATTGAGGACGGGGAAGTTATGGCTGTACGTCACATTAAATATCCTATCGAAGGAGTTCAGTTTCATCCTGAATCCATTTTATGCCAAGATGGAAAATTAATAATAAAAAATTTCTTTGAGGGTAATTATTGACAATATCTATTAAGGAAGCAATAGAAAAGCTCGTCAACAAATCCAATCTAAATTTGATAGAATCACAAGAAATAATGAGAAAAATAATGGCTGGGAAAGCAACAAACTCTCAGATAGCTGCTATATTAATTGGATTACGAATGAAGGGAGAAACAATTGAGGAACTCAAAGCTTTTGCATCAATAATGAAAGAAAATTGTTGTCAAATACATCCAAAAGTCAATGGAAGGCTAGTCGATACTTGTGGAACAGGCGGCGATAAAATTAAAACTTTTAACATAAGTACAGCCTCAGCATTTGTGGTTGCAGGAGCAGGAATAGCAATTGCAAAGCATGGAAATAGATCCGTAACAAGCAAAAGTGGAAGTGCTGATGTATTAGAATATTTAGGCATTAACCTTAAGATGCCTATTGAAAAAGTTAAAAAAACAATTGAAAAAAACGGAATTGGCTTCATGTTCGCTCCAATTTTTCATCCAGCAATGAAATATGCTATTACACCAAGAAAAGAAATAGGGATAAGAACTACTTTTAATCTTCTAGGACCTTTAACTAATCCGGCTTCAGCTGATGCTCAAGTTATTGGTGTTTATGATCCCAACCTTACAGAAAAAATAGCTAATGTCTTAAAGAATCTTAGTTGTAAAGAAGCTATGGTTGTTCATGGATTAGATGGAATAGATGAAATATCAACATTAGGAAAAACAATTATTTCATGGTTAAAAAATGGGCAAGTCAAAACTATAGAGGTTTCACCAACTGATTTCGAGATAAATAATAGTGATATTGAAGAGCTAAAAACAACTGGTCCATATGAAAGTGCGGAAGTGATTTTTAATATCTTATATGGCAATTATAGTCTTCAGAACCCCAAAACTGAGATCGTTTTGATAAATAGTGCTGCAGGAATAATTGTTGGTGGTAAAGCAGATAATTTTATCTCTGGAATTGAGATCGCTTGGGAAGCAATATCAAGTGGAGCTGCTTACAAAAAACTCATAGAATTAATAAGAACATCTGATGGCGATCTTTCAAAAATAGAGGAGCTGGAGAAAAAATATGGTTGATTTCTTGGACATTTTAGCAAAAACTGCAAAAGAAAATCTAACAAAGGGATATTATGAAAATTGTTCTCCAATCTCACGCATAGATACAAGTCTAAGACAGGCTATAATAGATGAAAAGAAAGCGTCAGTAATTGCTGAAATAAAAGCAGCCTCACCTTCAGCAGGAATAATTAAAGAAAAAGTGAGCCCGAACAAAATTGCTATAAGTATGGAAACAGGGGGTGCTGTAGGGATTTCAGTATTAACTGAACCGATTCATTTCAAAGGTTCTTTAAACTCTCTTAGAATAACTCGTGAGGCTGTAAAACTTCCACTTTTAATGAAAGATATTATTCTAGATCCTTTACAATTCGAAGCAGCTCACAAAACAGGAGCTAATGCTGTTTTATTAATACAAGCACTCTTCGATAGAGGATATTGTGATTATAGCCTTGATCATATGATTTCGGTTGCACATTCAAAAAAACTAGAGGTTCTTTTGGAAACTCACAATCAAAAAGAATTTAATTTTGCCTTGAAAACTAAAGCAGATCTAGTAGGAATTAATAATCGAGATCTATGTTCTTTGGGAATAGATTTGAAAACGACAAAAAAAATATTGGAAAACCAAGACAAAAAAGAAAAAATAGTAGTGAGTGAAAGTGGAATAGCCACTCCAGAAGATTTGGTGTTCTTGTGCAAATGTGGTGCTGACGCCTTTCTAATTGGATCAGCGATAATGAAAAGTGAAAATATTAAAGAAAAAGTAAAGGAGTTTGTTTCAATAATTTGAGAAAAACTAGAGTTAAAATTTGTGGAATAACAAACAAAAATGATTTGCAATCAGCTATAAATGCTGGAGCTGATGCCGTAGGATTTATTTTAGGAGTGAAATCATCTCCCAGAAACCTGAAGATAAAAGAAGCAAAGGAACTAATTTCTCAGGTTCCCCTATTTGTTGATAGTGTTGTCGTAACAGTTTCTGAAAACTTCGAAAATATTATGAAATTAGGAAAAAAACTTCACCCAAACGCGATACAGATTCATGGAAATCTAAGCAGTGCAGAAATTTCCTCATTTAAGAAGAGCTTGCCTAATTTATTCTTAATAAGAGCAATAAGAGCTAATCCTGAAAATGTAGAGAAAAAAGCATTAAAGACATCAAAATATTTTGATGCAATTCTTATTGATTCCTATATTAAAGGAAAATACGGAGGAACTGGTGTAGTTCATGATTGGGATTTAAGTCTAAAAATAAAAATGATTTTTGACCCAATTCCAATGATTTTGGCTGGAGGATTAACTCCAGAAAATGTTGAAAACGCAATCGGTTTTGTTCGACCTTATGCGGTTGATGTTTCTAGTGGAGTGGAAAAGGAACCAGGTATTAAGGATGAATTAAAAATAATTAATTTTATCAAAAGAGCAAAAGGATGCTATAGATGAAAAAACTCAGTAAATATCCCGTTGATGGTAAATACGGAAAATTCGGCGGCCGTTTTATACCAGAAGTGTTAATGGCTGCGATTAATGAATTGGAAAAATCTTATGAAAAAATAAAAAATGATACCCGTTTTAAAAAAGAGCTTGAATATTATCTTTCAGAATATGCTGGAAGACCAACACCTCTCTATTACGCCAAAAATTTAACAAAAATGGTAGAGGGAGCTAAAATCTATTTAAAAAGAGAGGACTTAGCCCATGGAGGTGCACATAAAATAAACAATACGATTGGTCAAGCTTTGCTTGCTAAACAAATGGGAAAAACTCGAGTAATTGCTGAAACTGGAGCAGGACAACACGGCGTTGCTACTGCAATGGCTTGTGCTACCCTAGGATTGAAAGCAGAAGTTTTCATGGGCATTGAAGATATGAAAAGACAAAAACTCAACGTTTTCAGAATGGAACTTTTAGGAGCTAAGGTGCATCCAGTTAAATCCGGTTCCAGAACTTTAAAAGATGCTATTAATGAAGCATTGAGAGATTGGGTTACCAACATACAGGATACTTACTACTTGATAGGGTCTGTTGTTGGTCCTCATCCTTATCCTTTGATTGTTAGAGATTTTCAAAGTATAATTGGAAAAGAATTAAAAAACCAGTTCATGTCAAAAGAGAAAAAATTTCCAGACGCTTTAGTAGCTTGTGTTGGAGGAGGAAGCAATGCAATAGGTACTTTCTATCCGTTTGAGGATTATCCAGAGGTTGAGTTTTATGGTATTGAGGCTGCAGGAAAGGGAATAAAATCTGGCAAGCATGCAGCTTCTTTGGGAGCTGGAAGTGAAGGAGTGTTTCATGGAATGTTAACTTATGTTCTTCAAAATGATGTTGGCCAAATCCAAAACACTCATAGTATTTCTGCTGGATTAGATTATCCTGGAGTAGGACCAGAGCATTCTTTTCTTAAAACAATTAAGCGGGCCCATTATGCAACAGCTACTGATGAAGAGGCCGCAAACGCATTTTGCAAATTATCCAAAGAAGAAGGAATAATTCCTGCATTGGAATCTTCGCACGCTTTGGCATTTGCCATGAACTTAGCAAAGAGAATGGATAAAGAAAAAACAATTGTAGTGACTTTATCTGGACGAGGAGATAAAGATGTCGAAGTAATAGCTAGCCATCTGAGGGAAAGTAGTGAGTGAAATAGATATAATATTCAAGAAATTGAAAACAAAAAACCAAGGAACCTTAATAGGCTATGTTACAGCAGGAGATCCTGAGCCTAAAATAACACCAATTATAGCTGATACTTTAATTAATGGTGGGGTCGATATCCTCGAACTTGGAATTCCATTTTCTGATCCAATTGCAGATGGTCCAATAATTCAAGCTGCAAGTTCACGGGCCTTAAAAGCTGGAACGACACCAAAAACAGTATTGAAAATAGCAAAAGAGATAAGAAAAAAACATGATACACCAATTGTTATTCTAACATATTATAACCCAATTTTCAAAATGGGAGTAAAGAATTTTTTTAGTCTGCTTAACACATACAAAATCAATGGAGTCATTGTTCCTGACCTGCCAATAGAGGAAGCTTATGATTATCACAAAATAGCACAAGAGTATAAAATAGATACAATTTTTCTAGCAGCACCTTCTACCTCTGAGGAAAGACTGGACAAGATTATAAAACATAGTTCAGGATTTCTTTATCTTGTCTCTCATTTTGGTGTTACAGGAACACGTAAGAAAATACAAGACTCAACAATAAAATTGATTAAAAAAATTCTCCCAAAAACTAGTAACAAAATTCCATTAGCAGTCGGATTTGGGATTTCAAATCCAGAACATGCTAAACTTATTATTCAAAGTGGTGCCCAAGGGGCAATTGTAGGGAGTGCCTTTGTTAAGATAATTGACGAGAATCATGAAAGAACTGATATTATGCTAAAAAGAATTCACAAATTTGCTCATGACCTAAAAGATGCTATGATAATTAAATATTAAAAAGAAAAAAATATCTTGTCAATCCTATTTTGGAAAAAGAAAGGATAAATAATTAGTTTTATAAAACATACAAGTTCCTTAAGAATATCAAATAAACAAAATGGAAATAGTTTGATTTGTTTCCAAGTATGGATTAGAAAAGTTTTATAGTTTTATATTTGCTTTATTTTTTGGCGGTGGGCCTTAGGCGGGGGGATAGGGGTCCCTTGTACCGTAAACCCTCTATATGACGGGCTAACAGCTGAGGCTCGAACCTGGCCAGGCTCGGGAGAGAGCAACCTAAGTCTGGGCGTTCAGCGCTCAAGGGGGTGCGGATAAGAGCGTAGGGTTTGAGGGTCTTTATTGATTCTGGACGTCAAACCTCAGTGGCCTACCGCTATTTTAATCAAAAAAAAGGATTTTTAAGCAATATTTTTTATATATTAATGATCTTTTCAAGAGATATGAGTCTCCTCAAACCCATAGCTGAAACATTAAAGAGTAAAAGATTTTGGTTATGGGAGGTTTCTGGAGTAATTATTTATAGTATACCTGTTATTATCAGATTTATTACTGGAAATGTCAAAATTCCTATACTAAATGTTCCTGGATTTTGGATTGGCCATTTTATTCCTGGAAATTTATTAGAAAAAATATTTGTTAATGCTT
>LFWW01000034.1 GCA_001273385.1 miscellaneous Crenarchaeota group-6 archaeon AD8-1 | reverse complement strand
TAAAAATAGAGCTAATACTATAAGAAATGAAAAGAAGAAATCTTAATTTTTACTTATAAGAACAGCGTTTATCACACCGTCTTTTCCAGGACGTGAAGTTACACGAGCTCGACCCAATTCTGTTTCTATTTCAGCACCTTTTGTTATAACCCCTCGTCTATCATAATCTACATTGGCTTTATTTCTTATAACCCGCAAAATCTTAATTTTTTCTGTTATTCCTTTTTTAGGATCTGTTACAGAAACAAATTTTTCTTTTAGAAGTTTAACTTTCATTTTGCCTCCGCGAACTCTGACAACTTTTCTTTTAGATTCTCCTAAAACGGTTTCGGCTGGAAATGATCCTTTTTCAAAATTCCTTTTTATTCGATATGCTCTTTTTCTTCCGCCTGTTTGCTTCTTTTTACGTAAATTTCCGTGCCAAACTGACATTTCTTTTTTTCCTTTTAATTAAATAATTTAAGTATTCACTAAAACTGCTATTTCGTAATATAAACGTATCCATTGAAAGTGGAGAGGTCACCCGCACAACCCCCCCTTTTTCTTTCTTGGATTTAGTGAAACCTTTTCTAGGTAAATTAGTAGTTATTCAAACTAAAGAATACTGCTTTACTGGACGGTTTATTCATTTCAAATTGAATAGATACAGAAATCATGAGCCAAATATTTTCTTTTTAGAGAATGAAAATGGCCTTTTTTTGATTCGTGGCAATTGGTTTGTGATTAAAAGTTTAATGGGGATATCAGATTTTGCCTAATCCGAAAAAAGAGTACAAACACCGAGAAAGTCTAACTTCTGAAGAAGTCCAGGGCATGATGGATAAAGCAGATGTCCTTTATATTGGCAATAACTATTTCCGTTTACGAAGTAAAGCTCTTGTTGGTATTCTTTCAAGAATGGGTAAAAGAAGAAGTGAAATTGCTTCTGTTCTAAGAAAAGATGTGGAAGTTAAAGATGATGGTTTAATCTATTTCACTTACACTATCAGAAAGAAACATAAGAAAGGGTTTTTCCAATATCTTAATTGGTTAAAAGAGAATGATCCAAATTATGAAGATAGACCTTTAGTTGTTTTAAAGCAAGAGTGGAAAGAATGGACAAAAACTAACAAAGAAGGATACTCTATTAAAAAGGAAACACGAACCAAAAGAGTACCTATCAAAGACAAGTACATGAAACCTGTGTTAGAATACCTGGATTATCTTGACTCTGTGTGCCCTGAAACAGAGTACCTTTTCCCTTCTGGAATTATGGTTTTTGGAGAAAGTTACAAGTTTCTTCCTCATAAACACCTTTCAGGAAGGCAATTACTGAATCTTGTTCAGAAATTAAATGATAGATGTTGGATGCACTTGTTTAGAGATTTTTGTGCAGGAGAAATCGCACGTAGAAGAGGAGATACTTTGACTTCTGTTGTAGATGTTAAAAGAACTTTAGATCTTGAACAGCAATCAACAGCTATGATTTACGTTAATCGTCATGCAATTCAGACTTTAGATTATGAGGAGGAATAAAAAAAATGCAGAAAACAGAAAATTTGGAAAAAAAGTCAGAAAAAGAATTAGAAAACGAAAAGTTACGTGAAGCATCAAAAATTAAATTTGAATTGAAGTTTCAACCTGTCTTTGAAGAGTTTAGAAGAAAAGATGGAAAACCGTTGGAATTAACACCTGAACAACAAAAAATACTGCAACCAATTTCCAAAGGATTGCTATCTCTTTTAGATGGTTATCTGATAGCAAACTTTGAAAAAAACTGTTTGATAATGTATGAATGTTCAAAAGAAAACTGTGCGTATTTTAAATATTATCGTGAAAACGGAATACGTCTTTTGGATATTATAATGAATACTCTTCTCACAAGAAGAGAGTATATTAAATGTATCAAAGTCTTTTTTCAATTCTATTGGCATCCTAAAAAACAACCTAGATATCTTACAGATCTTGAAAAAGAGTTTATTCTTGAGCATAGGAAAGATGAAGAGTTTTCTTATCATGATCTTGGAAAAATGCTTTCTCGATCAGAAGCCTCCATTCACAACTATATGAAAAAAGAAGGATTCACTAAACTTTATGAATTAAAAGAAAAAAAGGTAGAACAGTAAAAATCAAACTCATATCAATGTAGAGTATAGTCGAAATCGATTATATGACGCTTAACTGATAACCAATAAAAAATGGAATATTATTCGAAAATTGAATAAAAAATTATTATTTATTTTTTGAATATAGTTGAATTAAGGAGATTTTATGTCAGTTGAAATTGTTTTATCAGTTATAGCGATTATAGGATCAGTGATTGTTGCATTAATAACTCATTTTTCAACAAAGAAAAATCAAGAATCTATTACACTACTAAATTCTAAACTTGAGGAGAAGAAGGCTGAAAAGGATGCTAGAAGAGACTACTTATATGATGCACGAAAGAGGTTATATGAAGAATGTGAACCGTTATTTTTTTTGCTTAATGAAATGTCAGAAAGAGCCATACATAGAGTCTATAGTTTAGCAAGAACTGCTAGAAAAGGAAATCTTGGAAAGAGCTCTGGATGGTTAAGCTCAAGAGGCTACTATTTTAAATCAACTTTATACAATATGATTTCTCCTCTTACGATTTTTAAACTAATGCAAAAACGTTTAACATTAGTAGATTTGTCGGTTGATCCAAACGTGAAAACGCGATATGAGTTGATAAAATATGTATATCTTTCATTTACTAACGATTATACGATGGCAGGGGTAGAACCTAAAATAGAATATGATCCAAATTCTAGAAATTCTGAAAAAATAGAACAAAATCCAACCAAATATTGGCCTCAAGGTATATACGCAGGTCGTTTAGATAATGCAATCGAATCTCTAATAATTGAAGGATCAGATAAATCCGATAATTTATCACGTTGCATGAGTTATGGAGAGTTCGAAAATGAATTAATGAAAAAAGGATCCAAAGTTCAAGAAGCATTTTACACAGTAGGAGAATTGTTCTTGAATTTTCATCCGAAGACAAGACCTGTTTTATGGCGTATTTTAATTGTGCAAATTCACCTGTATCTGGCTCTTGCTCGTGCATGTGAAGCAAAAGAATCCAATATAACGACTTTTCTAAAACCATTAAAACTGACTCCTAAGGATAAGAGGGATGAATTTGATTGGCGTAGCTCTGAGAACGAGGCAAGTGAAGAAGAAGTTTTTGTAGAGCCTTTTGAAGTTGCAAAAAAATATTATGAACAAAGACTAAGACAATACCTTGCTTAAAAACACATACAGAATAAAAATTGATCTTCAATGAATGATGATATGATTATTACGATTCTGAATAGAGACAAGTGTATTGAAAATCCAGTAGAAATTGGTTTGGATAAAGATTGGAAAGTAAAGGTTAGGCATTTTGATAAAAGATTTTTAATGAAAGGAATTTATATTCTTCATTTTGCTGATCCATTAAGAATAATTTATGTAGGTAAAACACGAGGATCTACAATGGATTTTAACACACGAATATATAGGCATGCAACCGAAGCTGCTTCGCGTGGAAGTCAAGTATATCAGAAACTTAAAGAGATTAATAAAGAAACGGGAAAACCTGTTCTTGTATCCTTGATAACAACGAATCAGCTTCGCACTTTGTTTAGGGGAAAAACTCTGAAGGATTCAGCTATGATAGATATCTATGAACAAATTCTAATACACTCGCTACATCCTGAATTAAATTCAAGATAAAAACTTTTTAAATTGAAATTGAATCTATAAATTCATCTTGAGGTTTCGATAAATCTTCAAGCTCAGCCATAAGAATTTCTAAATCCAAATCTCTTCCAAATGATGATTTAATATCATTATAGATCTGGTATTTACCGATTGTTTTGTCTAAAAAATTAATGAATCCAGGCATTGTTGTTATCCCCAATGGTGCTGAAGCACTTGCACCTAAAAAGATTAACATTTCCAATAATATCTAATTTTCAATGGATAGATATATTATTTTTTTCTTGATTCGTTTTTCAGATTCCTTGAACCTGTAATTCATAACTTGTTGGGTTAATTTTTCTTGGATAGCTACTGAGTTCAAACGGAGCTGTATCGCCCACGCCGAGGTCTTCAGGGTTGGTAAAAGTGTAACTTGCCCCTATAACTTTGCCAGCAGAATCATAGTAGGTTCCAACTATTTGAACAAAGTCTGCCTCTTTATCAGCATTGTTCTTGACTTCTCCAACAATCTTGTGATAGCCCAAGCTATCAACTGAAGGTGTATGGCTAAGTATTGCAAGTCCTGATAATGGTTGCTCTGAAGTTGTAAGGTAATCTACTGTTAATTTATAGCTTGCTGGGGTAATTTCATCGGGGTAACTACTTAAATCAAAGGGCGATTTCTGATTTGGCTTCAGAATATCCATGTATGTGAAGGTGAAGGCTGTTCCAATTACTGTGTCACTTGAATCATAAAATGTTGCGATTATTTCGACATATTCTATGTTAGTGCTCAAAGTATTTTGAACTTCTCCGACTACATGGAAGTATCCAATGGAGGTGTAGCTTGTATGACTCAAAATCATTGATGTGGGTTGGGGGGTAGGTGTTGGTGTTGGGCTTGTTGTTGGTGTTGGAGTAGGTGTTGGAGTAGCTATTGGTGTTGGAGTAGGTGTTGGAGTAGCTATTGGTGTTGGAGTAGGTGTTGGAGTAGCTATTGGTGTTGGAGTAGCTATTGGTGTTGGAGTAGGTGTTGGAGTAGCTATTGGTGTTGGAGTAGGTGTTGGTGATGAAGTCGATGAGTGTTCACTAAAAACAATTTTTGCTCTTGTATTTTGCTCACCAATATATCCAACTGTTTGAACGTAAACAAAAGTATACGTACCTTCTTCTATGGTAACAGTATCTGAAATTGGATTTTCTCCCTTAATATTACGTTTATAAGTTAAATCGTAAAATTCATCTTCTTCTCTATTTACAAAAGTCGAATCATCACAATCCATAATATACCACAATAAATTGGCATCTTCATGACTACATGATAGTTCTATTTGTAGAATACCATCCTTTTTAACAGAAAATTCTTCATAATAAAAAGTGTCAGGCTCAATTGGAAAATTAAAATCGAAAAGCAGATTACTTGATGGTGGTTGAGTGCTTGATGGCTGCTGACCTAAAAGAACTGCAATAACAACTACTAAAACAACAGCTATTAAAAATACAATTCCAATTATCAGCTTATTATTCATCTAAAAATCCCCCTTCTTTAAGTGTTTAGACTATTTGATTCTATTAAAATTTAACTTTAATCATTTTTATTCTATCTTAAAATCGATTTTTTTCCAATTTGATCTCAGTTAGCTTCTCTAATTTCTCTTCTAGCTTTTGGATAAATCCAGTTTTTTCAATTAATAGGAAAAAAAATTATCTCTTCAAAAGTTGAATAAATAATAAATAATAATATTATTCCCATCCAATTTTGGCATCTGAAAACTCCTTCAATATATTTGGATTGTTTATTTTTGGTTCTGCAAAAGGATTAGCCAATAACCAAAATTGTTTTCTGTTCCTTACTATCAGTGCAGTAGCGTTTTTTAATATAGACTCATTAAAAAATAATCCTCTTTTGTTTTCGGGAATAACTGATCTCCCATTTTGCAAAATACACATTCTTACCAAATAATCCTTCCATCCCTGTTTAATAGCAAGTTTTATCTGGTCATTAATTTTTATTCTAGGGACTGGGGGGGCTGGTATTCGACCTGTAGTATCTCCAATGATTATCGGACTGTAATAAGTGGCATGTCCAAAAAGTTCAGCATTATATGTATCCAAGGAAAAAAATATTGAACCATCATCAATAGCTATAATGTAATTTTTTCTTAATTCATCATCTATCCAATCTTGTCTTTTTATAGTTTTGTTAAGTATATCATATTTTATTCTTTGAATATAGTCTGGAGGTTGAGTTATTACTTCTAACATTGTGCTTATTCCAAGGTATGATTTTTTTTTCTTAGTCGGGTATAAATCAACTTCTGCTAATGGAGTGTTAATAGTAATTTTTGAAGAGTCAGTTTTCACATGTCTTATTTCTCGATGAAACGAAATAAAAGCTTGTTTTTGGGTTTGATCTTTCACATATTTGCTCTGATAAATATATGCAGGAGTTGCCAATGTTTTTGATGCCTTCACAACCACCATAAAACAGAATCCCAAATCATTCAGTTTTTTTACAATGTTAATACCAAATTTCCAAGACGCCTCATCAACTTGAATATTTTTTACTTCAACATAAGAATCCAGAGAAGAGGAAGATATCATCATATCTGGTGCTTTTCTTCCTTGAAAGATGTTGTGGGGTAAAAAAGTTACTTGCATTTTATTTTTTAAAAAGTAACGAGCAAATTCTAACTCAGAAATCAGAGAATCAAAATGATTCAAATCTGGTGTTTCATTAACTTTAACATTTATGCTATTACATGTACCCTCATAGAGTTCTTTAAAAAGTTTATCAAGATAACTTAAATACTCTGAATTATGTGTCGAAAATACTGAATTTTCCAAATCTGAGTTACAGCCAAGACCTTTATGGAGAAAAATAAATCTCTTTCCAATCACAGAGATTACCGCTATTAAATACATAATAATAAAATAATTTTAGTTTTTTTATTATTTGATTACTTCAAAAATCGAAAAGATGTAAACAAAAATATTATCCTGAAGTTGAATTATTTTCATGATTTTTTATCTTTCTATCTCAATATAATGCACTAAAAATATATATAAAATTATAAAATATATATTTAATACAAAAGAAGGGAAAAAAATAATCGGCATTTAAAACATTCTAAATATTGCTATTAATGAAGGGAATAAAATAACAAAAATACCTATGCCAATCAAAATCAAAATAAAATTTCTATGAGCTTTTGATTTACCCATCAAGAACAAAGCCGAACCTAAATTTAAAAAGTAGTAGAATAAAGCACAAACAAAAAGAAAGGGAACAACAGCACCTACATTCCAAGAAAAACCAATTCCTACAGAGGTAAGAAAACCTAATCCGAGGGCTATTAATTGGCGTCCTGGAATAATATCGGAAACTTTAACAGGTGATTCTTCAATATAGTTAGAAAATGTATTTGCAAGTGCAGTTTGATCCGAATACTCACATTCATCCTTGAGTTTCTTAATTAAATTATTAATACTAACTTCAAACAAAAGAATGCTTAATCCGAATATTATTCTTTTTAAAGTTCCTATTTGTTTCGGAAAATATTGCAAATCCTCTAGTTTATTTCGCAAGTTTTCACTAGGAGTCTCTTTTTCTAAATTAAAATTACAGGTTAAATAATTAAAAGAGTCCTGAATATCTCCTATTTTGTTGAGATAGATCAAAGAAAAAACTATACCCGCTAATACAAAAAATAGATAGGGTAAAACCTCCCTTAGAACTGAGGGTGTAAAATAAGATGTTAAATATTCTCCTCTTGTGATCATTGGTTCTTCGTATGTTGTTTCTTTATGATAAAGTTCGTCTATGTCTTTAACTGCAACAAACCTTAGTTTAATCTGATCTGTGTTATTGTAATTCCAATCAATAATAATTTTAGTAACAGCCATTTTAGAAGTGCCTATTCGAGGAAATTCCTTTGGACTAATTTCTTTAAATGGGATGTCAATTTCTTCCTCTCCAAATGCTATGCCGATTTCATAAGAATTAATTGTGATATTTTCCTTTTTCAACTCAGTCTCAGTGTTATCTATTACTTTGAACTCTTTTCCTGTGATAGTATAGATTTCTTTTATTATTAGTGGCTTAAAGAAGCGGGAATAAAAAGGAAAATAATTCTCGATTGTTAACTCATCCTTTTCACTCCAAAAACGAGTGTTGTTTTGATCTTGCATCTCAATTGTCCTTTTTAAGGAAAAGTTATTTGCACGATCATACCAAGCGATACCAAAACTAAAAAAAGATCCTAATAAAAGCACCAATACTATGGTACCAATAATGTACTTGTTTGTTTTCTGCTTTTTGGAGTTCTCAGTACTCGAGTTAGAAGAATTTAATTTTTCCAAGATTAACCTTACTGACTCTTTTTATTAAAAATAATATTTAAAATGTATTACATAATTGAATATGGATTTACAAGATTAAAAAAACAAAGAAGGAATCGAGAAAAAAGTTTTTGGATCAAACAAAATTAGAGAATTTAGAGAGGTGAAAGTTTGATCTTAAACTCTGATTTGAACAAAGAAGAAAAGATTGAAACGATAGTTGAGTGAATGAATGAATGGTTTTTGCACTTTATTATATAATATATGTTATATTGAATAGGTTTTTTTCTGCAAAAACTTTACAGAAACAACATCAATTAATGTTGCATTTCCGTTTATGAGATAAAGGGAACTGGATCATTATCTTAATTTTTAATCTTTCTTTGAAAGTGACACCTCACCGCTAATTTCTATTTGTTTCTTTTCACTTTTCTTTTTTCTGCTTATTTTCCTTAATTGCCTTCCTCGTAGATTATTTATGATTTCATAGAGGAAATATGATAAGTCATTGTGGATTTTGTTCATTTTTTAAACAATTAATTATTTTATTTATCCCCTCTTCAATTTTATCTTGAGTATTCTTTGAACCTGTTGTGATTGAGGCGAGATTCTCAATTAAATCAATATCCCAATCTTCTGGAATTGCCCCCACTTCTGTTTGTTTAAATCCTTTCTCTGTTTTTCGTTTTGCCATTCGACATCAAACTTCTATAAGTGATTGTTAACTCTTTGTAGATTTAATCAAAGTATTAATTCAATATCAAATCCTTTACATTCAATTTAACTTTTTAAAATCTGAATTTATCATAAATAACTTCATTCCAAAGATGTTATATTGCAAAAATTCTCTAAAGTGTTTTTCATGGGTAAGAAAAACAATTCAATAGTTTCAAACAAAAAAGTGCTTGTGGATAGTGGACCAAGCAAACAGTTAAGGCTGGACAATTTACCCTCAGAAGAACTTGCATCTGGCAAAGAGGTACTTGAACAGAAGAGGAAAATTTCCATTAACAACATTTGTTTAGATTTAGACTTCAAAAGGGATGAGTTAGCTCTTAAAGTTGATTTTAGTTTGTTGCCTTCTAAGGTTTCTTTTTCAAAGTTAAAGGCTGATTTATGGTTTGACAATACCAAAGTAAAATCTGTTCAGTTTGATATTCTTCACACATTTGGCAGAACAGACGATTTCTCTTTGAGGGCAACACTTGACTTTTTTGGAGTGAAACCTGGATCTCACGCTGTAAAAGTTGAATTATACGAGGTTTCATCCTTTAGAAAAAACCTTGCTTATGCAGTGAAGGAAACTACAGTTGAATATAATCCACCTAGCAAAAAAGAGAGATTAAAAAAAGTTCTTGCAATCCAAAAGGTGGAAGGGCAAGGAATAGCTATTGTTTCAGAAAACGAGAAAGAAATTTATAAAGAAATCGAAGATTCAATAAAAGAAACCGTAGCTGCAAAAGAGGATAAATGGTAAATTAATTATTTATTTAAAAAATTTTTAGAAATGATGAAGAAGAAACTGTTAAAAGGGTATAGAATTTCCCCATATCTTCATGGGTTTACTTGGTAGGTGATAATAAACCCTTTTTTCTTGCTTTTTCTAAATCAGTTTTCATTCCTTCGGCTGTTTTCTTTAATAGATAAACTGCATCTTTCATATCTTCATCATATTTGGCTAGTATTTTTTTTGCTTCTGACGAATATGGAAGATTTGGATCCAATTGCATAGCTTCAAACCACGCTTTTCTGACTAACTTATCGTATTCCTCATCTGAATTAGGAGGTATAGGATTAAAATGAAAAACAACACTAACTCCAGGACTTTTTCCTCCCTTAAATTCTTCCGACCAAGCTTTAACACGCCCTCGAAAAGTATTGTAAAAATCTTCAATATCCTCTTCATTAATAGGAGGTGGAGGAATATCGGTAGGATAAACGAGAAAAACTTCAGAAGCTCTATCATATTGTTTATCTAATTCATCAATGAATGCCAAATAAAGAGCTCTTTTTGCTGGATCTCTAAGTTTTAGCTTATCAAGAAAGTTCAAAAGTCTATTTTCTATTTTTTTATTTATTTCTGAACGATATTTGTTTACAATTTTTTCTGTTTTTATTTTAACTTTTTGAAAACGTCTTCCACTCAATGAATGTTTAAAGACTTCTTTGTTTACTTGCTCTTTTATCATTTCAGATTTGGTTATCCAATAAACAACATTTTTAGCAGATTTCGTTTTTTTTGACACAATTTTTTTCTCTACAAGCCTCTGTAATCGATTTGTAATCTGCACACGAAAAGAATCTTCAGGAGTAGTTCTTAAAAGCTTTTTTAATTCTGGATTTTTACCACTTCTTTCACGGATTTTTTTAATTACTTCTTTATTTCTAATGGGTCTGTCTTGATCCAAAAGTACTCTGACGATTTCTCTGGCTAAGAGATCAAATTTTTCCAAAGAACCTTCTTCTGAAATCATTAGTAATGCACTATTAATCATTAATGAATGATTACATATTAAACATTAGCTAATTCTCTCTATCATGGTAGAGCTCGATGAAAAAAAATTACATTGGAGCAAGAATTGAAATAGAATTAAAATCTCTTATAGAAAAAATTTGTATTGCTAGAGGTGAAGATGTATCTGATTTTATAAGACGTTCAATCCGTAAAGAATTAGCTCGTTTATCTTTTCTTTCAGACGAAGACAAGAAAGCTCTCGGACTTTGATCCTTAAAGGAGAACAATCGCAATGAATGGTGATACATTACGAAATGATACCTTCGGCTGGTTAGAACCTTGGATGAAAAAAAGAATAATAGGAGATAATTGACAACATTGTCTTTTACTACTTCTCCTAAAAGAAAAAAACGACGAGGAAACAGTCCAATTCGGGGAAGATGTATTGAATTTGCTCATATAATGATCAAAAAAGGTTATACAACATTACCCTTGAAAGAAGCAAAAGCTCTTTTTCAAATAGAGATGGGGATTTGTGATAGAACTAGTTTGCTGGCTTATTTTGGAAGAGAGACAAAGAGAAGTATTAGAAAAATAGATAGAATTGCTAGATATTCTACTGGAAGTCTTAGCTTTAAATCAATAGAACTCACACAAGAACTTCCTTATAAAAAAGGATATTTTGAACTTCTAAACATTGCACACATAGAAAAAAGAGGAAAAAAAAGTTTTTTTGTCTTAAATCAATTATCTGTAGTTCCGCAATTGAGTCCACAACATAAAGAAAGAACTGATAATACCAAAGCTTCCAAAGAGAAAATATCTCTCTCTACTAATTCTAATTTGTTTAATAATTCTAACGGAATATTAATGAAAGAAAATAGTTTTGTTGATTATCATATAAAACTAGAAACAAACAACAACATACAGGATAAGAGAGAGAAGTTATCTTTGGAGAAATTCTCCCAAAAATTAGATTTCTCATTACCTACTGAAGGAAAAACAGGATTTGATATCTCCTAATTTTAACCATTGTCCTGAGTGCGGTTCAAAAAAGTTTCTGAAAAATGGACATCGTTATCCAAACAATAAGGATATTCAACGTTATTCATGTAAGAATTGTAGTTATCGTTTTTCTGAAAAATCATTTAAGGAATATCAGACAATTAATACTCACCAATTATGCGTCATTGAGGCGAAAAAATTGGCAGCACAGAAAATAGAAAAAATCTGTGCAGGTGACGGAAACCTACTGAACTATGCTTGGCTTCTTAAAAAACGAGGATTAGCCGACAACACCATATCGTTAAGAGTAAAAACGTTAAGGTTGATTCAGAAGAAAGGTGTGAAGCTTCAGGATCCTGATAGTTTTGAAACGGTATTAGCTACTGAATCTCTAACAAAAGCAAGGAAATGGCAATGGGTAACATGTTATAAAAGCTACACGAAAATAATGAAAATATCCTGGGAACCAATAAGAGTAAAATATGAACCGAAAGAACCCTTTCTACCCACCCATGATGAAATGAAAGCTCTTATTAATGCAGCTCGAAAACGGTTTGCTACTTTTCTTCAAACTGCATTGACAACAGGAGGCAGAGTAGGAGAACTCTGTAAACTAAGCTGGGTAGACGTTGACACTGAGAAGAACAAAATTAGCATCAACAATGCAGAAAAGGATTCCAGAAACAGAACCGTCAAGGTTCCACAGAAAACTATTGCTATGATTAATGCTTTGCCCAAAAGAAACGATGTATATGTCTTTAACCTAAAACCTGACAATGCTAGAGTAATATTTCAAAACCTAAGAAAACGACTAGCAAATACTCAGAACAATCCAAGGTTCCTTCAAATCCATCTACACACCTTCAGACACTTCTATGCTACCGAAACCCTGAGACACACAAAAAACCTTAGCTACGTCAAATATGCTTTGGGTCATAAGAGTGTGGTAAACACAGAACGCTATACACACCTGGTGGACTTTGGAAGCGACAAGTATTATTCTGCTGTAGCTACAACTATTAAAGAAGTAAGGCAACTCGCTGAGGATGGATGGACATACTTCCAGGAGATTGACGAAAAAAAAGTTTTCAGGAAGCTAAGATGATGAAAAAAGTTTTCGGATATAGTTCAGGATTTTCGGATTTAAACGCGGATTTAAACGTATCCGTTTCGGTATTATTTCTCTTCCTTAAATTCGGTTTCAAATATTTTTTTTAGCTCTCTTTTCATTATGGCGGTTTCTAATGCTAAACCGAAATAATCAGCAAAATAATCGGTTGTCCTGAGAGCTAGGGATCGCCCGCTTCTCTCAACTGTGATTAATCCCATTTCTTTTAGCAGTTTCACATGACTATATGCATGTTGACCTCTTACTTCAATAACTCTTTTTTGTGATATTGGTTGTCTGTAAGCAATATATGAAAGCGTTTTTAGAGGACCTGAAGATAGCAATGGTCTGTTAACAAGTTTTTTTACTAAGTGTGTATATTCAGCTTTAAGCTGCAAAACATATCGATCTTCTTTCAATTCAATTATTTCAAATGCAGTTTTTCTGGAAGAATAAATTTGAATTAGTAACTTCAAATATTTTTTTGTTTTATTTTTTGATCTTGTGGTTAAAACTGAACATAACTCTTTAAGATCTAATGGTCTTCCTGCAACATATAATGCCGCTTCTAAAAGTAGCAAATTCTTGCTAACTTTCTCATCTAAACTATTTTTTTGCTGTATTTTATCTACTTTAACTAAACGTTGTTTGTTCTTTTCCAATCTCTAGTTCCCCTAATACTATGAATAATTCTTCTGTTTCTTCGTTTTGCCACAAATTTACTTTATTGTTTTGTGCTAAGAATAGCAGAAGAATAAACGTATTTATGGCCTCAAGTCTGGGTTTGTCTTTTATTAAAATATAAAACTCGATAATTCCAGTAGTTCCAACTTTTTCACATAAAAGTTGATACAATTTTTCCATTTCTAGTTCGAGTTCATTCAAAAATATTTGAAATTCAGGCAAAACATCTATTGCTAAAGGTAACACTGGTTTTTTGGCTATCTTTTCAATATGATGAATTTTCTCTCCCTTTAAGACCTCATCAAGTACATCCAAAAGATTCTGTAAAGTCGTTGAAGTTAATTCCTGCCTTAAGGGTAAAAAAAGAGGTGGAGGAATAAATCCTGTTGGTAACTTTGGTGGTTGTGGTGGTTCTTGAAGGGAAAGTAGTAACTTCGATTTCATTAAATATATGAGCGCTGATGAATCTAGAGCGATCCCAGAAGCTCTAAAATCCACTTCTCCTCTATTTTCCATCTCTGAAAGAAAAGATCCAAGCAGATAAGCAATATTGACACTCCAAGGAGGCAATTTTTCTAGCCTGTTTATCTCAAAGAGAATATTCCAAGGAGGTTTGAGAAAAAAAGGCTTTTTTGTTTTTGACATTAATTATCCCTGATCAATGCTTTAGGGCTTATTATGCGGGAAACACCGTTTCGCTCATATACTCCAAAGACTTTTTGAGCTTTGGCTACAATTTCCGGTCTAAGAGTTATAACAATAAATTGAGTCTTTTCTGCTTCCTCAAGAAGAAGATCACCTAATTTTGATGTATGAAAAGCATCAAGATGTGCATCAACCTCATCAAGGATGTAAAATGAGGCTGGACTGAATTCTTTTAAAGCAAATATGAAGGATACAGCAGAAACAGATCTTTCACCTCCACTTGCACCACTTACAACTATTGATGGTTTATCTGGAAATTCTACCATCATATCAATTCCACCTTCGAATGGTTCCTCGAGATTTGCAAGGTTTAAATTTGCTGTTCCTCCCCCGGTCAGTTTTGAGAAATACTCAGTAAGATTTGTATTGATTTTATCAAAAGCAGTTAAGAAGACTTTTCTTTTTTTGTTTTCGATTTCTTCCATAAAATTAACTATTGCTTGTTTTTCTTTTTCAAGTTCATTTAAACGCAAAGATAATTCTCTGTATCTAGAAATTTGTTCTGAGTAATGATCTGATGCAAGTTGGTTCACAGCTCCTATTCGTTCAAGCTCAAAACGCATCATTTGTATAGTTGTTTCCGCTTCCTCAACTTGTTTGCTTGTAGTTTCAACTGGTTTTTCATATCCTATTTGAATGAGCTGATTTTGATATTGTTGAAGATGAAGATTATTAGTTTGAACATTAAGCTTAAGTTGATTAAGAAGACTTTCTGTATCTTCATATTCCTTATCTATATCTCTTAATTTTAAATCAAGTGAGTCTATTTGAGTTGTGAATTTTTCAGATTCTTCTCTTGCTGATAAAACTGCTTTAGAGAGTTCATTGCGTCTTTTTTCTGATTCTGAAAGTTCAATTTTGAGAATTTCTTGCTGTTTAAGGGCACTTTCCCCCTCTTTTTGTGTTCTTTTTTCTTGTTGTTTAATCTTGGAAAGTTGAATCTTAATATTTTTATTTCCTGGGTTTAAAACCTTATCAAATTGAGATTGAATTGTTGCTTGTTCAGTCTGGATAGAGCCAAGAGTTTGTCTGAGATTTATTATTTCTTCCCCAATTTTTTCTCTTTGGACTTCCAATTCTTGGATGTAAGCAAGATCAGTTTTACTTCTCAATTCTTCCAATTCTATATTTAGATTTTTTTCTTCTTTTTGGATTGTATTTTTTGCAGATTTATAGACTCCAATTTGGATTTTTTTGTCTTCAATCTCTTTTTCAATTTTATTAATATATTTATCAATACGATCAATGTTTTTGTTTGTTCTTTTTACACTCCGTTTAACTCTTTCTATTTCTTTATCTAGGGTTGTTATTGACTCAAACAATCTAGCGCTCTCTATTTTGGTTCTTTCAATCTCTTCTTCAAAGAATGTTACGTCTCCATCTCTTTGGGAAAGATGTTGTTGAAGCGAGTTAACAGCTTCATCTAGACTTTTTATCGCATTTTCGCTTGGAATTATTTTTGAAAAATCTATTGGTGCACGATAGTAGCCACTCTCAAAAGCTCCACCAGACTCATATAAATCTCCTTTTTTAGTGACAACCCGATGTCCCTCATTTGCTACTGAAAAAGCAGTTTTGTCATCAGTCACAATTAATGTATCTCCAAAAACAAAATTTACTGCTGATTCAAATTCAGGTTTATATTTAATAAAATCTGATACAACGCCGATTATTCCTCTGCGATTCGAGATTTTTTGTTTTTTTGGTTTTGAAGTTCCTTCCATTGGAATTATTTTTATTCTTCCAAGTTTCATTTTTCGAAGAGTTTCTGTGCATGTAAATGCTGTATCATAATCTTTTACAACTAATGCATCCAGCCATCCAATAGAAGATGCTGTTATGGCTTTTTTGTAATTTTTATCGATTTTGATTAGATTTCTTAATCGCCCTTCAACTCCTGATATTCCTCCAACTTCGGCCAGTTCTTCTATGCTTCTTAAGGCTCTTTCTTCAGCTGCAACAGTTTCAGCTAATTCTCTTTGCGTTACAAATTCAATTACGGCTGCCTTTGCAGAATTAGCAATTTTTCCCGCTTCAGAAATCTCGCTTTTTACTGCTTCTCTCTGTGCATTTCTTCTCGCTATTGTTTGATCAAGATGTTTGAGTTGTATTTTTTGGTCTTTTTGTACTTTCTCGAGTTCAATAAGGGATTTTTCAAGTTCAGATAAGGTTTGATTGAAAATTGTTTTTCTTTCTTCCAACTCTTTTTTTCTTCTGGAAGTAAGTTGTATTATGTTTTGATCTTTCAGTTTTTCTGATCTTAAAATTGAGAGTTTTTTATAGTTATTTTGGATTTTCTGTTCAATCTCTCTTATCCTTTTATTATTCTCTCCTAATCCTCCCCAAAGCTGAGCTGTTTGGGTTGATAGGTCTTCATGCTCTTTTTCTTTATTATTAATCTCTAATTGGATTTTTTCAATATTTTTTTGAAGTGTTTTATTTCTTGATCGATTCTCTTTAATCTCATTCTGAATTGATATCACTTGATCTGAAATATTCTCTTTTACCCTGCTTAGACTATCTAAACTAGCTTTTCCTGAACTTATCTTTGTGTTGAGTTCAGTTAAATTCGATCTTTGTTCACCTATTTTGATCTGGATTTCTAGAACTTTTGAACTACCTTCGTCAACAATTTCTGCACTTAATTTTCTCCAATCTTCCTCAATTTTTCTCCTTTTAGATCGATGAGTTTCGCGTAAAGATTTAAATTTATTAATTTTATTTTCTAGTTTTTCGACTTGAGCTGAGGATCCCTCTATTTTTTGATTAATTTGTGTTATTTCATGAGAGATTTTAATTGCTTCGAATTTTTTAATTTCTTTTTGAATAAAATTATGCCTAAGTAACCCATTTCGTTCCCGTTCAAGATCATCAATCCTTTTTTGAACTTCATCTATTCTTCCCATTGCTGTACGTATTGAGATATCTGCACTGCGCAATTTATTCTCAGCATCGGCTTTTTCAGAATCATATTGGGCTATACCCACTAGATCTTCTATTATTCTTCTTCTTTCCATAGGAGTAATATCGGTTAGTCGAGTTATGCTTCCTTGAGGTATAATGTTTTGACTTGAACTACTTATTGCAGCCATTGATAAAATTTCAAGAATATGTGTTCTGGATATTCTTCTACCATTTAATCTATACACACTTTGTCCATTTCTAAATACTTCTCGTGAAACTGTGACTGTGAGAGTATCGACAGGCATCTTGCTATCTGAATTATCAAATTGTATTATTACTTTAGCCCTTTTTCCCTTTTGCAACCCAGCTTTTTCGGATCCATGAAAAATTAATTTTGCTGCGTTCTCTGCTCTCATCCTTCTAGTGCTAAGTTCACCTAGGGCGAATAGAGCTGCGTCCATTATGTTTGTTTTTCCGCTTCCATTTGGACCTGTAATTGCTGTGAAGCCTTTATCTAGATTTATTCTGACTGTTTTTGGTCCGAAAGATTTGAAGCCTTTTACTTCTATTTTTTTAATGTAGGGCATTCAATCTGCGCCTTCGCCTTATGAGCGATTATTTTTTAGTAAACATCACATTTTCATTCTTATAAAAGCTTATT
>LFWW01000033.1 GCA_001273385.1 miscellaneous Crenarchaeota group-6 archaeon AD8-1 | reverse complement strand
AAGCATAACTCAAGAATTGATAAATCTTCCAATCGAATTACAAGAGGATATAAATGAATTAAAGATTGAATATAATAAAAGAAAAAAATATTTTGAAAAAATTATTGTTAATGTTAAAGCAAAAGAATCTGAATATCCTCCCTGCATTTCTTCTTTAATTAAACGAGCATCCAATGGTCAGCATCTTTCGCATGTAGAACGATTTACTTTGGTTACCTATTTACTTCATCAAGATATAGAAATAGATTCGATTGTGAAATTATTTTCTAAAGTGAGTGATTTTAATGAAGAGCGTACTAGATATCAGATAGAAAATTTGGCTGGCAAATCTGGAAGTGTAATTGAACCTTATATCACTTATAATTGTGCTACATTGCAAACTCATAATGTATGTCTTAGATCAAACGACCCTATTTGCAATTCAATAAGAAATCCTTTGAAATATCATTTAAAGAAAATCAAAAAGAATAGGGTAAATAAGATAAATAAGAGAAAAGCAAATTAGAATAGTTCTATACGATAATTGTCATAGTTATTGGAGGTCTCTAATTGTTAAATAAAGATAATCTTATGTGGGTTGAGAAATATCGCCCTAAAAAACTCGATGAAATCGTTGGTTTAACACATGTTGTTGAGAGCATTCAGGTTTTTCTTAAAAATCCAAAAACCATGCCTCATCTATTATTAGCAGGAATTCCTGGGACTGGAAAAACCACAGTTGCACTATGTATTGCCCGTGAGCTTTTTGGAGATAACTGGAAAACCTTCACTCTAGAACTAAATGCTTCGGATGAGAGAGGAATAAATACAGTTCGTGAACGAATTAAAGATTTTTCACGATACAGTCGAGCAAGCTTTGGGAATATACCTTTTGCGCTAATTATATTAGATGAAAGCGATCAGATGACTCGCCCTGCTCAAACAGCTCTTAGAAGAATAATGGAAACAAGTTCAAGGACTAGCAGATTCATTTTAATTTGTAATTATTCCAATAAAATTATTGAACCCATTCAAAGTAGATGTGCAATATTTCGTTTTTCTAAGCTTGAAAAAAAAGCAATGATTAATCATATAAAGAATATTGCACAAAAAGAAAAGATCCAATTAACTTCAGAAGTAGCTGAAAAAATAATCGAATATTCAGAAGGAGATCTAAGATATGCTATTAACTCTTTACAAACGGCAGCAGCTTATGGTGAAGGTGAAATAACAGAACAAACCGTACTCAAAGTAATTGGAGAAGCTAATCCAAAACAGGTTCAACTAATTCTTACTAAGGCATTAAATGGCAATTTTATTGAAGCTAGAAAATTGATGTATGATCTTATTGGTCAATATGGTTTTTCTGGATCAGAGATTGTACGTCAGATACAAAGAGAATTAATTAAAGTTTCGTATCTATCTAATATTGAAAAAGCAGAATTAACAAATATTATTGGAGAATATGATTTTCGTTTAACCCAAGGAGCCAATAGCGATATTCAGCTAAGTGCACTCCTAGCTCAATTTTCAAAATATAAGAAATAATAAGGTAAAAATGTTTGAGTATTGAAAATAATTGGACTGAAAAATATCGACCAAAAAAAATTTCTGATATTATAGGCAACAAAGAAGCAAAAATTGCTTTCACTACTTGGCTTAAAGATAAAAAAAGAAGAAAAAAAGCTGTTTTGCTATATGGTCCGGCTGGAGTGGGAAAAACCTCATTAGCAACTGCCGTTGCAAATCAATTTGGATATTCAATAATAGAAATGAATGCTAGTGATACTAGGACAAAAAAAACTATAAACAAAATTGGACAGCCTACTACTTCATATTTTTGTTTCTAGATGAAGTTGATGGAGTTTTTGGCCAACAAGACCGTGGGGGTATACCCGCAATTATAAAAATCGTTAATGAATCTCTTATTCCTGTTATTATGGCTGCTAATGATCCTGATCTTAGAAAAATCAGACCACTAAAAAAAGTCTGCAAATTAATTCGCTTTCACAAGATTCGTCCACCATTAATAATTAAATTATTACAAGAAATATGCAAAAATGAAAATATACTAGCTGAATTCGAAGCATTGGAAAAAATTGCGCTAAATAGTCAAGGAGACGTTCGATCAGCGATAAATGATTTACAAACTGTAGCTAAAATAAGGGGCATTATTCATCTTAAAGATACAATGATTCTTACTAGCAGAGCTAAAGATATTAATCTGTTTGATACTCTTAAAGGAATTTTTTCAGCTAAATCACCTGAAGAAGCGACTAGAATTTTAAATTATTCAAGTGTAAATTTTGATGATTTTATTCTTTCAATAAGTGATAATCTCCCCCATAGATATACTCAATTGAATGATCTAGCTACTGCTTATGATTTACTTTCTCAAGCAGATATGTTTCGGGGCAGAATAGGGACCGAAAATTGGATCGCAAGCACGATTTCTCCAGAATCTTTTAGACCTTTCGATCTTGAGTATCCGCCACTAAGAATAATAAAGCTTTTTTGGACTAAATCTCAAAGAGTAAAAATTGATTCAATTTCCCAGAAAATTGCTCACACTCTCCATCTTTCAAAAATCAGTGCAATAAATGAGGTTCTTCCGTTCATAAAAATTCTATTAGAAAAAAAGAGGGATGATTCTACTATTACCTGTTTTAATTTTGATTCAGATGAAATAGATTATATAATTAGAATGAAAAAACTTTAATGGAAAATTAAATATGGTAATATTAAATTAAAACTCTTTTTCGCTTCCTATTGTTGAAAAAAGTCAATTTATAAATTTGCTTAGACTAGGATTAGAATATGATAAAGCAAAAAAAACTTACAAAATTTGTAACTATAACAACATACACAAACTTATTGACACATTATCAAGTATTCTTAACGAAAAGCGTATTTCCTTTCTTCAAACATGTTTAGTTTGCAACATAAATTTTCCATGTTCTGAATGTAATTATATAAAAATCTGCAGCACAAAGGATCTTCCATTTGAATGTATATGCCCTCCCTGTCTTACTAAGAAAACAGAATAAATTAAATAAAATATTATCAAGAATAAAGTGAAATGAAATTTTGTGATAGGGGTAATATTAAGGATGTATAGTTCTGAAACTAGAAGATTGCTAATCATCTTCTGTGTTAGTTTTACAATAAGCGCGATTGTTTTGTACTTTCTTTTTTATTACATATGGTACACAGATGAAATTTTTGTGGTATCTAGAGTAATCATTGGTGCTTTTCTGATTTCAATAAGTAATACTATGATAGCCAGTTTTCAAAGCAAATAAAACTAAAGAAAAGGAAAAAAATAGCAAGTTTTTGGAAGAAAAGAATGAACAAATAGCTATTTTGAATCTATATTGTAATCAACTGCAAATACTATTTTCCGATTTTCTCTGGGTTAAGGATTATCTCGAATAGTCCTTTTGAAGAGAGTATTTAATTAATTTGAATTTGAATTGAGAAAGTTCGTGAAATTAAGAGTGCAACAAAAACAATATCTTAAAAAAAAATATTGATCACTGTAAACTGAATTATTTGAAGAGTAAGAATTTTTGGAAATAATTCAAAAATCAACGAATATCCTGAATAAAAATAATTTTTCATCTGAAAATATTACAGAAAAGATTAATTATTTTTAAAGTAGTTTAGTAATTTTGTTTGACTTTTCCTTGTTATATGTGAAAATTGTGCTAAATCCATAAATTCAGAAGGAAAGTCTGCGGTTCCTAAGACATATTTAGGGTGCTTCTCTAAAACAAATTCACGATCATACTTTGATTGATTGAGCGTTATTACTACATTTGCTCTTTTACAAGTTATATCGTGAAGTATTTTCTCTCTTTTAGTTTTTGCATTAGATGGAAAAGTAACAATTAGCATTATTTTATTTTCTTTAGCAAAACGTGATAAGTAAGCTACCACTTGACTGTAAACTTGGTATGCTTCATCCTCTGGAACGTCCTTATCTAAGAAAAAGCCCGCTATATCTGATATTATCACAAGTTTAGCTTTGTATTTGTTCACGGTTTCTTTTAATTTTTCAAGCACAAGTGTTGTGATTTGATATGCAGTAAAAGCTCTTGCAATATGGATCTTTTTTAAAATTTTTTTTGGATCAAGTTTATGCAACCTCGCAAGGCGCGCTATTTGGTAAAGTTTAAAACTATTTCCTCCATCGACAAACACCACTCTACTTCCTAACCCTCCAAGTTGAGTTGGTAATTGTGCTCTAACACATAAAAGAGAAGATAGTGACAAGACTGATTGAGACCCATGTAGCACTGCGAAATCTCCAAGGGTGAATCCTGGAAATAATTGACTTACATTAAAAGTATTTAATGAAAGCAATTGTTTATGTTCTATAGTTTTGATTATAGTTTTTTGATACAAACTTTTGTTTCCTATTATTTGAATTGTTAAGAAATTACTGTTGAAATCTTTTTAAACGGTTTTTAGAAAAGAACATGCAAGATAGATGGGAGAGTATGGTGAAAGTGAAAAAAATTAAATGGGTGTTTAGAATACTAATTTATTAAATCCGTTTTTTCGTTTATTCTTAAATCATTTATACTTCCGCAAGCGTTTCTAATAATTTTTTATCTGCTGTAACATTCAGCTTCTTTCAAGATTTTAGTTCCTTCAAAATTTGCAGATTTAATATCTAATGGTTTTTTCATATCCTAGTTTGTTGTGTTAACTATATCAGTTAATAATTTTTCAGTACTTTCCACTTTTTTCCCTGCTTTAGAGAATATCCAGGACATGCTTCCGCGAATGTTGTCTAAAAACCCCCAAAACAGAAGTTAAAACTATATTTGTCTTGAATTGTATAAAAAATTGTTTTAGTTCAGTAGATAAAAAAACGAATATGAAAAATTCTTTTATTTTTTTAAATTAATTTTTTTAGAGAAAACAACAATTTTAGCCTTGCCTTATTATACCAAAGAAAATCAATTATTAATTTTAATTTAAATAACGCCTTTATTCAAACATGTTCTTTTATTTGAATCCGAAATTTATTTATCATTTTTTTTGTTGAATCAATTAAAATTTTAATTGAAATTAGAAATCTTGAAAATTGGCTAATATCACTATTTGTTTGAGTTTCATACTCCCTAATCTTTTTTGCTTCTAAACTTAGAACTTTGTGGCAATTAATACATCTAATTAAGGTGAGTTGAAATCCATTAAGAATATCTAATCTTTTTTGATTATAGTTTCTATGTTGCAAATGATTACATAAATTATTCCTAATTAACATTAACTCCTCTTCTCTCATTCTCCTCCCAGCAAATCAATTTCTATATTAAAATTAAATAAATCTTCTGGAAGAATCTTCTATTAATGAAATTAACGTAAAGACTAAAATTTAATTCAAAATATGAATGTATTAAAAAATAACTTTATTTTATTGGAATAAGAATTTCCAAATCTTTTGTTTTTCATTTAGAGAAGTTACAATTAAGTCTGGAGCTTCTGCAGTAATCTCCATTTTATTATAAGCACCTGTTAGAACTGCAATACAAGAAACTCCAATACTTTTTGCCGCTCTTACCCCAAAAATTGAGTCCTCAAAAATACAACATTTTTCAGGTTTTACAAATAATTCTTTTAAGCATTTAGCAAAAATTTCAGGATCAGGTTTTGATTTAGTTATTTCGTCAGCTGTTACAACCACATCAAAAACATCTGCTAATTCCAACCTCTTTAACAAATTATCAATAAATTCTCTTTTATTCATAGATGCTAAACCTAATTTTATCTTATCCTTAAGAATCATTAGCAAATCTTTTGATCCTTTAAACAACTTGATTTCCTTAGATAATTCAATTGAATTCTTAACTTTTATTCTAACAAGAGAGTCAATTAATTGCTCATCAAAACTAATATTTTCAATTCTTAAGATTTCTCTAAATGTTTGAGAAGATCCTATCCCAATTAATCGTTCAATTACTTTACTATCTGGACTACAATTAATTTCTCTTAATGCCATTTGAAATGAAGCTATAATAACTTCTTTTGTATCGGCAAGAGTCCCATCCCAATCAAAAATGGCAGCTTTAAACATTATCTAACTCTATTTCTTAATTTACACATTCAGTTTTTCACGAATCTGCTGGCTCTTTTTTGCAGCTTGATTAACTGCGTTCATTAAAGCTTGTCTTATCTGACTTCCTTCAAGTTCATATATAGCTTCTATTGTTGTTCCTCCGGGTGTAGTAACCATGTCTTTTATTTTTGCTGGATGCATTTGAAGATCTAAGACCAATTTTCCAGTTCCTAAAACTGTTTGGGCAGCACTATTCAAAGCAATATTTCGTGGCAATCCTACTTTTAATCCGGCATACATCAAACCTTCAATAATGATAGAAAGATAGCCAGGACCACTTCCACTTAGTGCTGTGATAGCATCCATATATTTTTCCTTAACTTCCTCACTTCTACCAAATAAATTAAAAAGCCTAATTGCCCTATTCTTATCTTTCATACTAACGTTTTTACCACAACAATAGGCTGTGTAAGATGCTTGAGCCAATGCAGCAACGTTTGGCATTATTCTTATAATTTTTGCTTCAGGAATGAATTTATATAAAAATTCTAATGGAACCGTAGCAGCCACTGAAATTACTAACTTTTCATCTATTTCTTTCTTAATTGTTTTCATAACGTTCTCAATGTCGCTTGGTTTAACGCTAATAAAAATTATATCAGAATTTTTTGCTGCTTCTAAGTTATCAACAGTTGTAGATATATCGAGCTTTTCCAATTCCATTAGTTTTTCAGGACGAATATCAGTTGCAATAATTTTATTTTTGCATCCTCCTTTTCTAAGACTAGTTATTATAGCCCCACCCATTATTCCTGCTCCAATAACAGCAATTCTGTCTTCCATTTCAACTCACTCTTTGCTCTAACTATTCTTTATCTACTCTTAAACCTTTTTTTTAATTAATCTGGTAATAAATTTCTTATTTGTTAGAAATTTGAAAAAAAATATAATGTATAATTTTAAATTATGCTCCTAATAACTTTAATAATAAATTAGATAATTTTACTATTTTTTATTATTAACTTGTTCTAATGCGTATTTTTTTATTAAATTTTTTACCTTTGATGCTTGAGCATTGGTTCTTATTCCTCTAGGGTTAAAATGTGTTGGAAGAGCTGTGAAACCATCATCCTGTAGTTTTTGAATAATTTTGACAACTGAGGGGACAGGCAATCCTAATTTATCACAAATTTTATCAACAACAAAATAAGTTATCGGACCGTCCTCCTCAGCCTTCAATAATGATAAAAATTTTCTAATTTTTCTATTATTTTTGAAAGCCTTATACTTATTTTCTTCTTCCATCATTTCACAAAATTCTTTGTTAGAAATTTTTCCAAGCCAAAGGGGGCCCGACCAATCTAATTTTGAACCACATTTGGGACATATTTCGATTTTTTTTGAAAATGGATATTTTACACTTTCACGGTAGAAACAGCCAAAGCAATGTATTAAATAACCTAGACTTGCAATACTCTTGTCAGCTTCTTTTGCGCCGTATTTTATTTGGACATAAACCCTGAGATAGTGATCACTTGAATAGCTGAATAGCAAACGAGTTCCAATATCATATTTGGCTGCAGTGGCAATGATACATCCTGATAAAATTCTAATCGCAATTTCTTGACAATATTCAGTTCGCAAAGGTTTTCCTCCATATTTTCTTATACAAGCTTTTGGGTGAACACCGCATAATGGAGCTAAATCAGTAGCTGTAATGGCTAACATCCCGTTATTACATAGGGCTCTCAAAGCTGTATCAAAATATAAAACGGGCGATCCGAAAGGATCTATATCAATTACATCCAATCTCTTTTTAGGTGCTCCATATTGACTTAAGAGAAGGTTTGCGTCTTTATTGTAAATTTTAATTATATTATCAAAACCATTTGCTTTTACGTTGATGATTGATAATTTAATTGCATTTGAATTAATATCTCCGAGAATAATTTTTTTAATATGTGGAACTTCAGCAGCTAATCGAACACACCTTATACCTGAACTTGCTAATGGTTCACAAAAAACGATATCTTTTTTTATGATCTTTTGAAAGCTCTTAACTGCTAAAATAGTAAAGTCTCGATTTAATTCCATAATTGGATTATAAAAAACTGGTGCTTTAGATGGAGCATAATCTGAAGCTTTAGATTTGTAAGCATTAAGCTTAGGAACAATAACTTCTATTTTTCCCTCTTTTATTTTTTCAGTTGGAAAACTGATTTCGGTTTTCTTGGACATAACGGAATTTGCTCCAATTGTAAGATCTTGTCTTAACTAATATTAAAAATTCTGTTTCCTCTTTATTTTAAATTGTATATAAAAAATCGTCGATAAGTTTTTATGTTCCGTTTAAATGTCTAAGGTAGTTAATTTAATGTTTAAAGAATTAGGATAGATGGGCGAAAAATGGTAAGAAAAGCGAGAATACGCTTAACAAGTACTGATTATCTCAAATTAGAGGATGTATGTGGAGAACTTAAGGCAATCGCCCAAAAAACCGGTGCAAAGATAAATGGACCAGTACCTCTTCCTACAAAAAGACTTAGAGTTCCAACTCTCAAGGCTCCTTCAGGAGAAGGAACTCCGACTTGGGATAGATGGGAAATGCGTATTCATAAAAGATTGATTGATATTGATTCTGAGGAACGTGTGATGAGAAGAATTATGCGTATTAGAGTACCTGAGGAAGTACATGTTACTATAGAATTGATATAAATCGATATATATCTCAATAATTATTTTTAAGCAAAGGAATAAGATATAATTGTAAGAGCTAAACTAGCACAAAAGGTAGCTAACCAAATTATTTTGTTCCAATTAAATACTTTAAATCCATCTAAAATTCCAAAAGGAATAAGATTAAAGAGTGCTATGTAAGAATTAAAGAGTGCACCTATAATAAAAATCCAATTGTAAGTCGGAGACAAAAACATTAATCCAATAAAACTGCATGCAAGTATAATATTTGTTAAGGGACCAACTATCGATATTTTTCCAATCTCGTGTCTTTTGGCTGATCCTGAAATCATAACTGCTCCTGGAGAAATTATTTTGAAGATAACAGGTAAAATCATAAACACAATAGTTAACAAGGAACCCCAAAGAGTTAAACGAAATTCAGCCCACAATCCAGTTTTTTGAGCAATAATTTTATGAGCGATTTCATGAATAAAAAAAGAAGTAGTTAGAATAAACGCAAGAATTGCCATATGTAATATTCCTTGTCTGGTAAATGTAAATGCATAAAAACCAATTGATAGGCCTACACCTATCACTAATAGACTTGCTATTATTAGATGTTTAATTTCTTTATAACTAAAATATATCTTGCTTTTAGGTCGATAAAATTTGTTATAGTTGAAATCATATTTGAAAGAGTTTGTTTTTCCTAAAATCATGTTGCCTTCTTTTTTAGATTTGTAAACTAAATCCATTTCATTACATTTATGGTTTTCCGGTAAACGATGATAAGTGCAAAATTGTTTGCTACAATAAGGACATTGGAATGGTAAAAGTTCTTCTCGGCCACATATTTGGCATTTCATTAATTTCTGCGCCTTTCTTTTTCATTGAAATGCTATAAAGTTTTATATCTTTATCTATTAAAAAATCTAATATTGTGGTTATAAAAAAAATTGGCAAATTCCCAAGAGAATTTTTAAAAAATAAATTCTAAGGGTTCGTTAAATTAACGAATTTATTTTTTTACCTTTATTGTATATTTATTCTTCATAGATTTTTCTTTCTTTTACAATTAGAGTATCTTCATTGCTTCTTAATACTCTATAATATTCTTTTAATTTTGATTTATGAAGGAATTTTTTCACTAAGGTTCGAATATAATTTTTGGAAATTTCTTTATTTTCAATTCCAATATTAATTGTTTTATCCTGAACATCAACCTTTCCAATGGATTTACTTTTTATGAAATCTGCTAGATTTTGAATAATCTCTTTTCCTTCTCCCTTTAATTCAGAAACGTCAATTTTTAATTCGATTATTTTTCACCTTTTCTAATTCTTCTATGCTTTTCTTAATTATCTTTCTATAAATTATTTTTGCGTCTATTTTTTGAATTTCTTCAAAGTATTTGTTTCTATATCTCACGCTTTAATATTATACAGATATATCTTGATCTTTATTTTAATAGCAGCTCTTTAAAAAAATAATTCAATAATTCAAATAAAAATAATTTTTAATTTACTTAAAAAACTTGAAAAAAGAATCTAAATTGTATTTTCTGATAGACCAATAAAAAATTGAAGTAGATCAAAGATTTTATTACATTTTTATTCCATTTATAAGATAATGTAAGATAATGAAATCAATAAATTATTTTAAATGAGTAAAAAATTATAATTTATTCATTCAATTCAATAAACAAAAGAAATTTCAAAGTTAATTGTGGTAAAACAATTGAATTACTCAATAATTGCTGATGCATATGAAAAAATTGAATCGACTTCGAAAAGACTAGAGATGATCGATTTTCTAGTTGATTTGTTAAGAGAAACTCCAAAAGAAATAATTGATAAAGTGATTTATTTAACTCAAGGAAAAATATGTCCAGATTTTGTTGGGTTAGAAGTTGGGATTGCTGAGAAACTCGCAATAAAATCTTTATCAAAGGCTTCTGGTCGAGATCAAAAACAAATAGAGAATGATCTTAAAAAAAGTGGTGATATCGGCAAGACAGCTTTTGAGTTTATATCTGAAAGAATCCAAACAAGCTTCTTTAAAAGAACCCTTACTGTAGAAAAAGTTTTTGAAACATTCAAAAAAATGGCAAAAACAGTTGGATCAAAAGCCATCAATGTCAAAATATCCTTACTTTCTGGTTTACTTTTGGATGCTTCCCCCAAAGAAGCAAAATATCTTATGCGTACAGTAACTCAAAATTTGAGATTAGGTATAGCTGATATGACTGTGTTGGATGCATTAGCAATATCCTATGGAGGAGGAAAAAACAATAGACCAAAAATTGAGCGAGCATATAATATTTCTTCTGATCTAGGTAAAGTAGCTCAGAAAATAGCTGAGACTGGTCTAGAAGGAATAAATACAATTCAGGTAGAAGTTTTTAAGCCTATAAGACCGATGCTAGCAGAACGCTTATCATCAACTGAAGAAATCTTGGATAAACTAAATGGTTTATGCTCAGCAGAATACAAATATGATGGAGAACGTGTTCAAATACATAAAAAAGGACAACAAATAACTCTCTACTCTAGACGACTGGAAAATATAACTAATCAATATCCTGATATTATTAAGTTTATCAAAACCAGTATTGTTTCAAATACTGCAATTCTTGAAGGTGAAATAGTAGCAATTAATAGACAAACAGGAGCTTTGCTCCCATTTCAAGAATTAATGCGGAGAAGACGCAAATACAATGTAACTCGCTTTATGGAATTGTATCCTGTTTCATTATTTTTGTTTGAAGCTTTATATGTTGACGGAGAAGATTTCACAACAAAAAAATATTTTGATAGACGAAAAGTTCTCGAAAATATTCTTAAAAAAAATGATAAAATAAAATTAGCTAAAAATTTTGTCACAACAAACAAAAAAGAATTAGAATCTTTTTTTGAAGAAGCAATAGCTAATGGATCAGAAGGATTGATTTGTAAAGCTACAGGTAATTATTCAATATATCAAGCTGGAGCAAGAGGTTGGCTTTGGATAAAATATAAAAAAGACTATCATAGCGAAATGATTGACACAACTGACTTGGTTATCATTGGAGCATTTTATGGGAGAGGAAAACGAGCAGGGGTTTATGGAACTCTACTTCTAGCCACATATAATAAAGAATGTGATACTTTTGAATCAGTTACTAAATGTGGGACAGGTTTTACAGATGAAGATCTTATTAAAATTCTCAACATTCTTAAAAATCATATTATTACAAAGAAGCATCCTAGAGTAATATCGACAATTGATGCTGAAATTTGGTTTGAACCCAAATTGGTGCTTGAGATAATTGGTGCAGAAATTACTTTGAGTCCTATTCATACTTGTGGTTTTGGCTCAATAAGAAAAAATCGTGGTTTAGCTATTCGTTTTCCCAGATTTACTAGAAAATATCGAACAGAAAAAAATCCCGAAGATGCAACAACATCTATGGAAATTATCGAAATATACCGAAATCAAATAAAATAAATCAAGAAGGTTCAACTCAAATTAAAAAACAGCGAATATTTGATTAATACAAAGCATGAATAAGTTAGTAATGAGCAAAAAATAGATGTCAATTAAATCAGAAAAGTTAAAAAATTTACTAAAGTTCAAAAAAAAACTAGAAAACAAAATCATCCAATTAGAATCCGAGTTAAAAGATCTGAGATTAACGCTAGAAATATTAAATTTGATAATTATTGAAAAAAGTTTTAAACATATCGAGATAAAACCTAAAAATCCTGATCTAAATCAAATTGAAATTCCAAAAAAAACATCAAAATCTTTAGAAAAATTTGAAGCTTCAATATATCAATCAGAAAAGGATGAAAATGTTATTCCACTAAAAACAAAAACTGGTGAATCCTTGGCAATAATACACATACAAAAAAAAGTTATGTATGTTCTTCCTGACGAAACTAAGAAATTTGATGTAAAAACTCCCCCATTTCACAGTTTTTTAGTAAATAAAGTTCTTATGAAGATGAAACAAAAAGATGAAGAATTAGTTACTAATAGAGTCTTATCTCCAGAGGATTCACTCACTTTTGAAATTATAACTGAAGGAGACCAACTAAGAGAGATAATTATAAAGAATGTTGATTTTGAGAGATTAAAAGAACTGAAATCTAGCATCAGATGGACTTTAGAAAAAATGTATGAAAAAATAAAAAAATGATTTATGCTTCTAGATTCTTTTGCAAAATGACTTCTATATTTTTTTTTGCACAGAGACCAACCATTCTCTCAATTTCTATACCGTTTTTAAACAATATTAAGGTTGGAATACTAAAGACTTGATAACATTCAGCAGTTTTAGGATTAGAATCGACATCTAATTTTCCAATTAATACTTTTCCATAATAATCTTTAGCTAATTCTTCAATAGTTGGAGCTAACGCCCTGCAAGGACCACACCAACCAGCCCAAAAATCAACTAAAACTAATTTATTATTTTTTAGTGTTTCACCAATATTTTCATCTGTAACATGAAAAGGTCCATTGCTCATTACTAACTCGCCTCATAATAATATTAAATTCTCTACTTTCTATGATATAAACTGTTCGTGATAGGATCAATTGAGATTTTCCTTACAATTTTTAATATTTATTGAATTTTTTAACTCAAAATAGAATAGTATTGGATCATCCATATTTTTGGCTTTCATCTCAAAAGGACAAGTTGTATTCTTTTTGGTATCAAGAATTTCTTTTACAATCATAGACCACTTAAGCATAATTTTATTTTTTTCCAATAATTTCTTTGCTTCAACACTCACAACTTCGGCATAAACAGAAACAACTTTTGAATAAACACATAAAAATGCTATTGCTTTTCCTACTACTTTATCGGCAACAGATGAATTCTTAAGCAAAATTCCATTCATTTCTATTGCTTCAATAAAGCCTATTAATCCAGTTTTTTTGGTTTCAAAAATTAATTCTTTATTCTTTACGATAACTAATGTTAACTCCTTGCTTTGCAATCTATTCTTTGCAATTCCTAAATCTATATTATCTTTCAAACTTTGTCTCTGTGATAAAAAAGAAAAACTACTATTGTATCTTTCTCATAAAAAATTATAAACCAATAGTGAATCCTAATAAATTTTTTTAAATGATTTTTGAATTTATACTATTATTAAAGAATTCGATTTAAATTGCATTACTTTATTCAACTTGACACTTTCATAAATTTATCTAATCCTTCTCTAAAAGTTTTTAGTCACCCTTTGCAACTTTAATATGTGAAGATTATGCAAAAAATTGTGAGAGTAGGAGTTACATTCCCTCCAGAACTCCTAAAAGAATTTGATGAAATCATAAATAAGATTGGGTACAATAATAGATCCAAAGCAATTCAAGATGCAGTTCGTCTTTATTTATCTGATAAAAAATGGTTAAAGAAAGAAAAGGCAGATCAAAGAGGTATTTTAGTAATGGTTTATGATCATGATACAAAAGGGTTAGAACAAACCTTAACTGAAACTCAGCATCATAATTCATCAATAATATCTTCAACTATGCATATCCATATTAATGATCAAGATTGTCTTGAAGCTATAGCTGTTAAAGGTAAAGCATCCGAAATCCGCCATCTTAGTAATGAATTAACTACTAAAAAAGGGGTAAAAATACTCAAAACAATAATTGTCTCGGTATAATTCATTAATTATTCAATTCAAACATTTTTTCTAAAGATTTTCTAGCTTTTCTTGCAATTGAAATAGGAATATTAATTACATGTTGTTCATTTTTCAAAGAAGCATAAACTTTTTCCAGTGTAATTAATTTCATATTTGGACAAACCGCATCATCATAGGCTAAAATGAATTTTTTATTTGGATTTTCTTTTTTAAGACGATGCAAAAGCCCTTTTTCTGTTCCAACAATTATTGTTTTAGCATTAGTTCTCTTAGCATAATTACACATTTTCGATGTACTACCCACAAAATCAGCCACTTTTCTCATTTCTGAACTACATTCTGGATGTACCATAACTTTAGCATCAGGATATTGCTTCTTCAAAAATATAACATCTTCAGGTTGGAAGAGCACATGAGTTGGACAAAACCCCCATTCAGGGATAGTGATCAACTTCTTTTGTGTAATTTCTGAAATATAGTCAGCTAAATTTCTATCTGGTCCAAATAGAATGATATCTGACTTAAATGATTTTACAACTTCTACTGCGTTAGCTGAGGTGCAGCATATGTCACATTGAGCCTTTGATGATGCTAAAGTATTAACGTAAAGCACTGTAGGGACATTAGGGTATCTTTTTTTATATCTTTTAATTTCGGCAGGAGTTAACATCTGTGCCATTGGACATCTGGCACCCAATGAAGGAAGTAATACTTTCTTTTTTGGATTTAAAATAGCTGCTGATTCAGCCATAAAATCTACTGCTGCGAAAACAATTATTTCAGCTTCTTTTTCTTCCATAGCTTTCCGACTTAATTCAATACTGTCACCAATATAATCAGCAATGTCTTGGATTTCTGGTCTCTGATAATTATGAGCCAAAATAATAGCTTTCTTTTCTTTTTTTATTCGATCTATTTTTTCTGCTAATTTCATTTTTTCGCCTTAGATTCAACTTTTAAAAAAAGAGATAAAATATATGCTTTTACCTAAAAACAAGCAAATTCCAACATAAAAACTATGACATAAATTAACTTTTTTATATGATTTAGGGTTTGACATTAAAGTGAGCATTCCTTGCTTCTCCAGATAGGTATTTATTTCTTAGGAGGTGATCCGGCCGCAGGTTCCCCTACGGCCACCTTGTTACGACTTTTCCCCCCTTGCAAAACTCAGATTCGACGCAGCCAAGTAAGACCACGCCTTACCCAAGAGTCACTCGGGTGGAACGACGGGCGGTGTGTGCAAGGAGCAGGGACGTATTCACCGCGCGCTAGTGACACGCGATTACTAGGGATTCCATGTTCACGAG